>JANXXP010000160.1 GCA_025350595.1 Bacteroidota bacterium
CACCTCCGCTAAGATCCCTTTGCATATCAGTTAGACCATTTTTAGCAATGTAACTTAATATTTGTTGATTGTCATAGTCTTTGATACCTGGATCATTTTGGCCCTTTCGGCACGAAGACAAACCAATAGCAGAAAGTAGCAGAAGGGTAAAAAATTTTGGTTTCATTAAAGTCATTTGTTTTTTATCTGGAATGAAGCTATCATGAGCCTTGTTAATGTATTTTGTAAGTAGCCCAAATGGATTCATTTATATTAATTCGTTACATCATAAAGTTGAATATCAAAGGTAATCCTCCCCTGTATTCTCCATCCCATAAAGTCCTGTACTGATCCATTGTAGCAAATGTGATCCCTTCCCAAACCGGACCGCATCCCATTGAAGCATCGCCAATATTACAAACAATAATACCCGGTTTACGATTGATCTTTTTATAAAGAGCTGCACCTACTGAGATGTCTCCGGAACCACCAACAATAGCATTGTTAGGATAAATTCCGAAAGGAGTGAAGAAGGCATGCATCGATCCCCCCAGCCCTTTATTGAATCCGTTTTCGCGGGCAAATATTTCAGCAAGAGCACCATACAGAAGAAAGTTTACTGCAAGATCCTTAATTGTCCCCTGAAATCCTTTTTCAACAACTTTCAGAGCTGATCCTCCGAAGTAGTTTTTCATAACTGAATAAAGAGCATCCTCATCGAGACGATGAATAGCAGATAATCCTTTTGCCAGAATCTCACCATGACTACGGTGCGATCCGAAGATATAATCATCTGCATCAAGAGTATATGCCATTCCCACAGCAGCTGCTTCCTGACCAATGGAGAGGTGAGCAGGTCCGGGGTGGTTATATGGAATACCATTATATTCATTGGTCGTCTTGATCAGGTTGAGCATAGTCTCAAATTCCCTTATAACAACCATATCGTGATAAATTCTGAGAAAATCTTCCTTTGTAAAAATCTTCTTTTCTTCTTCAATGGATTTGTTATACTGGTTTACCGGAATCTTCCCGAATTCAATAAATTTAGGTTTTCTGACCTCTTTCGGATTGATGTTTTGACTTTTTGGCATATCTTTTATTTAATAATTTTTGTTGTCATTGCGTGGATCCGCCAACTGGCGGAGGCGAAGCAATCCTTCCTTTCTGCCCCTGAATATCCTAAAGGGGACTTCTTATACCCCCTTTTGCGGGCAGGGGGCTAATACCGGAAGCCTTCAATCTGCTCCTTAATCTCTTTCAGAAAAAGTGTAGCTGGTCCTCCATCTATAGCCCTGTGATCGTAAGTTAGTGATAATCCGATGTATGGAACGAAACCGAAGATGCCATTTCCCATGTTGGCCGGACGGCTAATAATTGTGCATACACCTAGGATTCCTGCTTGTGGAAGATTAACTACTGGGGTAAACATTTCAACACCATAGTTTCCAAGATTTGATACTGTAAAGGTGGCAGCAGTACTTTTAATCAGCTCTGGATTGACACTTCCTTTTCTGCATGATTCTGCAAGCGATTTGAGTTCCTTCGATAATGTCACCAGATCCATATCGCTGGCATTCTTTACTGCCGGAACCATTAATCCTCTTGGAGTATCAACTGCCAGTCCGAGATGAACCTTATTGAAAGTTTTAATCCGGTCATCCAGAAAATGACTGTTTGCTTCAGGAAATTTCAGGAGTGCTTTTATAACACACCAGCAAACCATATCGTTCAGAGTAATATCCTGAGGAGATTTACCGGATGATTTTTCGTTTTTGATTTTCTGTCTGGCCTCGAGCAGATGACGTACATCAGCGCTCATGTGATGGGTTAACTGTGCTGAGTTCTGCAATGAATCATGCATAGCTTTTGAAATGAGTTTTCTTACATTACTCAGAGGTGCTTCAGTAAATTCAGCACCTGTTGTCTGAACAATCCTTGTGATGGCAGAGGCCCCTGACAAAGCCCTATCAATATCGCTGGTAATTATTCTTCCATTAGGTCCGGACCCTTGCAGGGCATTATAATTGAAATTTTTATCCTTTGCAAGTTTCTTTGCCCTGGGTGATATCCTCATTTTACCATTTGCTACTGGCATTAAATTCTCAACCTCAGTCTGAATTTTAGTCTCAACCTTAACCTCAGCCTTAACCTCATTTTGTGATGATTGGGAATTGTTTGGATGAAATGAAAGGGTTTCTTCGCCGCTTTTCCCAATAACTGCAACATTTACGAGTACAGGCACTTCAGCTCCTTCTGCAAAAAACATATCAAGAAGTATACCTTCAACCGCTGATTCCAGATCGAATGCAGCCTTATCGGTTTCGTATGAAAAGAGGATATCCCCTACAGAGACTTTTTCACCTTTATTCTTAAACCATTTTGTGATGATACAGGTCTCGACCGACTGCCCCTGCTTTGGCATTATTACTGCTGTTGCCATTTTGTATTATTTATTAGTTATCTGGTTAACCCTGGATTCAATTATTCTATAAGTTGGCTTACGACGCAGGGCGCACGGTTTTATTCTTCATTTTTTTTTTCGTGAGTCGTGTGTCTTTTCTCAACTTGTAAGCATAAGTAAATCAATAAATTTATAAAGTTATCTTAATTCCATGGTAAATTGGAGCATACAAAAATAGTTCATTTAACTTGTAATTACAAGTAAAAAATACTATTTTTACATTTTATTCATAATATTTATCTTTAAACTATATACTACTTACTACCTACTTTTTTATTATGTCTCTCCAGAAAACCATACCTCAGCACCGCCGTCTTTATGAGATCCTCAGAAAGCACATTCAGGATGGTGTTTACAAGGAAGGTGACCTCTTGCCTTCTGAGAATGAGTTATGCCAGTTGTATGGAATGACACGTCCAACGGTCCGGCAATCGCTTAGTACACTTGCTAATGATGGATACATAAGAAAACATCAGGGAAAAGGGAGTATAGTCCATAATCTTCAGAGGGAGATTGGTATACTTTCAGTTTCAGGTACTACATCGGCAGTAGGAGACAGAAATCTCAAGACAAAGATCATTGTAAAGCCTTTATTAATGCCATGGCCCGCTGATTTTATGTTTACTCTGACGGACCTTGAAAATGAATCGGGTTGTATTTATATGGAAAGGGTAAGACTTCTTGATGATGTGCCAATTTTTTACGATATCAGTTTTATTGCTAACCTAAACCTTCCCCGGATCACTGCCAGGCAGTTTGAAGACAGGTCTCTTTTTCAGATCCTTCGTGATTATTACCGTGTTGAGATAACAGGAGGAGAACAAAGGATAAAAGCTATTCCTGCTACTGTAAAAATCGGTAAATTGCTTCAGCTCAAAAAAAATCATCCGGTTCTTCATATGGAAAGAAAGCTGGAAACTAACAATCCCGGCCTCTTTCTCTATTCATCAATCTATTGTAATACAGAAAAGTACTCTATATTCGGACGTTTTTAGGGAACACAAAGTTAAAATTTCGCGCAAAGACGCAAAAACCTTCTTTCCTTTTATACACCCTTAAGCGGGATTTCGAAACTTCGTTTCTCAACTTCTTACTTTTGTCTTTATTTCCCGTATCTCCAGAAATACGGCTCCTGATTTGTCCCACGGACCGTACAATCAGCACATTCTTTGGAGTAGGTAATGACTTTATATGACGGCATAAAATTGTCGACAATAACCCATGTAGTTGTATTCAGGTTTGGGATGAAACCTCCGTCAAAAATTGTGTCTGCAACACAGGCATCTGCATTGTAAGGATTAACTATACCTGCAAAATTATCCTTGATGAAAATTCTGCTGGATGAAACTGCTGAAACGCTGAAATAACCAAGGACTTTCAGGCTAGGATCATATGTGCAAAAAAGATTTCCTGAAACAGATGATGGTATCAGATCATAGAGACCTCCAACCTGTTCGGATAGACTCTTAAGTTTTTCCCAATAAAGATATTCGTCCTCATTTAAAGAATATTGTTTCACCAGAGCGCTGTATTTTATTTTCAAACGGTCGGTAGTGTTTGAAATAAAATTCAGAGGGTACTTCACGATCCTTGCTTCTGCCAAAGCAGTGGTACTTTTTACATTGATCTTATCAGAATTTGCTGAAACCCAGCATATATTATTGGGAACAGTGTACGGAAGCCTGAACTCCCAGGTCTCATCATATTCCCATCTGTAGAATTTGCACTGGTTCGAAGGATCGTGTGTATCTAAATAGATCTGGCACCCCTCTTTAGGCAGCGCATATTTATTGTTATCAGGAATTGTAACTTTTTCATAATAGATATTGTCTATTGGTGGTACCGGCTTCATTTCCATCGGAAGTGATTCGTAGTTAAAACTCTTATTAAATGAAGGTGTATTAGTCTTGATATGCAGAGTATAGAATCGTCCTATTACCCCCCGGATATATGATTGTGAAACGTATGTGCCCGGTTCTGTTTCAAATAGCTGGAAGTAGGTTCCCATATCATCAGAAATTGTAACTATACTGCCGCTTACAGGTATCGCATTGCTGATTGTTCCCAGCGGAAGTGAGCTTGAAAGTTTTATAATACCTGAACCCCTCTGATCTGTTAAAAGGCCTTCAACAACCAGAATTTCCTGGCTCTCTTTGGTTTCAGGAATAAACTGGGAAATGCAACTGCCCAGAAGTATGATAAATATTATAAATACCTTTTCCTTTATCTGTTTCATCAGAAACTATAATCAGACCCACACTAACGCAAATGTAGATAATTAATTATTCATAAATAGCCAAAATAGAGCTCAAATCTATTGTTTCTTGTTTATTGTTTTGGGTTTGTCCAAGCCTTTCTCCCTTTGCATCCGCATATCTTTACAACAGATATTTGCTATATTTGAACTTACAAATCAGGAATTTATGAAAAGACGCGATATGCTAAAAGTTGCCGGCACTCTTGCCGCTGCTCCATTAATTTTACCATAATCACTATCTAAATTTAAGACAGCGCTGTATATTTATTATGAATCACAAAAAATTAAGCGCTTCGGCGATGATCGTGACTGGTTCTTCGAAAAGCGCTTCGGTATGTTTGTGCACTGTGGATTATTATACCGACCTTCATCTCGAAAGAAGTATCGACCCTGTTGATTGTGTTGTAGATCTTAGTCCGAGTGATCATCTTGAACAGAAGAAATATCTGAGACTCAGGAATCTTCCTGCAAATGAACTTTCTGATTCGGTTCTTGTAGTTAAACTTGAATTTAAAAATACATTAGAGTGATAAAAAAATTCTTACTTTTATCACTACCAACCAAAACATATTTAACTATAAAATTATAACTATGAAAGAACAAAAGAAATCATTATCAAGACGTCAGTTCCTGAACTTTTCAGTTGCGGGTATGGCAGGTATTATGGTACTTCCACGTCTTACTTCATTTGGTAAAAGCGAGTCTGTCGCTGAAGTTAAACTTGGATTCATCGGTATGGGTCAACAGGCAATGTTTCTCCTGAATGGTTTTCTTCAGATACCCGGAGTAACAGTTGTAGCTGGTTGCGATGTATATGGAATTAAACGGAAACGTTTTGAAAAACGCGTAAAAGCTTTCTATACAAAAGCCGGAAAAGAAGCAAAAGTAGATACCTATGAGAAGTATCAGGACATCCTCGACAGAAAAGATATCAATGCTGTAGTTATTGCAGTTCCTGATCACTCACATGCAATGATCGCTATTGCAGCATGCAAGGCTGGTAAGGATATCTATCTCGAGAAACCAATGACCTTTACTATTAAAGAAGGTCAGGAATTGAAAAAAGCAGTAAGAGATAGTAAAATAGTCTTTGGTCTTGGTAGTATGCAGAGATCATCTCCTGAATTTCAGCACGCCGTGAAACTTGTTCAGGACGGAGCATTAGGCAAGATAACAAAAGTTAATGCATTCGTTGGTGATCCTCCTAAACCATACGACCTTCCTGAGGAACCAATTCCAGCTGATCTTAACTGGGATTTATGGCTGGGCTCACTTCCAATGCCGATTCATTTCAATAATCAGCTCGATCCTCCGATAACACTTGATCCTGATCAGAATGAAAAATTGTGGGGTGCATGGCGCTGGTACAAAGAGATGGGCGGAGGATTTACAACTGACTGGGGCGCTCACATGTTCGATATAGCACAATGGGGTCTTGGCATGGACAAGAATGGTCCGGTTGAAATTTCACCTATTGACGACGGAACACATTTCATTTCTTATAAGTATGCGAATGGAGTTGTTATGACCTCCGAGCCTTTTGATGAGAGGAAAACCAAAGGTGTCAAATTCTGGGGCGAAAAAGGATGGATTGAAGTTTCAAGAGGATCTTTTAAATCATCTGATGAAAAATTTGCTCTTCCAAAATCCGCTACTGCTTTTGAGGGACCTTATGAAACAAGAATTCCTCACCAGCTCAATTTCGTAGAGTCAGTACGTTCACGTAAAGATCCTGTTGTTACCGTTGAAATCGGTCACAGCAGCTGCACAGTATGTACTCTTGGAAACATAGCATGTGCATTGAAACGTACTATCAAATGGAATCCACAAACAGAAACCTTCATCGATGATACTGATGGCGCTGCAACAAAATTGATGCACTACCAATATCGTAAAGGTTGGAAACTGGTATAGGTGAGGACCTGCTGCTAAATTTTACCTTTCCGTGAATTACCCCAAATCCCGCTTAGGTGGGACTAATGTTTATAATATTTTGAATATTAATAATATATGCAGTATAACCCCTTCAGGGGGGCCTGGGGGTAAAAATCAGGGAATAGTTGGATTGAATAAGTTATATACCTGATATTTAGTAATATGAACTGGTCCAGATTACTGGTTTTAATAACTATTGCCTTCCTGGTTTTCTCTGGCTGCTTAAATCACAAAAATGAACTAGTCATTCTTTCCTCACCAGCCGGAAGTTTATATACCTCTGTAAATAAGGACGGTGTAACTGTTATCCCTAATGGTCGGTTACTTACTCCTTCAGGGAAAAGTCTTGTCGTTGCTCCCCATCCATTTGGTCTGGCTCTAAGCAGCAACGGGGAAATAGCTGTAACTGCCAATTCAGGGATAAAACCTCTTTCAATATCAATTATACGGAATTTAAATTCAGTCGCCCCTCAGATTCAACAGATTCCTCCTGGTTTTTCAAACGATGCAGGTGTACTTGAATCGGTCTTTATGGGATTGGCAATCTCTCCTGATAATAGCATGGTATATGTGGCCGGCGGTCAGGGTAACTGTATCCTTACCTTTGATCTGTTATCGGGAGCGAAAAAAGACTCTGTTGATTGTTCTGTTTCTGAAGATGGAAGCAAATGCCCCGATGGCTATATAGGCGATATGGCAATGACAAAGGACGGGAAATACATTTTTGCTGTAGACCAGATGAACTTTCGCGTCGTAATTGTGGATACCAGAAAAATGAAAGTTATTAATTCTGTTCCCGTCGGCCGTTATCCGTTTGGCGTTGCTCTTTCACGGGATGAGAAAAAGGTTTATGTGGCAAATGTAGGAATGTTCCAGTACAGTAAAATAGATAATATAGAAGAGAAAAAGGATTATAAGAAGGCTCTGGATTTTCCGGCTTTCGGATATAACACTGACGAGATGAAGAATGGGATTGTTAAGGATTCAATGGTAATTCCCGGACTTGGTGATCCTAATAGTGATAAAGCTTTCTCGGTGTGGGCTATTTCAATTGAAGATATTGCTAATCCAAAGGTAAGTGCAAGAATAAAAACTGGAAACATTGTAGGCCAGATGGTTGAGGGTATTCCTGCCGTTGGAGGCTCCAGTCCGAATTCACTTGTAGCTACTGCTGATTATGTCTTTGCCAGTAACGGCAACAATGATAATATTACTGTTATTGATGTTAAAACCGATTCTGTTATTAAGGAGATCTTTTTAAAACCTGATGAAACATTAAAACATTTCAGGGGAGTAATCCCTTTCGGACTGGCTGTTTCTCCGGATGAAAAACGACTGTTTGTTGCTGAGGCAGGCATAAATGCTATTGGGGTTATTGATCTGCCTTCATTTGATGTTGCGGGTCATATCCCTACCGGTTGGTTTCCATCCAAACTCAGGATATCACCTGATGGAAGAAATATAATAGTCACGAATGCCAAAGGGTATGGCAGCGGGCCAAATGGCGGGAAAGATTTTAAAGAAGGGGGAGAGGGAACCTATATTGGAAATCTGATGAAAGGGACAATTTCTGTTATTCCGATCCCAACAAAAAATGAACTAAAAAAAATGACGGATCAGGTGCTGGCTAATAATTTTAAAAAGGAAAATGCTAAGGAGTTATTAAAAACCCGTAATGATAATCCTATCCCTCTTTATGGCGGACAGAAAGAGTCTCCCATAAAGCACATCGTTTTCATATCTAAAGAGAACCGTACTTACGATGAGATATTTGGTCAGCATACGAAAGGAGTTGGCGATTCAACTATTGCAAGGTATGGTCGTAATATTTCTTTTTCCAATAAAGCCGGTACAACCTGGGTTAAAGACGCCACTATAATGGCAAATCATCTTAAACTGGCGGCTGAATTTGCTATTGGAGATAATTTTTATGTTGATTCCGATGTCTCCGCTGATGGACACAGGTGGTTGGTAAACACGTATCCGAATGAATGGGTTGAGACCTGCACTCCTGCAAGCTATGGCGGGAACAGAAATTATAAACCCGCCTCCAAAGCTCCGGGAAGTCTGGGTATGAATGGAGCTGCCGGAGCTATTTATCCGGAAGACTATAATGAATCGGGATCAATGTGGGATCATCTTGAACGGAACAAAATTGACTTTTATAATTTTGGTTTCAGTGTAATGTTTGAACCTGCTTTTTATGATGATTCTTTTAAAAAGACTGGAATTAAACAGTTTGCCAACTATCCGGTCCCAACTCCGGTTTTCAGCAGGACCTCCAGAGAATATGCAACATACAATATGGCAATACCTGACCAGTACAGGGTAACCCAGTTTATTAAGGAGTTCAATGAGAAATGGATGGGAGAGGAGAAGCTTATGCCCCGGATGCTGACTGTAATCATTCCAAATGATCATGGTGCAGGTGAAAGACCTGAAGCAGGTTATCCGTTCAGAGAAAGTTATATGGTTGATAATGACCTGGCGGTAGGAAGAGTAGTGGAATTTTTATCTCATACGCCATACTGGAAAAATATGGCAATCATTATTACTGAAGATGATGCCCAAAACGGTGTTGACCATATTGATGCCCACCGAAGCGTATTAATGGTTATTTCACCCTATGCCAAGAAGGATTATGTAAGTAAGGTTCACTACAGTTTTGGGAGTCTGTTTAAAACATACTGGAATATTCTTGGACTTCCATATCTTAATCAATACGATGCAGGTGCTACTGATTTGTCAGATATGTTTACAGGAGTTCCTGATCTTACTCCGTATACCGCTCTTGGTCCCGATTTAAGGATATTCGATCCGCAGAAAGCCTTATCTCCGCTGGATGCAAAATTTGACTGGAATTCGCTAAAAGAATCTCCTATCCTCGATGATCCAAAAGAGATGATAAAGGATCAGAAGGAAAAACCTGAATACAGAATAGAGGATCAAAAGAAAAGATAGAATAAGATATTACGTTGCTCTGCATCTAAAATATTAAGCAAAAAAATTCAAGGTGTAGAGCACCATGATATTTTTACCTTAAATGTTCCTGATAAAGCAAAAGGCTGCAGATTTCAGTTGCAGCCTTTTTGGTATTAGTTTGAGTAAGATTAATCTACTTTTTTAACTTTGACGGCAACCGGTCCTTTTTCTTTCTGTTCAATTTCGAACTCAACTGACTGGCCTGCCTCAAGGTCGGTGTGGGAAACTTCTAAACCAGATCGGTGAATAAAGATATCCTTGCCATCTTCTGTCTGAAGGAATCCAAACCCTTTTACTCTGTCATACCACTTAACAGTACCTTTCATAGTTTTAGATTTTTGTTACCTACCTGTAGTTATCTCTTCTGTTTCCTCCGCCGGCACCGCCACTGCCGCCTCTACGGTCGTTATCGCCACCTCTGAAATTACTTTTTCTGTCTGTTCTTTCGATTGATTCATTAACAATAATGTTTCTACCGCTAACTTCAGCTCCGTTTAATTCCTCGATAGCTTTTTTTGCTTCAGCATCATTCGGCATCTCAACGAAACCAAATCCTTTGCTTTTTCCTGAGTATTTGTCAATAATGACTTTAGCGGATGTTACTTCGCCATACTCTTCAAAGATTTCTTTTAATTCTGCTTCACTCATTTTAAAATGAAGACTTCCTACGTAAATGTTCATAATTCGATTATTAAAGTATTTATAAAACAGGTACAAAGGTCGAATTTATTTTTGTAAACTAAAAATAATTCGCCATAATATATTGTATCACTTATGCTTTTTGACATTGTAAATAGCATAAATGCCGCAAAAAGAGACAGATTTGTCGGAATTTACAAACAGATTTCTTAAATATGTCTGCTTTCTTTTGTTTCCACGAAGGACAAGGAGTTTCACTGAGTTAGCATTGTTTAGTCCAATTCCATTTGTCTCTATGACACTACTTTCGGTTTTTGATATAGATATGCTTCACATGATTCACGCCTGACTCTCTTTCATCGATCTCAAAATCAAGCGATTTGATAAGAGGTGTAAGTTTTGGAAATCCGAAATTACGTGGATCGAAGTCAGGCTGTTTTTTAAGGATAAGGTTACCAACATCACCAAGATAGGCCCAACCATTGTCATCCGCCAGATCGGTTATTGATGCAGCTATGAGCCTTTTTACAGTTCGGGTGGATGATTGAGGATCAGGTTCTTCAACTTTTTTCTTCTTAACCAGTACTTTTCCCTTCTTTTTAATCTCATGGGTAACCTCAGGTACAACGATAGATGATGCAATAATATCCAGATAGATGAATTTATCGCATGAAACGATGAATGGATGAGGTGTTTTTCGCTCGCCGATCCCAATTACTTTCATTCCTGCTTCCCTTAACCGGGTCGCGAGCCGTGTAAAATCACTATCGCTGGAAACAATACAGAAGCCATCGACTTTTCCTGAATACAGAATATCCATCCCGTCGATTATTAAAGCCGAGTCGGTGGAGTTTTTCCCTTTTGTGTAACTGTATTGCTGAATTGGAGTAATGGCATTTTCAAGCAGCACTGACTTCCATCCTGAAATTGTTGGTTTTGTCCAGTCGCCATAAATCCTTTTAAAGGTCGGAGTTCCGTATTTTGCAATCTCTTCAAGCATCCCCTTGACATTACTGTAGGGTATATTGTCGGCATCAATCAGAACTGCCAGACGTAAATCATTTAATGTTTGCATATTGCGCTTAATATAAACTGCAAGTTAGTCATTATTTAGCCAATGGCCACAATCTTATCATTAGCACACCATGCCTCGACACCTTTTCAGAGTAGCTTTCGTTGAAATTTCCGATGTCTTTTTGTCTCCAGATATCTCTGACTCTCTGTTTTCCTGAAATACCTAAATCTGACCACTTTGCTGTAATCTTTGCTTCATTTTCACCGCGGTTAAACAGCCCTGCTGCAATTGATCCGTCCTCCAAATGTCTGATCCATACTTCAAGATCACCCTCCTTTGAAACTCTATATCCTGGTTTTCCCATCGGGTCCTGATCAACTTCAATTATTTCATCATTTGTCAATAGTCCGAGGGTAAAATCATCCATGCGGGTAATGTCCCCACTGAAAATGAACGGTGCTGACTGTATGCTCCAGAGAGATACCTGGGTGTACTGTTCATTCGGAGTTAAAGGTGTTGGAGCAGTTTGTCCTTTCCAGTTGCTGAGGTAGCCAAGGAGAAGATAATCAGGATCATTCCATCCGCCAGGACCTCCGTAAAGATGAAGGCTGTCTTTGGTGAAGACATCAAATCCATCCCTGAAGAGAGCTGTTCCTATTCCCTGAAAGGAGCCTCCCAGATCATCAGCAGTTCTCCAGCTGTTGCCACCGACCTTCTTACCCCATTTCCATACGTCACCCATGCCATACTGACAGAGATTTAATACGATATCCCGTTTCTGTTTATTAAGTATCGTGCTGACAAGAATATAAGGCTTTTGTAATCCTGGAAGTGTATCTCTCCTGCCAACATTGCTGTACGAACACCAGTCATATTTAAGGAAATCGTAACCCCAATTCACATATCTCGCAATATCCTGTTCCTCAAACCCGTATGCTGAAACATGTCCTGCACATGTAAATGGGCCCGGAGATGTGTAAATGCCCGCTTTTAATCCCTTTGCATGAATATAATCAGTTAGCGACTTCATATCAGGAAATCTTTTATTTGAATTTATCATGCCGTTTTTATCCCTTGGCTCACCAAGAAGTGTTGAATCTTTTGATGCGGGTTTAACCGACCAGCAATCGTCAATATTTACATACATATATCCATGATCCATCATCCCGGAAGTTACCATGGCATCTGCGGCATCGCGCATTATTTTATCGGTAACATGGTTTTCCCAAACATACCAGCTGTTCCATCCCATGTGGGGAGTCAGGGCGAGGGTGTTGCCGCAAACAATTTTGAATTTTCTTTGGGTTGTTCCAAGTTTATTTGTGACCTTAAAAGTTGTATTATACTCACCCGGGGTCTCAATAATTCCTGTTATTTGACCATTGTCAGGATTACATGTCAGCCCATTTGGAAGATTCAAAACTTCATATTTCATTGGCCTTAATCCAGT
This sequence comes from Bacteroidota bacterium, assembly GCA_025350595.1. Taxonomy (GTDB): domain Bacteria; phylum Bacteroidota; class Bacteroidia; order Bacteroidales; family VadinHA17; genus LD21. The sequence continues at coordinate 12,722 of JANXXP010000160.1, forward strand.
GACAGGGATTGTAAACAGGAAGGGAGATCCCGGCCGTACGCCAAAAATTTTTGTTCCGTTTATTTTGGGTGCTGGACCCGGTTTAGGGGTTAATATGATTTTGGGTTCACTGGCTCCTGTTTGCGGATCCGAAGTATAAGCAAAACTGACAATAAGTAAAATTGCCAGGAGAGCTGCCGGGAAAATGTGCTTTCTTTTCATAGATATTATTTATGATTTTAAATAATTATTCTAATGATGTTCAGTAGGATGAGGAAGATATTTTTAGAATTTGCTATTTTCTTTTTCCAGTCATTTCTTTAATTTCAAGACAAAGAACAGTTGTCCTTAGAAGTACATTCTCGTCGTAAGAATAATTTTTTTCACCTCCATAGTGTGCCATAAGGCAATTAAGACCCTGAATTTTTGCTTCTCTTTCGGTGACAATTGAAATATTTCCATATCCAACCACACTGCTGAATTTCATTCCCCAGTCACAACCTTTTTCTCCTCCATAAACAGCATGATCTGTGTCCATTTCAAAACAGACATAATTATTCTTTTTGATCATGTCCAGTTTTCTTCCAACATTAGCACAGTGGAAATAAAGCTTCTGCTCCTGATTGGGAGTGTACCCGAAATTCATTGTGACAATATATGGTACATTTTCGTCTGCAAATGCAACTCTGCATACATCAGCTTTGTAGATTATTTCTTCAATTAAAGAAACTTCCTGGATCTCTCTGTCAGCTCTCCTCATTTGGTAAATTTTATTTGTTTAATTTGTTCAAAAACTGGGCAGTCAGGACTATGAGCACCAGGAAGATAGCCTGTACTCATCAGAAATTCGTTAACAATTTCTCCACCTGTAAACCTGAAAGTTTTACGGAATAGTTTCGTCCAGCCTTCAAGTGAGTTTATTTTATCCGAATGCATATCAAGCCAATTCCTGAATGATCCTGCCTCTTTCCTGATAGCTAATATATTTTTAGCATTCTCTATAGCTGCGTTAATCTTTAGCCTGTTTCGTATTATCCCGGGGTCGTTCATCAGTCGCTGAAGATCATCGTCGCTATAGCTTGCTACCCTCTCAACATTGAAATTGTCAAATGCCTTTCTGAAGTTATGTTGTTTCTTTAAGATCAGAATCCAGCTTAACCCTGCCTGGTTTATCTCAAACATCAATCTCTCGAATAATTCATCATCTGATTCAATCGGGAACCCATAATGATTGTCATGATATTCTTTATGGAGGTCATGAGTTTCCCCTGAAATGGTATTGATATATTCACAGTATGTCATAAATGTTTAATAGTTTAGACAAATATATTCAATAAAAACTAAAGAATTTTTATTAACTTTGCTTCCCCCTTAGAAGGGTTTTAAAAACTAATCAAAATGAATTGAATATGGGAAAAGGTGATAAAAAATCAAGAAGAGGAAAAATAATTATGGGATCTTATGGAGTAAGACGTCCCCGTAAAAAAGCTGATAAAGCAGAAATTGCCCCTGTGAAAGTAACCAAGCCTAAAGAACATAAAGAAGCCAAGCCGGTAAAAGAAAAAAAAGAGGTAAAAGAGGTAAAGGAAGTAAAGGAAGTAAAGGAAGTTACCCAGGTTAAAGAAGCCGCTGTTGTTAAAGATAAACCAACTGTAAAAGCGCCAAAGACTGAGAAAGCAAAGAAAGAAGTTAAAGAAGAAAAGGTAGCTGTTGAGCCGAAACCAAAGAAAGAGAAGAAGAGTTAAAACATATAATGGAAATAGTTTTTGAGGGGATAGTTCTCAGACCCTGGTCAGAATCTGATGCCAGGAAGCTTGCTTTAATAGCTGATAACAAAAATATTTCTGACAATCTGCGGGACGGGTTCCCTTTTCCATATTCGTTAAATGATGCGAAAATCTGGTTGGAAAGTATTTTATCTGAAAATACTCCTCCCAGGTTTTTTGCAATTCTGCTTGATAATGTGATCGTCGGTAGTATTGGCATTGTTACAAAAACAGATATTTACAGAAAAAATTTTGAGATAGGATACTTCCTTGATGAGAAACACTGGGGTAAAGGAATAGCTACAAAAGCTATAAAAGCAGCAACCTCATACGCTTTAAATAATTTTGATGTTGTGAGGGTTTACGCTGAACCTTTTGCAGATAATCCCGGTTCACGAAAAGCTCTTGAAAAAGCTGGATTTACTCTGGAAGCTACTCTGAGAAGAAATGTAATCAAGAACGGAATAGTCAAAGACAGCTGCATTTATTCGGTTCTCAAAGAAGATTTTAAATATACTATTTAGTTATTGTTGCTAGTTGCTTGTTGCTGGGTTACCCAGCATCCAGAAACAAGTACCCGGCACCTGGTTACCGGCGCACAATCAGCCAATTATAATCTTCCGGGTCAATAACAGCGTTTATAATCACAGGTTCGTTAACCGAAAGCGCTTCAATTATGGATTTTCTCATACTATTATGCGAGTCTGCCCGCATTACCTTTACTCCAAGAAATGTATCAGATTCAAAAAGATCACCATGGTACAGAACTGTTCCATATGGGGGAAGGTTTTTCCACGATTGTTTTACTTTGATCAGATTGAGCTCTCCATCGGAGAAAACAACAATTATTACCGGAAGATTATACCTTTTTGCCGTAAGTATCTCCCCGGCCATCATGAGAAAACCTCCATCGCCGGTAATACAAACCACAGTCGCCTCCGGGATATTTATCTGAGCCGCAAGTGCAGCAGGTATTCCAAATCCCATTCCCGACCATCCGTTCGTCATTATTATTCTGCTTTTGCCATGTGTTTGCCAGAATTGCCCAATCAGATGCAGGTGTGACCCGACGTCGGCAGTAAGGATGATATCCTCGGGTAGTTCTTCCTGAAGAATTTTCAGCGCAGCTGCAGGACCAAAATGGTTTGTAAATCCATTAAATACAGAGGCCATCTCATCACGGATCCCTTTTATGAGATCGTGCTCAAATAAATGAGAATCGTTATTCAGATTTTTAAGAATGCGAAACCATTCATCCACCGGTCCGATATATTGTGTTATGGCTTTGCCTGTTGGCATATCGGTTTCTTTTACATCGAAATGTACAAGAGGCACATCTGGCATCCACGACTCATAGTTAAATTCAACCGGATCGTACCCTATCCCTATTACCAGATCGGTTTTTTCATAAAGGTCTTCAAGATAATCGCTTAAGGAATGAAATAATACGCCTGCATAACATTGATGATCTTCAGGTATTAACCCTTTTGCCATTGGGGTTATAACGACAGGAATTTTACAATAATCAAGATATTCCAGTATTTCATTTCGAAGATTAAGGCGGGCAGCTGTAAGTCCTATTGCAAAAATAGGATGCCTTGATTTCTCCAGCAGGGAAATTATCTTGTGTATATCATTATGGATAAATGGGTTATCTGCTAGTATACCTGACGTTGATTCTGTATTTATTGTTATCCCGGAAATATCTGAAGGAAGTCCGATATGAATGGGACCAGGGTAGTTCTCCTGGCAAAGTCTGACAGCTGATTCCATAACTTCAGCGGCGTTTTCTGCGCTAATCCTGAATGTTGCTTTTGTAACTGGTTCAAAGAGTTTCTGATGATTGATATTCATCTGGGTTGTTCTGCCCAACATATTATCAGCCATCTCGCTGGTAAAAACGATAACAGGAGATCTGTCGAGTAACGCTCCTCCGATTCCGGTAGTAATATTTGTTGCTCCCGGACCGTATGTTGCATGACAAACTCCCGGAACACCTGTAAGTCTGGCCGTTACATCTGCCATAATCCCTGCAGCTGATTCGTTTGAAGTCAGAATGAACTCTATCCCTGCTTCTCTGAAAGCCTCAAGATATGGGATTGAAGGTCCTCCGGGGATGCCGAATACATATCTTACCCCGCAGCTAAATAATTGATTAGCAATATATTCTGCAATTGTCATTACTAACAGGTTGAATAAAACAAAACTATTAAATATTATGCAGTCCTGACATTTAAATTTAATTCAAATTCACTTACATTTAACGGAATCTTTTTTTTCTGATATTTGCAAGCAAAAATATATTAATTGTACACTAAGGGAAATACTATATTTTGGGCTATAATAGCCTGTTTATTGTGGTCAACGGCTTATGCAAGTATCAAGCTCGGTTTGAAGTATGATACCCCTTTGCATTTTGCTGGTATCCGTTTTATTATTTCAGGACTGATAATCCTGCCCTTTACTGTAAAACCTGCAATCTACATTAAGATGGTACTGGATCACTGGAAGGTAGTTGCATGGGTTTCAATCCTTCAGACTGTTATTAATTATGCGTTATTCTATCATGGACTAAATCTGGTTCCGGGGGCTCTGGGAGCAGTTATTGTAGGATGCCAGCCATTGGTAACAGCAGTGGTTGCCTCGCTTATGCATGATAATGATAAGCTGACCAGAAATAAAATTATTACAATAGTATTTGGCATATCAGGAGTGGTACTTATTAGTGCCGGACGACAGATTCTTAAGCTTGGAACTTTATCTGAACTTCTTGGAGTATTTATGCTGCTTCTTGCCAACGCATCAGTTGCAACAAGTAATGTAGTTGTATCACTAAAAAGTAAAGGGATAAATCCATTAGTATTGAGCTCATCTTCTCTATTTCTCGGAGGTGTCATTCTTTACTTAATCTCCTTGCCAATTGAGGGTATTCCACACGGTCCTAAACCCGCAGAGTACTGGTATATTTTATCATGGTTAAGCTTTATGGCAGCTGCGGCATTTTCATTGTGGTTTAAACTGCTTCAGCGCCCTGGAGTGAAAGTTTCCGAACTTAATCTCTGGAAGTTTATTATACCCGGGGTGGGAGCTATGTTAAGCTGGCTTCTTGTACCGAGTGAGAGACCTGAATGGCTAACAATCACCGGAATAGTAGTCATAATTGTTGCATTGCTGATGTATTATAAAAACTCCAATGAATCAGCCAAAGTGGTATCAAGTGATTTACAGTCATGAGGAAGCGACTCATAGCATTAAGTTTTTACATAGTCTATTGGATGGTATTTTTCATTTTTGCCAGACTGTTTTTGATTATTTTACAATTCCATAATTCTTTTCATTACAGCTTTGGGGAACTTTTGGCAACATTTGTTCATGGTTCCAAACTTGATGTTTCTACAACAGGTTATTATTTGCTTGTTCCTTTATTATTTGCCATTCCCGGAATATATTTTAACGGTAACTGGTATAGATTTTTTCTAAGATGGTATACATATTTGATGCTTGTATTTTCTGCTATTATTGTTGTTTCTGACGCTAGTCTTTATTCCTATTGGGGTTTCAGAATGGATTATACTCCAATGCTGTATCTTAAAACTCCGGGAGAAGCACTGGCTTCCGTAGCATAATCACAAAGAATAATTTTAGTCCTGAAAATTATAATTCAAAATGGGGAGTACACGATCATGTATTATTTAAAACTCTGGAAGATTCAATGAATACAGTCACGGAACCTTTCCTGAAAGTAGTGCTTACCCTTTCGAGTCACGAGCCGTTTGAAGTCCCTATGGAGCCTGTATTTGCAGGAAATGATCAGTATACAAAATACAGAAAATCAATATATTATACTGATAAGTCATTTGGCTCTTTTCTTGATTGGGCGAAAGGAAAAGAGTGGTGGAAAAATACTCTTGTTATCATGGTTGCTGATCATTGCGCAAGGATTTATGAGGATATGCTTATTTATTCCCCTTGGTAAGGACCTGTTATCTGATAAATCAAATTCAGTCACATTTTACACTTTCAATGAAGGATTTGGTTTTATAACAGATAGTTCAAAAGTAGCATATGATCATAAACTAAGTAACTTTGTGCTTAAAGAGGGAAAAGATACTGTCGATGCCGAAAAAACAGGTAAAGCTTATCTTCAGGTATTATTTATTGATTATTTGAAAAGGTAGGTTAAGTTCATGAGTTATATTTTTACAGGTCTTTGTTATGTAAGGTTCATTTCTGCACTTCTGGCAATTGGATTGGCATGGTTCCTTTGGAAGAGGAGAAATTCCCAGGGAGCCATTTACCTGATGGTATTTGAGGTATCCTGTGCGATCTGGGCTGTTGGCGACGCTTTCGGTGCTGCTTCCATTGATGTAATTATGAAGATGCACTGGGCCGGAATCTCATATATAGGAATTACAATAAGTGCAATAATGTTTCTGTTGTTTGCATTTGCCTATACAAATCTTACCCGTCTTCTGACCCCGAAAACGATTGCCATACTGATGGTTATTCCGGTTTTGACCAACATAATAGCTTTAACCAATCAATATCATCATCTCCTATGGTCGAGTCTTGTTATTCCCGAAGGAACCAACCTGTGTATATTTTACTATGGCCCATGGTTTTGGGTTAATGTTATATATGAATACTCCGCACTTACTATTGGGATTTTTGTTCTGCTTATTGGCGCCTTTAAGGTTTTTTCAAATTATAAAATTCAGTTGTGGTTGTTGGTAGCAGGGACATTATTGCCATTTTTCGCTAGCATCACATACATTTTTAAACTAACACCATTTAAGGGCATCGATCCAACCTCTATTGCATTTATTATTAGTGGAGCTGTAATTGCGATAAGTCTTTACTGGTTAAGGATGTTTAATATTATGCCTACTGCCCGGAAACAGGCAATCGATAATCTGAATGACGGAATGATAATTCTGGATTCGGAAAACAGAGTAGTTGAAGCAAATCCTGCTTTCTTTAAAATTCTAAAAATGACTACCCGGGATATCATTGGAAAGCAGGTTGATATTGTTCTTTTAGAAATTGGGGTGAAGATTTGTCAGTTTTCATCTGAAAATGATTTTAATCTTGAATTTAGTTTAGGTGCTGAATCAAATCAGACTAGTTATGAAATAAAATGCCATAAGGTAAATGATAAGAATCAACGATTGATAGGCCGGATCTTAACCTTAGCTGATATTACAACCAAAAAAATGATTCTTGATTCTATTTCAGATTCGAATAACAGGAGAAAAATAGAAATTATTGAAAAAGAAAAGCTTATTCTTGATCTTGATGCTTACGCCCGTTCTGTAGCTCACGATCTTAAGAATCCGATCTGTTCAGTTGTAGGTTTTTCGGAACTTGCCAAAGTGAGTCTTTTAGAAAACAAAAGGGATGAAGCTCTTGAGATGATAGGGGTAATTCAGAACCAGAGTGAGAAAATTGTTAAGAGAATTATCCAAAAGCTCGGAGGCGAAGTTAAGGTCGTTAGTACTAATAAGCCAGGCGAAGGGTGCGTATTCAACTTTACACTGAAAGAAGAAGTTAATGTATAAGACAAAAAAAACAGGTATTCCGGGAGTAGTTATTGTGCTGGGTATTGTCAGTCTATTCACTGATGCTGCTTCGGAAATGATATATCCTCTTGTACCGGTTTTTGTCGCAGCACTAGGTTCTGGTGCAGTTTTACTTGGTGTGATTGAGGGTGTTGCCGAGACGACAGCATCAATGTTAAAATTGATTAGTGGAATCATTTCAGATAAAATAGGGAAGAGAAAATTGCTTGTGTTTCTGGGGTATTTAATTTCTTCATTAGTACGGCCAATAACCGGACTGGTAGCCTCAGCCTGGGAGATAGTTATAATCAGAATGTTCGACAGGGTTGGAAAAGGGATAAGAACAGCTCCCAGGGATGCGTTGATTGCCTCTTCAGTAGATGAAAGTATAAGGGGAAGAGCATTTGGTTTTGAACGTGCCATGGATCATGTCGGAGCAGTTATTGGTCCACTGCTGGCTATATTTACCCTTTCAATCCTGTTTATTGTTTTTAAAATCACCGATTCAGTACTTGCATTAAGATGGACCTTCATTCTCGCAATAATACCGGGAATCCTGACAGTTTTAACCCTTCTGTTTTTTGTAAAGGAAGCAGCGCCAAAAAATCTGATCGGGAAACCACTTTCATTTTCACTAAAGAGTTTTGATAAAAATTTCCGAACCTATCTGTGGATAATGATTCTTTTTACTCTTGGAAATTCATCGGATGCTTTTTTATTGTTCAGAGTGCAGGAGGCAATACAGAAAAGCGGAGCTGTTGTGGACATTGTCAGAAGCATAACTCCTCTTCATTCCATGTTACAAAATTTTGGAAATGAAGCATCTCAGTCAAAAGTGATCAATATTCTCTTCCTACCGCTTGTCTGGGCTTTTTTCCATATTATCAAGGTAATCTTTTCAACACCAATGGGCTCGCTTTCCGATAAAATAGGGAGGAAAATTGTAATAAACATAGGATGGGGAATTTACGCCTTCGTCTATGTCTCATTCGCGCTTATTGTGTTTTTATCACCCGGATTACAGGTTGTCGCAACTTTTGTTCTGTTTGGAATATATGCCCTATTCTATGCGTTTACCGAAGGTACTGAAAAGGCATTTGTTGCCGATCTGGTAGTGGAGGAGAAGAGGGGAACAGCCTATGGACTATTCAATTTTTCAATTGGATTAGGTGCCCTTCCTGCAAGTATTATTTTTGGATTTCTTTACAGCTATTTCGATAAGGTCATTCCCGGATACGGAGGGACTGTTGCATTTGGATTTGGGGGTACAATGGCAATTATCTCAATGATCTTCCTTGCTATAAAAGTAAAAGAACCAACACGAGGCTCTATTTTAAATTCATAATTCTATTTTTAACCGCAAAGAACGCTATTTCTTAGCGTTCTTTGCGGTTAATGGATTTCATTTATGCGGAAAATATTTATCTGCTATATTTTTTCTTATCTTTTTTTCCGATTTTGTTTTCTCTATTATATCCTGAGCTCTTGTTTTCTGAACCTCCGTAGGATCTTCTTTCAGAACCTCCTGAACTTCTTCTTTCAGAACTTTCAGCTGTTCTTCTTTCGAAACCTCCTGAACTTCTTCTGTCAGGTTTCCTGTCAGACCATTTTGCAGGTTTCCTTTCTGAAGATCCGCCTCTTGGTCCGTCTGTTTTTGCCTGAGCAATCTCAACAGCAACTCTTCTGTCATTGAACTTTGCATCATTAAGGGCTGCAATTAAGTCGTCTGCATATGCAGGATCAACCTCAAAGAAAGAGAACGATTTTAACAGATCAATCTTCCCGATTGGTACTTTTTTCCCTTTTGTATTGGAGTTTACAAGTTCAATAAGTTGTTCCGGGAAGAAGCCATCAGTCTTTCCAAGGTTTATGAATAATCTTGTGTAATTTGAAGGATATTCTTCCCTGTCGCCTCCTCCTCTTCTGCCTGACGAACGTCCGCTGAATGTGCTTTCTTTTTCAGAAACAGGAGAGATAATATCTCCGCCCATGCGGTAATCGTCAAGGAATCTGTCGAACTCGAGAGTTACTACTCTTCTAAGTAGCTCTTCTCTGTCAAGAGCAGCTAATTTCTCTTTTATTTCAGGTAAGAATTTTTCGATTTCCTGATGTTCAGCTGCCGCATTCTGAAGTTTATTTGCCCAGTTGAACAACTGTTTGCCACATATTTCAGTTCCTGTTGGAATAGCGATTGCCTTGAAAGTTTTTTTAACTCTTCTCTCAATCTGCTGAAGAATATGCTTCTCTCTCAGATGAACAAGTGAAATTGAGATTCCTGTTTTTCCTGCTCTTCCGGTACGTCCGCTTCTGTGCGTGTATACTTCAATATCGTCAGGCAGGCTGTAGTTAATAACATGCGTAAGATCGTCAACATCCAAACCTCTTGCGGCAACATCAGTAGCAACCAGAAGCTGGAGGTTTCTCACCCTGAATTTGTTCATAACAGCATCTCTCTGCGATTGCGAAAGGTCGCCATGAAGAGCATCTGCATTATATCCGTCGTTGATAAGCTTTGAGGCTACCTCCTGTGTTTCAATACGGGTACGGCAAAATACAATTCCATAAATATCGGGTTCAAAGTCAGCAATACGTTTCAATACCTTATATTTATCTTTCGCGTGGACAAGATAATAAGCGTGGCTCACATTATCTGCCGATGAGTTTTTTGTGCCGATAGTAATCTCAACAGGTTTATTCATGTACTTCCTTGCGATAGAGGCAATTTCAGAAGACATCGTAGCTGAAAACAGCAGAGTTCTTCTTCCATCGGGAACTTCTTCAAGAATTTCATTAATACTGTCAAGGAAGCCCATATTGAGCATTTCGTCAGCTTCATCGAGAATAACCGTATGAACAGCATTTAATCTTGCTGCGCCTCTTCCGATCAGGTCAATAAGTCTTCCCGGAGTAGCAACAATAATATGTACCCCTTTTTTCAGACCTCTAATCTGGTTATCAATGCTTGCACCTCCGTAAACAGCAAGTATTTTCAGCTTCCCGGTATATTTTGCATAATCAGTCAGATCACCGGTGATCTGCATACATAATTCGCGTGTAGGACAAAGAACCAGCGCCTGAGTGCTGATGATTTCTGTGTCTGTTGCCTGAACCAGCGGCAGGCCAAAGGCTGCTGTTTTACCGGTTCCTGTCTGGGCCAGGGCGATAATATCACCCCCATCTCCAAGCATAAGTGGAATTACTTTTTCCTGTACAGGCATGGGTTGTTCAAATCCGAGTTCCTGAATAGCCTTCAGAATACCGGGAGTGAATCCCATTTCTTCAAAATTTATCATTATTTATTTTTATGATGTGGTTTCGGGAGCGCGATGGATTTGTTATCCCGGCCGAAATGAACTCAAATGCAGTCTGGGCAAAATGTATTGAACGCTTCTTGGAAATCACTTTGTTAATTAGGGCGCAAAGATAATCAAATTATTCATACATTTGTAATTATGGACTCCCGACCGGTAAGAATTTATGCAAAAGAGGATGTTCCACGTCTCAGATACGTGGCAGGAATAATCCTTGGAGATATCCTTGGATTGTCGTGGGAAGTCGTTACCGATAAGCGTAAACTTGGTAAGAACCCGGTAATTAATTATTCCTCAGAAAATATAAAAGGTTCCTTTAAAATCAGCCCTGATTCACTGTTATTTGAGACCGGAATTGCTTCCAGGGGAATAATTGTAAGTGAATGGAAATCGCTTCCTGTATTCTTCCCTTCATCATCCGATTCCGATATTCCTTTTGATCTTTTTGCTGCATCATTTTATCTTGTAAGCAGGTATGAAGAATATCTTGATTTTCAACCTGATAAATTTGAAAGATTCCCGGCTTCTTCATCTTTAGCATTTAAAAATGGGTTTCTCGGGATTCCTGTAATTGATAAATGGGCAAAAGAATTGGCTAAGGCATTACTGAAGAAGTTTCAGTCGCTTGCTTTTAAACGCAATGAATATAAAGCACTTCTGACAAGTGACGCTGATCAGCCTTTTGCATATCTGGGTAAAGGTCTGATAAGATCTCTGGGAGGGTTGTTTCGTGATATAACCAGTAATGAAGGTCATGCGGTTGAAAGATACAATACTATGGCAAAAGGAGAAAAAGATCCATATCAGGTCTTTGATTATATTATAGAGAACATAGAAAAACACAATGCAGAAGTCCGGTTCTTTTTTCCTGTTGGCGATCATTCGCAATACGACAAAAATCCTTCATGGAAAAATGATGAATACATAAAACTGATCCATTCAATAAGTGAAAAATTCACAATAGGTCTTCATCCTTCTTTTTATGCTGCCATAGACTATTCAAAGATTAAAAAGGAATTAGTAAGGCTTCATTCCATGTCAGATAAAGCTGTGATAATAAGCCGATTTCATTATATAAGGTTGTTTATGCCACAATCATACCGGGATATCTGTAAAGCAGGAATCTCAGAAGATTATTCTATGGGTTATCCTGATGAACCGGGTTTCAGAGCAGGAATAGCCCGTCCATTCTATTTCTATGATGTTCTGGAAGATAAACAAACTACATTAAAAATTATCCCTTTTCAGGTAATGGATGCTACTTTATATGATTATAAAAACATAGATCCTACTGCAGCTAAAGAGCTCATATTAAAACTTATAAGTGAAACCAAAAAAGTTGGAGGACTATTTGTGAGTATCTGGCATAATACTTCATTGCTTGATAATAAGGAATGGATAGGGTGGAGGGATGTTTTTGAATTTATGCTCAAAAACCAGAATTGATGATAGCTTTTCATGAGAACCATGATATAGACAAGGAAAAGTGGGATAACTGTATAAAAAACTCACTAATATTTAAACCTTTTCCATATTCATGGTTTCTCGATATTATGTCACCAGGCTGGCAGGCATTGATTGAGGGGGATTACCATTCAGTCTTCCCGTTGCCAGTATCTGTTCGTTTCAGACTAAAATACATTGCGACTCCTATCTTTCTCCAACAGCTTGGAATCTGTTGTAGTGATAACACCGACCCAAATGAAATTAATAAATTTCTTGATAAGATCCCTGATGATTTTAAGCTTATTGATTTGTGTGTTGGGCAGAAAGTAATTCATAAGGATTTTATTGTTACTGAACGAGCTGACTTTGAACTGGATCTTTCAAAATCTTATGAATTATTATATCAGGGCTTTAACCGCAATTGTAAAAGAAACATTCTTCAATCATTGAAATTTAAGCCTGAAATTATTGAAGATATTTCACCAGGTGATCTGATAAATCTTTTCATTAATAACAAGGGTTCTGAAATAAGCGGGATAAAAAAGAGTGATTATTCACGTCTCGAAAACCTGATGAACTACTGTCTTGGTAATAAAAAGGGAAAAATTCTGGGTGTATTGAATGAAAATAAGAAACTTATCTATGGCTTGTTTTTTCTGACTTCGGAGGAACGTAAGACGATGATTCTCCTTGCCAATACACCTGATAGTCATGAAAGGAAAACCGGATATTACGTCTATAATGAACTTATCAGAAAATTTGCAGGTAAAGATACTGTTATCGATTTTTCCGGATCGTCAATTCATTCCATTGCCTCTTTTATGAAATCATTCGGGAGCGTCAACACTCCTTATTACAGGATATTCCGAAACAGACTGCCCTGGCCTGTCAGATTTCTTAAACAATGATTTATTGAATTCAATTATTCAAAAAATGTAATTCTTGTCAGAATATTTTAATTAAAATAATCGCAATTGCAATACCAGCTGTTGCTATGATTGCTATTCGTTTCCAGTTATATTCAAAAAGTTTTTTTACTTCCAGGCCTGACTTTATTGTAAGTAAGGCCAGCAGAAAGAACTTTAAGCCCTGACTTAAAAATGTGACAATGCAAAAGATAAGCAGGTTAACATCAAATACCCCTGATGAGACTGAGAATATTTTAAATGGAAGAGGAAGAGCTGCTGCAACAAATAATATCCAATAGTCCCATTTTTCGTATAACATTTGGATTTTTTCATAGCCTGCTTCAGAAAAACCCGGAATAGTATTAAACAAAAACTGAGCAACCATTGTAAATTGTCCTTCATGATTTAACCATGCAAAATGGCCTATTGAATATCCGGCAATAGCACCAGCTAACGTACCGACGGTTCCTATAAATACATACCAGTATGCTTTGCTTATATTTAGTAATACCAACGCCAAAAAAAGTACAGGGGTTGGTAATCCAAAAATGGAAGCATCGGCAAAAGCACATAAAAACAATGCCAATGCACCCCATTTTGTATTAGCCCATTGCAAACTCCAGATATGTAATCTTTTTAGCCAACTTTTCATACCATTATTTTGTAAATGAGAAATAATGACTCCTCTTAATGCTTCCTTTTGGATTTATATTCTTCAAAAAGTTCTTCTTCCTCTTTCCCTTCTTTGATACCTTGTATTAAGTTAACTAACAAGATTGGAATTTCATCTTCCCAAAACCCCGATTTAAATGCAAAACTGCTTGCCAACCTCATCTCATTTTTATCTATTAACCCATCTGCCAGCGTCATCTTTACAATTTCATAAACCTGATCAAAACGTTTCGATAATTCATAAGGTGGAATATAATCTGACTTCCCTGTTGTTTCAAAAAGTGAATTAATTTCCGGTTCTGTGAACCCCAGTTTTCTGCCAATCCTGATTAATAATTCCAATTCATGGTGGCTGACAATATCATCAGCTTTTGCTACTCTGACAAGATGAACGAAATATTCTTTGTTCTGCTTTTTTACGGGATGTTCGAAATGGCTTAATATATTCATATAGTGTGTTTTAATGGTGAAAGTTTAATTAATTGAAATAGTATTGTATAAATACAAATCATTTCAACATTAGCTTTAGCCTAATGCAGAATCTGTTATTAGAAATTAGAGTCTCAGGAAATTTTTGGCGGCTGCCAGACACAAAAAATAATGTCTTTAACCAAAGGACAGTTGCCCGGGATAAGTATTTGACCAACAGGCCGCCTGATTAAAGCAAAACTGTTACTCTGGTCAATCTGATCATAATTCGGGGAATCATTTTCCGGGCTGTAATTTTGTTCACAGTCATTCTCTCCGGTTGAAGTGCTAATGATATAAAGCTGAGCATTGAAATCGGAATGCTTATCTGTTCCAAGATTGAAAAAAACAGCCAGAAAAAGGATTATATTAAATAAAATTTTACTACGCCTTTTCATATTGCAAAGGTCGGTATAATTCTTCTTAGCGTTGGATAGGGGATGTTAAATATTTGTTAATTAATCAATAACATGATTATCGTTTTTCTGATTACCTTCGTAGTGTATTATTATACTTTTATTAACCCATTAAAAAATTAAGTTATGTCAGTATTAGTTATTGGAATCATAATTCTTATTATCGGAATAGTGTCTGCCAGACCTGATTCCCCATTGCGAACCTATAAAACGATAATCAGAACCGTTGGTGTTGTGGTGATTCTGATCGGATTTTCAATTGCGTGTGTCGTTCAGATTGAGCCTGGTCAGGTAGGTGTTCAGAAACTTTTTGGAAAAGTTAACAATAATATTCTTGAAAGCGGATTGAATATTATCAACCCATTGGTACAGGTTGTAACGTTCGATACCAGGACGGAAAATTATACTATGTCAGGCGTTCAGGATGAAGGAGCAAAGCAGGGAGACGATGCAATCCATGTTTTATCAGCAGATGGTCTTGAAGTGGTTGTTGATCTTACAGTATTGTATAAAGTTGTTCCTTCTGAGGCACCGAGAATCCTTAAGGAGGTTGGAACTGATTACAGGAATGTTATCGTTCGTCCGATCTGCAGAACAAAGATCAGGGATAACGCTGTATATTACGATGCAGTTGCATTGTATTCAACAAAAAGAGATGAGTTTCAGGCAAAAATATTTTCATCAATTGAAGTGAATTTTAAAGAACGTGGATTATTACTTGAGCAGCTTTTAGTAAGGAATCTTACTTTACCTGCATCTGTAAAAGCCTCTATTGAATCAAAAATTAATGCTGAACAGGATGCCCAGAAGATGACTTTTGTTCTTCAGAAAGAAAGACAGGAAGCTGAAAGAAAAAGAGTAGAAGCTCAGGGTATTGCCGATTATCAGAAAATATTAAGTACAGGACTTAGCGATAAATTATTGCAGTACGAAATGATTAAAGCTATTTCAGCTTCTCCGAATGCCAAACTGATTTTCATGACCAACGGGAAGAATCTTCCGGTTATGGTTGACAGCAAATAAAGTAGGTAGTAGGTAGTAAGAAGTAGGTAGTAAACAGAAAAATAAGGTTAGGGCTGAGGTTGAGGTTGAAAACTCTTAACCTCAACCTTAACCTCAACCTTAATTAGCTATTTCTTTTTCTTCCCTTTTGGTGAATCGTCACCTGCACCTGTTGCAGCATCATATTTAGCCTGAGCCGCATCTAATGAAGCTTGCGATAACTTAAGTGCATCCTTAGCAGTCTTCTGAGTTGTTTTACCTTTAGTTACATTAGCTGTACCTGTGGTTGACTTTTTAGTTGCGACTTTTAATCGTGCGTCAAGAGCTTTGGTATCTATTTTATATTGAGCATCAAGTGCCTTAATATCAGCTTTGGCTGCAGTGGCTTCGTCTTTATCTTTTGATGTTGATTGCTTAAGAAGCGGTTTTTTTGCAGTATTATATGTTTTATCAACAGCTTTGCGTTCTGTTTCAACTGCCTTGGTTTCTGACTTTCCATCCTTAATAAGATTATTCCCGGTGCTGACCAGCGAATCTGCATTATTCAACTGCTTTTCATTAAGAGCAACCTTATTTTTCGCAACAGTAAGGGCCGTTTCAAGTTTCTTTACCTCAGCTGCTTTCTTTTCTGCAGGAGTTAATGTCTGAGCCTGAGTGAGAACAGTAGCTAAGAGAAAAAGCGGTAAAATTGCCAGGATTTGAAATTTCATTATTGTTTTCATGTGTTTAAATTTAGTTAAAACTACTTATTTATAAATATTTGCGTTTAATCTGCTTGTCTTTTGTTAAAGAAGAAAGATACGATATTTTTTAATTTGTACATAATCCCCGGCTTTTATGTTCAATGTTTTATTTTGCATTCAGAACCCTGCATCTTTGATTTTGTAACTTTGTATTACTTTTTATACATTAGTAAAATTAATTATATAAAAATGAAAAGATTATTGACAGTTCCGTTGCTCTTATTCTTGATGGCATCACTCAATGCTCAACCAAAGAAGTTCAGTACTATATTATATGGTGTAGCCTATTACCATGAATATATGCCTTATGAAAGGCTTGAAAAGGATGTTCAGATGATGCAGGATGCAGGACTGTCTGTTGTTCGTTTGGGTGAATCAACATGGAGCCTTTTTGAACCGGAGGAGGGAAGATTTGAATTTGCATGGATGGACCGTATTATAGACAGGATGAATAAAGCCGGTATCAAAGTTATACTTGGGACACCAACTTATTCAATTCCGGCCTGGATGGCAAAAAAGTATCCTGATTTATTTGTTGAGCGTCTCGACGGATCAAAAAGCAGTTATGGGATCAGGCAAAATTTTGATATAACAAACCCTACCTATTTATTTTTTAGTGAAAGGATCATAAGGAAAATGATGGAGCATTATGCAAAAAATCCTGCTATTATAGGATACCAGGTTGACAATGAAACTTCATCCTATGGTGCCGCAAACTATGATTTTTCAAGGGGATTTGTTGATTATATGAAACATAAATATAAAACCACAGATACTCTGAATATATTATGGGGTTTGAACTACTGGGGAATGACACTCAACGACTGGGATGAATTCCCAACCAGGAAAAATGCCACTAACCCATCATATAAACTGGAATGGGACAGATACGGTCAGAAGATCCCTGCGGATTTTATATCATGGCAGGCTGCAATTATTGATGAGTACAGACGTCCCGATCAGTTTGTAATGCACGACTTCATGCCATGGCTGACGAGTCTCGATCAACTCGAAGCCACAAAGAAACTCGATATGGCCGGGTTAAATGTTTATCATGGTAGTCAGAATGATGCCAAAGGAGAAGATGTAATGTGGGCTGATGATTTTTACAGAAGTGTAAAGAAAACAAATCATCTGATAACTGAAACCAATGCTCAGACAACAGGTTGGGATTCAAAAGGGCAATACCCTCCATTTGATGGTCAGGGGAGACTATTTGTTTATTCTCATATTGCTTCCGGTGCAAATATGGTTGAATACTGGCACTGGCATTCAATACATTATGGACAGGAAACTTACTGGAAAGGAGTTCTGGGTCATGACATGGAACCAAACAGGTTCTATAATGAAGTCAGCAAAACAGCTCATGAGCTTCAGAAAATCGGACCAAAACTTGTGAATCTTAAGATTAAAAACGAAACCGCAATTTTGTACAGCCGCGAATCTGACTTTGGAATAAGTTATATGCCTTTTAAAAATGGGAATGCATATATGGAGGTATTAAGACAGATGCATACAGCAGCTTTCAGACAAAATATCGGCGTTGATTTTGTGATGGCAGAAAATGCTGATTTTAAAGGCTATAAACTTTTACTTATTCCTCCATTATATATCGCTAGTGATGATTTGCTAAATAAGATATCTGCATTTGTAAAAGGAGGGGGGAATGTTATAATGTCGGTTAAAAGTGGATTTTGTGATGAGAACTCAGTTGTTCGTCATCTTAAAGCACCTGGACCTCTCCGAGAAGCAGCCGGTTTTTATTACCAGGAATTTTCAAGTGCGAAACCACTGTCTCTTACAGGTAATCCTTTTAAAGTTGCTGAGGAAAATAACAGAGTAAAGGATTGGATCGAATATATCATACCAGAAACAGCTAAACCGATTGCTACCTACGATGATCCTGATTTTGGGAAGTATCCTGCAATAACCGAAAATAAATTCGGGAAAGGAAGTTTTATCTATGAGGGATGTCTTGTGTCAGATGAGATCCAATCAAAGATCATTTCAAATAAGGCTTTTGAGACAGGAATTTCGTTTGAAAAGCAATTAGTCTATCCTGTTGTTATGAGATACGGAATAAATGATCAGGGAAAAACTATCAGGTACTATCTAAATTACTCTGACAAGGAACAGCCGGTAGTTTACAGTTTCAATAAAGGAATTGAACTGCTGACAAATAAAACTCTGAACAAGGGTGATAGCTTCACCCTTAAGCCATGGGATCTTTTTATTATTGAAGAATAATCCTGAGCCGATGAGCCATTGAGCCGTTGAACCTTTTTGCCTTTGCGACTTTGCGCCATTGCACCATCAAACCAATAGCTCCATTTCCTCATCATCACTTACTTGCATAAGTCTGCCCTCGTCACATTTAAGGGTTCGGGCAGAGAATTTTTTAAGCATAGTATAATTGTGAGTGGCAACAACAACTGCACGGCCTGTTTTACTTATGTCCTGGAGCAATCTTATAATACCTTCTGAAGTCTCCGGGTCAAGATTCCCTGTTGGCTCATCTGCAAGAATTATTTCAGGATCATTGAGTAAGGCTCTTCCTATGACTACACGCTGCTGTTCTCCGCCTGAAAGCTGATGGGGCATTTTATATCCTTTTAATCCAAGTCCTACTTTCTCAAGAACCTCAGCTATCCGTGTACTGATCTCCTGTTTGTTTTTCCACCCTGTAGCCTTTAATACAAATTCGAGATTTTCTATTACCGATCTGTCGATGAGCAACTGAAAATCCTGAAAAACTATTCCGATCTTTCTACGAAGGTAGGGGATCTCCCTCTTTTTTAATTTTGAAAGGTTATATCCGGCTACAAGTCCAATTCCCTCCTTAAGAGGAATTTGAGCGTTAAGAGTTTTAATAAGACTCGATTTTCCACTGCCTACCCTTCCAACCAGGTAAATAAATTCACCTTTGCCGACACTTAGATTAACATCAGACAGTACAAGATGATCCTGTTGCCATATAGTGCAGTTTGTCAATTCGATAATTACATCCAATGGTAGATTTTCCTGCATTTTTATTTTATAAAATATCCGTATTTAATCAATTACTCCCTTTACTGCAGGGGCAAATAATTGATTTTCAAGAACTATATTAAAGAAAAAGGTTGTAATTCAACAAGTAATATCAATATTTACTTTGCAAAATAAAGAAAGAAATGATAATTAACATTTAGATGTTGATAAATTCAGTAATAAAGACCTTTTGCCGGCGTTTATAAGTTGTAATTTTACGACAAATTAAAAAAACCTGATTAGTATTATATATAGCTTACAATTAACATGTTCCGTTCTTCTTCATAATTTCAGGAGCAGATACAGTGTGATTGACTGAGGCTAAAAAAAATAAGTTATGAACAGAAATAAACTCATTTCAATATTCAGTTTTCTATTTATTTTTATAATTGAGGCTCTCTCGCAGGTGCCATTTACAGGCAGGGAACTTGGTTCTGAATTTAACAGGGGCATGGAATTATTTTCTAAGGAGAAATACCCTGCTGCAATTCGCCTGTTTGATTCTTTTGTTAAAAATGATGATAAATCAAATGAGATTCTGGTTTCAGAAGCTCAATACTTTAGTGCCAGTGCAGCATTAAAACTTTTCAATCCTGATGCAGAGTACCGGATGATAATGTACATTTTCTCACATCCCGAAAGTCCAAGATTGAACTTAGCAAGGTTATCTCTTGGAGATTATTTTTATCAAAACAAGAGTTTTAAAAAAGCTGCAAAATATTATGAATTAGTAAACAGACAGGAATTGGAATCGGATAAGCTGGCAGAATATTTTTTCAGACTAGGATATTCACTTTATATAAACGGTGACAAACCAAGGGCGCTTCTTATGTTTTCAGAGATTAAGGACATTGATACAGAATATACCCCGCCGGCAGTTTATTATTTCTCGCAGATTGCTTACGAACAAAAAATGTATCAGACTGCAATGGAGGGATTCCTTCGATTGAAGAATGATGAAACATTTGGAGGTGTAGTTCCATTTTATATTGTCCAGATTTTATATATTCAGAAAGATTATGATGGCATCCTTAAAATGGCTCCCGATCTTCTTAAATCAGCAGGGAAGGAGAGAGCTATAGAACTATACAGATTTATTGGTGATGCAAATTATAATAAGGGAAATTACAAGGACGCCCTGACTTATCTCGAGAAGTATTCAGCCGGGGCAAAAGCGAGCGGAAGAGAGGATAAATATCAACTGGGATATTGCTATTATAAAACCGGTGAAATAGATAAAGCAATTAAAATATTTCTGGAGATTGGCGCTCAAAGTGACCTTATAAGTCAAAACATCTGGAATCTTCTCGGAGACTGCTATCTTCAGAAAGGCGACAAAAAACGCGCGCAATTAGCTTTCGGGGAAGCATCAAAACTAAATAATGATAAGAAAATTAAGGAGGAGTCACTTTACAACTATGCAAAACTGACTTATGAACTTGCATATTCTCCTTTCGGAGAGGCAATTGCCTCTTTTCAGGAATATATTGACCTTTACCCCGGTTCAGAAAGGATACAGGAAGCATACGATTATCTGGTAGCTACTTTCTTACAGATAAAAAACTACAAAGCTGCTCTTTCCTCTCTCGATAAGATAAGTAATAAAGATGCCAGACTTGAAGAAGCATACCAGAGGGTAGCATTTTTCAGAGGATTGGAATTGTTTAACAATATGGAGATTGAAGCTTCAATCGACTTGTTTGATAAATCTCTTAAATACGAAAAGTATAACAGATCGATCAGGTCAAGAGCCATTTACTGGAGGGGCGAAGCCTGGTACCGTCTTGCAGATTATGACAAGGCTAAAAGCGAATACGAGCTATTCATGGGCATCCCGGGTTCCATGCTTTTAGGTGAATACAACCTAGTCAGATATAACCTTGGTTATTCACTCTTTAATTTGAAAGACTATACAAATGCTCTAAGCAATTTCAAAACTTTCGAAAGTGGTGTTACAAATGTGAAACCAGAGGTTCTCGCTGATGCCAAGAACAGAATAGCAGATTGTTATTACATGGCAACCGATTACCTCATGGCTATAAACTATTATGATAAAGTTATCGAGTACGGTAATATCGACGCTGATTATGCTCTGTTCCAGAAAGGGTTTTCTCTTGGTCTGATGAATGACAATAAAGGCAAGGTGGAAATCCTGACATCCCTTACTCTGAAATATCCAGCATCATCTTATGTTCCAAATGCTATCTTCGAGAGAGGAAGGGCTTATCTGGTTATTAAAGATTACAAAAACGGGGAAGCTGATTTTAATAATATTATTGAAACATATCCAACCAGCCAGTTTGTTCCGTCTTCAATAGTTCAGCTTGGTCTGCTTTATAACAGCCTTGGAGAAAATGATAAAGCCATTACACAATACAAAAAAGTTATAGAAAATTACAGATCAACACCTGAAGCAAGGTCAGCAATCACCGGATTAAGAAATACTTATGTCGACAAAAATGATGTAGATTCTTATTTCGTTTACTTAAAATCTCTTGATGGATATGGGGATGTTAACATGGCTGAAAAAGATTCTCTATTGTATACTTCAGCGGAAAACCTGTACATGACAGGTAAATATGATAAAGCAACTGAGATTTTTAAAAGTTATATGGTTCAGTTTCCAAATGGCAGTTTCCGTTTGAATGCTAAGTTTTATATGGCAGAGTGTCTGAAATCGTCTGGAAATAACGAGGAAGCCCTTAAGTTATATGCAGATATTTCGAATGAACCCAATAATCAATTCCTTGAACAATCGCTTATAGCAGCAGCATCAATATTATTTGACAAAGAAGAATATAACCTGGCTGGAGATTATTACATACGGCTTGAGAAAGCTGCTGGAAATGATATAAACAAGTTACTGGCTCTTAAAGGCCAGCTAAGATCTTCTTATCAGGCAGGTGATGCACAGAAGACAATTGTTGCTGCCGGAAAAATAATTAATTCCCCGAATATTCCCCAGGAGTTAGTGAGAGAGGCAACCTTCATGAACGCTAAAGCAAACTATAGTCTTAATAATTTTGATGAAGCACTTAAAGAGTTCAGGAAAGTGGCAACAGAGGTTACCAGTATTGAAGGTGCTGAATCAAAATACAGGGTCGCAGAATTATTAAATAAAAAGGACATGACAGTTGAAGCTGAAAAAGTTATCACAGAGTTTATCGACAAGAATACCCCCCATCAATTCTGGATGGCAAGAATGTTCCTGCTTCTTGCTGACATAAGCATAAAAAAAGGCGATACTCTGCAGGCACGCGCTACACTCCAGAGTTTGAAAGATTATTATACTATCAGCGATGACGGTATTCTTGACGAAGTGAAAACCAAACTGGATTCTCTGAACGAAAAGAAATAGTGCGATAGTTAGCATAATTGATGATTTACAGATAATGAAAAATGAATCAGATACAGATTTGACATGATAAAAAGAAACCTTATTATACCATTCCTCCTGTTCTTTTGTTTAATTCCGGCCAGAGCCCAGGAAAAGAAACAGGAAGCCGGACTTAAGAGGGAAGTTACCCTTTACAATCCATATAAGCCTTCACTTTCCGATGTCAAAAAAAGGAGCTTTCTTCCTGAAATGAATGATACTTTGAAAGTTACACCCGATTTCCATTATGAAGTAAATACGGAGCCTTTCATGCCTGCATATACTGTGAGCCCCATTAAAGCAGCAGCATTACTTTCCGATCCGTTACCGAAACTTTATAAAAGTTTTATTAATGTTGGTTTGGGTAATTATCTCACTCCTCTAGCTGAAATCAGTATAACCAATGAACGGTCAAAGAAGGGAGCAATAGGCTTGTATGCCCGACATTTTTCTTCAAATGGCTATGTGGAGCTTCCGATTAATAGAAAAGGATTTGCAGGATATATGGACAATGATGCATCGGTTTTTGGTAAGAAATTCTTTAGAAATAATGTATTTGAAAGCTCTCTGGATTTTGCACAGAAGACCAGATATGCTTATGGTTACGACCCCGCGGCACCCTCAAGCTATTCTCCTGCAAAAAAAGATATCAGGCGTGGTTATTCCAGTGCAGGTGCAAAAGCTTCATTGTCCTCATTGACACTCGATTCCACAAATTTTTCATATAAGTTCGAGGTGTTTTACAACTATTTATCCACTTTAAGCAGGCTGTATCAGCATAATGCAGGATTTAAAGGAATGATGGCTAAATCTTACAATGGATTTTATATTGGTTCAGGAATTGACTATGAATTTTTCAAACATAATGATACTATTTTCAATAAGACCGGATTTGGTATTGCCTCAATCAGTCCATTCATAAAAAAAAGGACTGAACAGTGGAATTTCAAGATCGGTTTTCAGGCAGTATATGATGAATATATTGGTTCTGCTTTTCATTTTTACCCAGATATTAATTTCGGTTTCAACGTAGTTCCAAAGTATGTTAGTTTTTTTGCCGGTTTGTCAGGAAAACTTGAGAAGAATGACCCTGTTAAAATGTTTTCCGAGAATCCGTATTTAAGGTCCGATGAATTCCTGTTCACACAACAGAGTACTGATCATTCACTGATTGTAACAACTGGTCTGAAAGGAAATACAGGATTAGGGGCAAACTACCTGGCATCGGTAAAATATTCACTCATTAAAAATATGCTCTTCTATTACACAATGGATTACCCGGCCTTGTTGATGATGGGGAACACCTTTGATGCTATGGCAGAGGATGTGAACCTTTTGCAGGTTCATGGTGAAGTAAGTGGAGTTGTTACCGATAAAATATCTTATAACGGGAATATAAATCTATATAAATATACACTCACAAATAGTAGTTTTGCGTGGAATATGCCTAATTGGGATGCAAAGCTTGGATTGACATATAACCTGAGAGACAAAATTCTGATTGGGATTGATTTATCAGGTATCGGCGCCAGAAAGTTCGGCGTTATTAATCCTGATATCTTTAAGGTTCCCCCATTGTATAATTTTGGTGCCCCGGCTCATATCAATCTTGACCTGAGAGCTGAGTACCGTTACTCAAAAATATTATCCCTCTGGACAAAATTAGATAACATATCATACAACCGCAATTACGAATGGGCATTTTATCCATCCCAGAGGTTGCTGTTTATGTTGGGGTTTACTTATAGTCTTTAGGACCTCTGCTTCAGCAGGGAGGCAAACCTACTGTAGATACGAAGCAGAATCTTGAGTGAATTACCAGGAAATCACTCATATAGAGAACTTTGTTTTGATTTCAGTTGTTAATTTCTTATTGAAAACTGTTCATTAATTTTAACAAATAATTAAGGAAAAAATCGTTTTAAATCCGTATATTTGCCACGGTAATTAAGAATCATATTATCAATAATTTATAGCAGATAAAGTGAGGTTGGTTTCGCGGGCTGGGAGCCCGGGATTCTGATCGAATTATTTGTGAATATGGGAAGTTGGGGTTTTAAAAATGTTGACTTAATAATATTGGAATAATGAGTGAGAACGAGAGCGAGAACGCGAAAAAATTACAGGATAGTATTGATTATTCAGCAGATAATATTCAGGTACTTGAAGGTCTTGAGGCTGTACGTAAAAGACCTGCAATGTATATTGGTGATATCGGGATAAAAGGATTACATCATCTTGTATATGAGGTTGTTGATAATTCAATTGATGAAGCGCTTGCAGGTTATTGCTCCAAAATTGAGGTTATCATTCATGAAAACGGCTCAGTAACCGTGACTGATGATGGAAGGGGCATTCCAACCGGTATAATGGAGAAGGAGAAGAAATCAGCGCTAGAAGTAGTTATGACAGTTCTTCACGCGGGCGGTAAATTTGACAAGGATTCGTACAAAGTGTCAGGTGGTCTTCATGGTGTTGGTGTATCCTGCGTAAATGCCCTCTCCGAGCATCTGGCAGTTGTTATCAAGAGGGAAGGCAAAGTATTTAAACAGGAATATGAAAAGGGAAAACCTGTTACCAAAGTTGAAGAAATTGGTACTACAGATAAGTCAGGAACAATTGTTACATTCAAACCGGATGGAACCATATTCCAGACAACAGAGTTTAATTTTGAGATTCTTTCAGCCCGTCTTCGTGAACTTGCATTCCTGAACAAAGGAATACTTCTCACAATCATCGATATGAGAGAGATTATTGATGATGGTAATGGTGGAAAACCGCGTTATGAAGAGTTTCAGTCAAAAGAAGGTCTTAAAGAGTTTGTCGAATATCTTGACGCAAACCGTGAAAGATTAATCGAAAAGGTAATTCATATAACATGGGATAAGACAGAGATCCCTGTTGAAATAGCGCTTCAGTACAATAACTCATTCTCCGAGAATGTCCATTCGTATGTGAATAATATTAACACTATTGAAGGTGGTACCCACCTTGCTGGGTTCAGACGCGGACTCACCCGTACTCTTAAAAAGTATGCTGAAGATTCAGGTGCTACATCAAAACTGAAATTTGATATCAACGGCGACGATTTTCGTGAAGGGCTTACCGCTATTATTTCAGTTAATGTTCAGGAACCTCAGTTTGAAGGTCAGACAAAAACAAAACTTGGTAACTCAGAGGTCATGGGGGCAGTAGATCAGGCAGTAAGTCTGATGCTTACCAATTACCTCGAAGAAAATCCGAAAGATGCAAGGATTATTGTTCAGAAAGTAATTCTTGCTGCAACTGCCCGTCATGCAGCACGTAAAGCAAGAGAACTGGTTCAACGTAAGAGCGTACTTTCAGGATCTGGACTTCCGGGTAAACTGGCCGACTGTGCTGACAGAGATCCAGCTGTTTGCGAGATATATCTGGTTGAGGGTGACTCTGCAGGCGGTACTGCAAAACAGGGACGTGATCGTCGTTTTCAGGCTATATTGCCCCTTAGAGGTAAAATCTTGAATGTTGAAAAAGCAATGCAGCACAGGATCTATGAGAGTGAGGAAATAAAAAATATTTTTACTGCACTTGGCGTAAATATCGGAACGGATGAAGATAGTAAAGCTCTTAATATTTCAAAACTCCGCTATCATAAAATCATTATCATGACTGATGCTGATGTCGATGGTTCACATATTACAACTCTTATCATGACCTTCTTTTTCAGGTATATGGTTGATCTTATTAAAGGAGGAAACATATATATTGCTACCCCCCCTCTTTATCTTATCAAGAAGGGAAAAGCTGAGCGTTATTGCTGGACAGAAGAGGAACGTGTCGCAGCTATAGCTGAAATGGGACAGGGAAAAGAATCATCTGTCGGAGTTCAGCGGTATAAAGGTCTTGGTGAGATGAATGCAGAACAACTCTGGTCAACAACTATGAACCCTGAAACAAGAACCCTGAGACAGGTCACAATTGAAAACGCTGCTGAGTCAGATCATATATTCTCAATGCTCATGGGTGATGAAGTTCCTCCTAGAAGGGAGTTTATTGAAACTCATGCAAAATACGCCAAGATTGATATCTAAAAGTTATAGAGTGCGTAATCTTTCTGTTTCAGTTGTTCTGGTGCTGCTGTCTTTTAAGCTTATTGCACAGGACCCTGCGAAAATTTTGACTTCCATTTTTGATGAGGCTTTAACTGATCGTACTGCTTATAAAAACCTTGAATACCTGTGTAAAAATACGAAGGGCAGAATTGCAGGATCACCGGAAGCAGAAAAGGCTATTGAGTTTACAAAACAAGCGCTGATTAACGCAGGAGCAGACACTGTTTGGTTGCAAAAAGTTCCTATCCCTGTATGGAAGAGAGGATCTGAGAAATGCAGAATGATATCTTCAAAAAACGGGAAACATGATCTTTCCATAACCGCACTAGGCCTTTCTGTAGGAACTTCTGAAAAAGGAGTTACTTCAAAAGTAATTGAAGTTCATGACTTTGATGAACTTAAGGCCTTAGGAAAAAATAGGATCGAGGGGAAAATTGTGTTTTATAACCGTCCCTCAGATAATAAACTGATTAATTCCTTTGCAGGTTATGCAGGTGCTGTGAACCAACGAACTGCCGGCGCTTCAGAAGCTTCAAAGCTCGGTGCAATTGCTGTCATCGTCAGGTCAGCAACACAATCTCTTGATGATTTTCCTCACACAGGAGTTACTCATTATGAGACTGATGTTAATCCCATACCTGCTGTTGCTGTATCTACAATCGGTGCGGAGATGTTAAGCAGTTGGCTGAAGGCTGATTCCTTACTTTCAGTCAGTCTTGTTTCCACATGTAAAAATTTTCCCGACTCATTCTCATACAACGTAATTGGTGAAATTCGTGGTTCACTTAAACCCAATGAATATATTACTGTAGGAGGTCATATTGATGCCTGGGACATTGCAGAAGGAGCTCATGATGATGGTGGTGGTTGTGTTCAGGCAATTGAAATGATCAGAATATTTAAGAAACTTGGGATAAAACCAAAAAGAACAGTACGAGCTGTCATGTTCATGAATGAAGAAATGTCAGGAACAGGAGGAAAGGCTTATGCTACAGAAGCTAAACGTAAAGGTGAAATACATTATGCAGCTCTTGAATCAGACAGAGGGGTAACTAGTCCCCGTGGATTTGGATTTGATGCTGACGGACAAAAACTTGAAAAGCTTCAGGCCCTGGCATCATGGTTTGTACCATATAATATAAGAGATTTTGATAAGGGTGGAGGCGGTTCCGATATATCCCCTCTTAAAGCCATGGGTGCCATGCAGATTGGTTTTATGCCCGATACTCAAAGGTATTTTTCATACCATCACTCAGCAAATGATACTTTTGAAAAGGTGAATATCAGGGAACTTCAGATGGGTAGTGCAGCAATAGCATCTTTGATATATCTGATTGATCTGCAAGATCTTTAATTCTTCATACAGTCTTAACTTCCATTTAACCGAAGAGGTTGCTAAGAAATATTTAAAATGATTTTACTTTGCGTACTCTGAGCCGACTTAGCGTTCTTTGAGGTTAATGGATTGCATTTCCTTTATACACCGAAAACTTTCCTTTTTATCTCAACGGCATTATCTGTACAAACCTCACTGCAGCAGAAGCACCTGATGCATTTGCTGTCCGTAAGTACAATCTGAGTCTTTTTTGTAGGAAGTGGTTCAATCGCCTTAACAGGGCAAATATTTACACATTTCTGACACCCTGTACAATTTTCATGTATAAAGACCGGCCTTCTGTCAAACTTTCTTAGAAACCGGATCCTTTTCATTACAAACTGAAGGGCAATATTATTGTTTGTCGAAATGGGTACCTTGTTAAATCCATTTTTTAGAATTGTGCTGATTTCAGGACCGTCATATTCAATATCTTCCTCTGACTGAAGCCACAGTTTACGAAACAGAGCAGTTCTGTTTGTTGGTACAACCATGGGGTCGTATCCTGCTATCCGGCTGGCAATCATATCCATTGCTAATGGGTTGGTAGATCCAAGTAACAGACCTATTTCAATAGGATATCCTCTTCCTGGTCCGGGACCTTCCATACCCATTATCCCATCCATCAGAAAATAGTCGGGAGTTCTTAACTCGGTCAGGTCAACCAGAAATTCACCGAATCCGTTCCTGTCCTGATGCAGCGCATGTTGCTTCCCTTTGCTGAATCCCGGTACCAATCCAAGTGTGTTTTTAATTGCTCCTGTAAAGTAAACCAGTTCATGATTTTTGAATTTTGGGATAGAAATTATAAGGTCAACTCTGTCAATTATAGAAGCAATTTTTATCTTCCCCTTATTAAGTTTTTTCTCTATTGGATTTAATGTGAAATCAACCCATGTAGCTCCTGTAGTTTCACATACTTTATAAATACCTGATTTCTCCCCTCTGAATTTCTGCGTATGCACAGCTGGTGAATCCCCAACAAAAACGGTTGCCCCATTAGCTTGAAGAAACCTTACCATAGCTTCAACTACAACCGGATGTGTGCTGATGCATTTAGCAGGATCATCGTCAGTAAGAATATTTGGTTTTAACAGGACAAGCTTCCCCATAACATCCGGTCCGTCAGTTTTTTTGTAAATCTCAGAAATAATATCAAAAACCTCATGAAGTTCATATTCCTTACACTTTCTTATTGCTAATTTATTATTCATAATGAGTTACTTTGTGACTGTTATTTCTTTGAGAATGTTTTCTATTCCGGAAATAATATTCTTCGAAGGACTTGTGTAATTATTAACGATAATACTGAAAACCATATTTCTTTCTGAGACTGTAGCAAAATATCCTGCGTAGTTTCTAACCCTTGTCATCGAACCACTTTTTGCCTTAAGTCTTGAATCAAAAACAGGATCCATGAACCAGCCTTTTAAAGTACCTTCTACCCCCGCGTAAGGTAAAGATGCATAATATTCCTTAAAATATTTCCCGGTTCTCTTCATGTAAATCAATAAGTTAACCAATTCCCTGGAATTAATTGCATTGAGAGGGGAGAGACCACTTCCGTCTTCTATAAACAAGCCTTCTGTTTTTATTCCGGCATTATGAAGAAAATCATTGACAACTGCAATTCCTTCCGATGTTGAACCTTTGTTTTTGTACCTTTTTCCTAATTCTTTCAACAAAGTTTCTGCATATAAGTTAATGCTCTCATGGTTAAGCACTTTTATGATTTCTGACAATGGTGGGGATAGCGTTTCTGTAACCGGGACAATTGGTTCGATTAAGCTTTTCTGCTCTAATCTGGCAGTTGTCGGTTCTTTTGAAATTTTTATGCCCTCAGCCAAAAGTCTATCATTCAGAATTTTTGCCAGAAGTAGGGGAGGATCAGTAATTGAAGCTTTGAGAATGAAATCTTCCTTGTTGGAGGGAATAGATCCTGCCATCCATCCGTTTTTACTGTATGGGGCAGCAAATACATTTCCTTTATCAGTTGTTCCGTTAGCGATAAGCCGGTTCTTTAATTCAAATTTGCATTCGTTCGGAATTATCTCTGTAATAACAGGATGAGTACTATCAACTGATGTTTTAAAATGAATTTCGTACATATTGTCAAAAACTGATAGTCCATATACTCCGGCACCATAATAATTACCTGAATCTTCCCATAGCCATTTGTCAGGAATTGGCAAATAATCATAGTACGAATCATCAGAAATAATTCTTCCGTCTATCCTGGTAATACCAAGTTTCTTTATTTCCGATATCCACTTGCCGATAAAATCCTGATAATTTTCCGTGAAATTCTTTGATCCGAGAGCAGGATCACCTCCTCCCCTTATCACAATATCACCTATTAATTTTCCGCTTTTTTTATTTATCGAACCGGCGTACCCGACTGTGGTTTTAAAAGTGTAATAAGGACCCAGTAATTCGAGTGCCGCTGCAGATGTAATAAGTTTCATAACTGATGCAGGGATAAGACTTTTTCCTGAATTATAATCTGCTATTATCTCTCCATTGTCAGGGTCTGCAATAAAGATAGAAACAGAAGCGTGAATCAATGAAGAATCTGAAAGGAAGGTGTCAATTGAACTTCTCTGGGAAAATGAACAGATGGAAATAAATACAAATGAGATTAGAAACAACTTTTTCCGCATTTCTAAGCTGGTTTGTTTTGTTCAAGAGTTGACAGGAGTCCGCATGCAGCCTGGATGTCGACACCTCTGCTTACCCTCACTGTAGTAAGAATACCTTTGGCATTAAGTGCGTCCTTGAAATTAATAGTTGTTCCCAGATCGGGGCTATGGAATTCTGACCCGGGAATCTGGTGAAATCGAATAATATTGATCCTGCATTTAATGCCGTTCAGTATTCTTGCGAGTTCCTTAATATGACGCGGGGTATCATTAACCCCTTTGAACAGGATATATTCAAAAGAAATTTTTCTCTGGCTGTTTATCTCAAAATTACGTATAACATCCAGCACTTCCATAACCGTATTTGTACGTTGAATAGGCATAAGCTTTCTTCTCTCTTCGTCAAACGGAGAGTGCAGACTTACGGCAAGGTTACACCTGCTTTTTTCTAAAAAATCTTTAATCCCTGTTACCAGTCCTACCGTACTGACAGTTATCCTTGTAGGACTCCAGCCATAACCCCAGTCATTTGTAAGAATATCAAGAGTTTTCAGAACTTCAGTAATATTGTCCAATGGCTCACCCATACCCATAAAAACCATGTTGGTCAGATTTTTAAATTCCGGGATACTTCTGAACTGATTAAGTATTTCATTCGATGATAGATTTCCCTGAAAACCCTGCTTCCCCGTCATGCAGAATATGCAACCCATCTTGCAGCCGGCCTGAGATGACACACATATTGTAGCCCGCTCTTTGTCAGGCATATATGCAGTTTCAATATATTTGTCATTTAGGACTTTAAATAGATATTTCTTTGTTCCGTCAGAGCTTTCTGATTCATTTACCGGGGCAGAAAGCCCTATTTCATAATCATTTGAAAGGAGTTCCCGTGTGTTTTTTGACAGATTTGTCATCTCGTCAATGGACAGTATCTCTTTCTTATATAGCCAGTCAGCCATCTGTTTTGCGGCAAAACCTGGTAAGGATACACGTTTTGTAACTGCAATCAGCTCATTTAATGTCTTCCCGTATAGTTTCTCTTTTTGCATTTTATCGTTACTTAAATCCATCTCACTTACATTGTCATTGCTAGGAGCTTGCGACGAAGCAATCCGTGTTTAAATTTCAATTTCGCCGGAGTAGACAAAAGTTGCCGGTCCTGAAAGCCAGATGTCCGAAATATTTTTGCCTGAAATATTGAATGAAACTGACAAATTTCCACCTCTTGCTTTAACCCTGACAGTTTTTGTGTCAAGATGTCCTGCCAAAACTGAACAAATGGCAGAAGCGGTGACACCTGTTCCGCAGGCAAGAGTTTCCTCTTCCACACCTCTTTCAAATGTTCTGACATATATACCGTCCTTCGTCAACTCAACAAAATTTACGTTGGTACCTCCGGGAGCAAATTCTTTAGCCCATCTGAATTTCTTGCCTTCAGAATTTACATCAATCTTGTCAATGTCTTTTCTGAAGATAACATAATGTGGCGATCCTGTATTAATAAAATAGCTTCCATTGACAAGATACGGTTCCTTCGGATCATTCATCTGAAGCCTGATTATTCCATCTTCAGCAATGGCTTTATGCAAACCATCAGCAGCCTTGAAAGAGAGAGTTTTACCGGCAATTCCATGTTTGATTGCAAAGTCGGCGGAGCATCTTCCTCCGTTTCCGCACATTGATCCGATAAAGCCATCAGAATTGAAATATTTCATCTCAAAATCATATTGAGAACTTGTACAGATTAGAATCAAACCGTCGGCTCCGATTCCAAATCTCCGGTCACATAATTTATTGATAAGAGCAGAGTCATTGGGATTAAAAACGTTATTCCGGTTGTCTATCATGACAAAATCATTGCCGGCTCCCTGGTATTTGTTAAATTGTATTGTCATAGGTGTTAAAGTGTTGTTAAATCTTTGTATCTTGTTATAGTTCACTTGAAAAATGCATGATCTTTGTAAAACAAAACCATCATAAACTGGTTGTAAAGATAGGAATCTTTTATGAAGGGTTAATTATTGAAATAAAACCAGAATTAGAAGAAAAAGTTTAATTTAAAACTATAATTATGAAAGGAAAGTATTTATTAGGTGCATTTTTAATGTCTCTTTTAGGAGCATCTATTGCATTATTTGCCTACACGAGAATAATAGAAAAACCAGTACAGGTTGTTTCGAAGGATAGTTCAGTTGTTGAAAGTCAGGGTGCAAAGGCATTTCTGACATCTCTGCAGGTGCAGGATGGAGGACAGATAGATTTCACATACGCAGCGGAGCAGACAGTTCATGGTGTGGTACATGTTCATACAAAAACTCTGATGAGCGGACAATCTGAGAATCCTATTATGGAATATTTTTATGGCAGAAGGAATTCGAGACCACAGGAAGTACAGGGCTATGGATCAGGGGTAATTATGTCAGCAGATGGCTATATCATCACTAATAACCATGTTATTGAAGATGCTGAATCAATTGAGGTTACATTAAATGACAACAGGACTTTCACAGCGCAGGTTATTGGAAGGGATCCTGCAAGTGATATCGCACTCTTAAAAATCAAGGCAGAAAACCTTCCTTATATCAAATTTGGTGATTCTGAAACTTTGAGATTAGGTGAATGGGTACTGGCAGTAGGAAATCCCTTCAATCTTACTTCAACCGTTACAGCCGGGATCGTAAGTGCAAAAGGAAGAAGCCTGACATTACCGGATGGCACCTTCAGAATTGAGTCTTTTATCCAGACCGATGCAGCTCTGAATATGGGTAATAGCGGTGGAGCTCTTGTAAATACCAAAGGATTACTGGTAGGAATTACCTCTATGATAATATCGCGAAGCGGAGATTATTCTGGCAACTCATTTGCGATTCCTGTGTCAATTGTTAAAAAGGTCGTAGATGATCTTAAAGAGTTTGGCGAAGTTCAAAGTGCAAGATTAGGAGTTGAAATCAAAGATGTTGACTCAGAAGTGGCTAAGAAACAGAATCTTGATGAGGTAAAGGGAGTCCTGATTTCAAGAGTTATTGAAAAAGGTTCAGCTGAAGATGCTAATCTTAAGGAAAATGATGTCATTATAAAGTTCAATGGCGTAGGTGTAAATACAGTTTCCGAATTGCAGGAGCAGGTAGGAAAACGTCGTCCTGGTGATAAGGCAACCTTAACTTATTTAAGAAACGGCAAGGAGAATACTGCCCAACTTGTTTTGAAGAATGCAGTCGGAACCACAAGTGTCGTTACAGCAGCAATCAGTGAAGATAAGGTAGTCTTTGGTGCCAGTTTGGTAGCTCTTACCAAGGAGGAAATGAGATCGTATAATGTTGATTACGGAGTGAAAATAGGTGAGTTGAATAATGGAAAATTTAAAGATCTGGGGATGAAACGTGGATATATTATTCTGAGTGTTAATGGGAAAAAAGTTAAAAGTCCCTCAGATGTAAAGCAATATTCAAATAATGAAAGCACCCTAAAGTCTGTTGCAGGAATACAATCTGACGGAGGACTCTTTACTTTTTCATATGGCAATTAATGATTATTTATATTTAAGTTGTTGTTTATCAGAGGTTTTTAAATATATAGTCCTCTGAGAACAACAATAGTTAATTATTTTTGTTATTACATAATAAAGCAATATCTTTGCGGAAATTTTTTGGGAGGCATAATGAGACAACTAAAGATTACCAAATCCATAACCAACAGGGAGAGTGCATCACTCGACAAGTATTTACAGGAAATTGGTAAGGAGGAGTTGATATCGGTAGAGGAAGAAGTTGAACTGGCTCAGAGAATTAAGAAAGGCGACAGAGCTGCTCTTGAAAAACTCACCAAAGCAAACCTGCGTTTTGTTGTATCTGTTGCAAAACAGTATCAGAACCAGGGACTTAGTCTTCCTGACCTAATCAATGAAGGAAATCTGGGCCTGATCAAGGCTGCAGAAAAATTTGACGAAACGAGAGGTTTTAAGTTTATATCCTATGCTGTTTGGTGGATCAGACAGTCTATTCTTCAGGCTCTTGCAGAACAATCAAGAATCGTTAGGTTACCTTTAAACCAGGTTGGTTCACTTAACAAGATCAACAAAGCTTTTTCGAAATTTGAACAGGAGAATGAACGTACTCCTTCACCTGAAGAACTTGCTGATGTTCTTGAACTGCCAAAGGAAAAGGTAGCCGATACCTTGAAAGTATCCGGTCGTCATGTATCTGTTGATGCTCCATTTATTGAGGGTGAAGATAACAGTCTGCTTGATGTGCTTACAAACTCTGATTCCCCGGTTGCTGATAAACTGCTGATGGATGAATCTCTATCTAAAGAGATCTACAGGGCACTAGCAACACTTACTGAAAGAGAAAGGGACATAATAAGATTTTTCTTCGGAATTGGTTGCCAGGAGATGACTCTTGAAGAGATTGGCGAAAAATTTGGTCTCACCCGTGAAAGAGTTCGTCAGATCAAAGAAAAAGCCATCAGGAGATTAAGACATACTTCAAGGAGCAGATTATTAAAAGGTTATTTAGGTTAGACAAAACATTATATAAATTTAAGAGGCGCTACTGAGGCGCCTTTTTTATTTGGATTGTAGTGTCATGCCATGGCATGACACTACAGTTTTTTTATTAATTTTGTCACCTCCGTCACAAAATACCTATGGACTTTAAATTAATTTCCGAATTTCAACCCACCGGCGATCAGCCTGAAGCAATAAAACAACTCGTTGAAGGTCTCGACAACGGGGTGCCATTTCAGACTCTTCTTGGAGTAACTGGCTCAGGTAAAACCTTTACAATTGCCAACGTCATTGAAAAAGTCAATCGTCCGGTTCTGGTTCTGAGTCATAATAAAACTCTCGCTGCGCAGCTTTACGGGGAATTCAAACAGTTCTTTCCTGAAAACAAAGTGGAGTATTTTGTTTCATATTACGATTATTATCAGCCTGAAGCATACCTGCCTTCTTCTGATACCTACATAGAAAAAGACCTTTCCATTAATGAAGAGATAGAAAAACTGAGACTCAGCGCTACTTCATCACTTTTGTCAGGACGCCGCGATGTCATTGTTGTATCATCAGTGTCATGTATATATGGTATTGGTAACCCCGATGATTTCCATTCTAACACCATTCATATTAAGAAAGATCAGACTATAGGTAGAAATATTTTTCTGCGCAAGCTTGTCGATAGTCTTTATTCCCGCAACGAAGTTGAATTCAAGCATGGAACATTCAGGGTTCGCGGAGATACAGTGGATATTTTTCCTGCTTATGCCGACATAGCCGTGAGAATTGTATTCTTTGGGGACCAGATTGAGGAGATAAACACTTTTGATCCGGTAAATGGTAGCAAAATTGACATTCTGAATGATTATATCGTTTATCCTGCAAATATATTTGTTACAACCAGAGAGCGAATAAATCTGGCTGTAAGTGATATCCAGGACGATATGGTCCGTCAGGTGACTCATTTTAATGATATTGGAAAAAGGGAAGAGGCTAAAAGACTTGAACAGAGAGTATTATATGACCTCGAAATGATCAAGGAACTTGGCTATTGCAGTGGCATTGAAAACTATTCCCGTTACTTTGACGGCAGAAAGTCAGGTACCAGACCTTTCTGTTTACTCGACTATTTTCCTGATAACTTCATCACAGTAATCGATGAAAGTCACGTCAGCCTTCCTCAGGTCAGAGCCATGTACGGAGGTGATCATTCCAGGAAACAAACTCTTGTTGAGTATGGATTCAGACTGCCTTCTGCACTCGATAACAGACCAATGAGGATTGAAGAATTTGAATCACTTACTGGTCAGACAATCTTTGTAAGTGCCACACCTTCCGAATATGAACTTGAAAAAAGTGAAGGAGTATATGTCGACCAGGTAATAAGACCGACCGGCCTTCTTGATCCTCCAATTGAGATACGTCCAAGTCTTAATCAGATTGATGATCTGATGGAGGAGATCAGGACCCGTACAATAGGAGGGGAGAGAACCCTTGTAACTACCATTACCAAGAGAATGGCTGAGGAACTCTCATCTTATTTGATAAAGTATGGTATCAAATGCAGTTATATTCATTCAGATATAGATACTCTCGACAGGATCGATATTATGGAAGAACTTCGAACCGGTTCAATTGATGTACTAGTGGGTGTAAACCTTTTAAGAGAAGGACTTGATCTTCCGGAAGTATCCCTGGTAGCTATCCTTGATGCTGATAAGGAGGGATTTCTGAGATCATCACGCTCTCTCACCCAGACAGCAGGAAGAGCGGCACGTAACCTTAACGGCAAAGTAATAATGTATGCGGATAAGGTTACCCGCAGTATGCAGCAAACAATAGATGAGACTAACCGCCGCAGAGAGAAGCAGTTGAAATATAATGAGGAGAATGATATTACTCCGACTCAGATTTCGAAAAAATTAGGATCGTTACTTAGCGGGTTAAGCAAAAAGGGACAGGCTGCAAAGGCATATATAGAACCGGGAAGACCCGATATAGCTGCTGATCCGGTAGTGAAATACATGAATCGTGAAGCTCTGGAAAAGGCAATAGATAAGACACGTAAAAGTATGGAGAAAGCTGCGGCAGAACTAGATTTTGTTGAAGCGGCCAGATTCAGAGATGAGATGTCTGATCTTCAAAAACTGCTAAGGAGCAAATCATTATAGTGGTATCTTTGAGTTTCTTTGTGGCTTTAAATCAGTCCAAAAACATAATTTGCAATCGCAATCGATGATGTCAATGCCGGCGATTCCATTCCTATGAGATTTATGAACCCGGGAAATCCACGTTTGCTTTCTTCCATTATATAGTAGTCACGCAGCGGTTCTCCCGGCTTTTGGATCTTTGGACGAATACCGGCCATCTCCGGTGCAATATCATCGAACTCAAGAAAAGGCAGGAACTTTTTAGCCGACTTATAGAAGGCTTCCTGTTTTGATGGAGTTAGCTTATAGTCATAAACATTTGACTCAAGATACTTTACATCTGGACCAAGTTTCACTCCTCCACTCATATCGATAGTCACATGAATCCCGATCCCTTCCATATTTACATGCGGAACAGGGTAGATAAGTCTTTTGATGAGCCTGTTTTTAGGCGGATTAATTCTGAAGTATTCTCCTTTACAAAAGAGTATTTTTAAATTATCATCCTTAATTCCGATCATCTCAGCTATTTTGTCAGACGTAAGACCAGTAGAATTTATTACAATACCGGAAGTAAAACTATAATACTTTCTATCAGCGTCTAAAAGCATGATCTCGTATCCTTCTTTAGTGTGTTTAATCCCGGTAACCTCACTTCCATATACAATCTGACAACCGTTATTAATCGAATTTGTTTCATATTGCTTCATCAGAGAATGAGAATTAATTATGCCTGTTGATGGAGAAAACAGAGCTTCTAGAGCAAAAATGTTTGGTTCCATTTCAGCAATCTGATCTCTGTTGAGTACCCGCATATCATCGACTCCGTTATTTATCGCTGTCTGTCTTATTCCTTCAATAACGGAAATCTCTTCTTCAGAAGTTGCTACTATAAGTTTTCCGCAATTATTAAATGGTACGTCATACTTTTTGCAATAGTCATAAAGGAGTCTCTTACCTTCAATACAGAGCTTAGCTTTAAGACTGTTTTTTGTATAATAGATTCCGGCATGAATAACTTCGCTGTTACGGCTGCTTGTCTCCTGACCGAAAGTGGAGTGTTTTTCTATAACAAAAACATTTTTATATTTCTCTGAGATCTTTTCAGCAATTGCAAGCCCTACTACTCCTGCCCCGATTATTGTGATTTCTGCATCCATAATATTAGTTATTCTGAAAGTGAAGTTTATTGTACCTCTCAGTTTTTCAAAAATAATTTAAAAACCAGTCCTTCTATGACCATATCAATATTATATTTACATAAAGCAGTTAATTTGAAATCCATTAACAACAAAGGTCGCAAAGTTCAGATAAATATTGGATTACACAAAAACACGAAGAGTAAAGCTAAGGATTTTACTTTGAGCGCTATGCGCCTACTCTAAGAGCTTTGCGGTAAATAGATTTTTAGGACAAACTCTTTAGTTCAGATACCAGTAAGGAACAAATTTTTATGTTTTGAAACATTTTAAAGTCAGTAAAATAAAAATATTAAATATGAGGATGAAATTTGATTCTATTTTATTTATTGTATTTATCATATTAACAACGAGTTGTATTGATAATTCTAAAATCGACAGATATTCTCTGGTAACACGACATAATATTCAAAACTCAGTAATCGACAGCCTGAATTCATTGTCAGTCGGCAATGGTGAATTCGCGTTTACAGTTGATATTACAGGGTTGCAGACCTTTCCTGAATTCTATTCAAAAGGAATTCCACTTGGCACTATGTCAGACTGGGGCTGGCATTCAACTGGAAATCCTGAAAATTATCAATTATCAGATGTATATAAGACTTACGATGTGCATGGCAGGGATGTTGAATATGTAAATCAGTTCAAAGTATCAGAGGATGTAAGGAAAGCTGCAGCAACAGAATGGCTGAGAAGCAATCCACATCGCCAGAACCTTGGAACTATTGGACTGCAGGTTCAGAAAGGAGATGGCACTGAGATTTCTATTTCCGATATAACTAAACCAGTTCAAAAACTCAACCTATGGACTGGAGAAATAGACAGTCGGTTTGAAATAAATGGAGAGCCTGTTCATGTTAAAACAGTTTGTCATCCAAATTATGATATGATTTCGGTGAAGATAGTATCAGGTCTGATTGGGAAGGGGCTTCTTAAAGTAAAATTGAATTTTCCTTCAGGTAGTGCTCTTTGGAATGGTTATGATAGTAATATTTCTGAAAACAGTCAGACAAAAATTCTGTCTGATACTAATAATATTACTCTGTTTTTAAGGAGTCAGGACAATGACAGATATAATGTTCTTGTCTGGAGGAACAGCGCAAAGATCAAAGAGGTTTCAAAAGATAAGTACCTTATTGAACCTCAACGGTCGGATTCAGTTTATTCGTTCTCATGCCAGTTCGCTCCAAATCCGGAAACAGGAAGAATTCAAACGTTTAACGAAACTGAAGTTGCAAGCAGAAAGAGCTGGGAAAAATTCTGGACAACTGGTGGTGCTGTTGATTTCTCAAAATGTACTGATCCAAGAGCGAATGAACTTGAGAGGAGGGTTATTTTATCAGAATATCTCACAAAAATTCAGTGTAGTGGATCGTTTCCTCCGGCAGAGACAGGACTCACCTACAATAGTTGGTTCGGAAAGTTCCACCTTGAGATGCATTGGTGGCACGCAGTCCATTTTGCATTATGGCAGAGAACTGATGTCCTGGAAAAACAGATGAACTATTACTTCAATATTTTTGACAATGCTAAAAAAACTGCAGAACATCAGGGATATGCAGGTGTGAGATGGCCGAAGATGGTTGGTCCGGATGGCAGGGAGAGTCCAAGTAATGTAGGGACATACCTGATTTGGCAGCAACCACATGTTATCTTTTTTGCTGAACTACTATATAAAAATTCTCTGAACAAGGAAGAAATTTTAAAAAGGTATAAAGATCTTGTTTTTGCAACGGCTGATTTCATGTCATCTTACGCTTGGTATGACAGTACTGGAAACAGATACACACTTGGACCAGTTTTAATTCCGGCACAAGAGAGTCTGAAACTCCAGACAACCATAAATCCTCCCTTTGAGCTTGTTTACTGGTATTGGGGATTAAAGACAGCGCAGGAGTGGAAGAAACGTTTGAAACTTGAACCTGTCCCTAAATGGAAAGATATTACAGAAAAGATCTCGGAACTCCCTGTACAGAATGGATTGTATCTTTGTTCTGAAGACACAAAAGACTCATACCGAAACCAACGATATATGAGTGATCATCCAATTGTTTCAGGCATTTCAGGAGTTATGCCAAAAACCAGATTGGTTGATCCTGTTATACTTGGGAATTCACTTGACACAATATTGAAAAATTGGAACTGGAAAACTACCTGGGGATGGGATTTTCCAATGCTTGCGATGTCCGCTGCATCTATTGGCAGAGCAGAACAGTCGATGGATTTCCTATTGATGGATGCGCCAAAGAACAGATATTTACTTAATGGTCATAATTATCAGGATGCAAGACTTACAATTTATTTGCCGGGGAATGGCGGTTTACTGACAGCTATTGCTAAAATGTGTGTTGCTGATCAGTTTCCGCATAATGGCAAATGGAAAGTGAAATGGGAAAATCTGAATTCTTATGTAGAATAATAAGTTATATTGTAACTTTACTAAAATAGAATTTAGGATGAAGTGATTTCTCAAATGTGGTCGAATACGATGAATAGGTGTTAAAGTGGGTGTAAGATGTATAAGTTTATAAATTTAAATTCAAATTAGTTTTATATGACATACTTAAATTATTTAATAAGGTTTGGCAAAACTATGATAATAGTTCTTGTTTTAACGATTCCATTACCAGTTAGTTCTCAAACTACTCCTGAAGGAAACGCTCCACAGTTTCTATATCCTGATTTTACATCCGGAACTGTTAAAATGAAAAACGGAAAAAGCCAGACTGCTGATTTAAACTATAATACAGTATCTGAAAAAGTTGTCTACCAAAAAGATGGGAAAATCTATGATCTGATAAATTCTGAAATGGTTGATACCGTATTTATGCAGGGCACTAAGTTTGTTCCAGCAGGAAAAATTTTTCATGAAATACTGTTAGTTGCACCTATTTCGTTGTTTGTCCAGCATAAAGGAGATCTTGTTCCTCCCGGAACTCAGGCCGGTTATGGTGGTACATCCCAGGTATCAAATACCAAAATGATGACATCAGTTCAACTTTCTGGTGGTTACTATAATCTTAAACTGCCGGATGATTATCAGGTAAAGGTTGATCTTGTCTTTTGGATAAGGAAAGATGATACAATGAATAGTTTTTTGAACGAAAGGCAATTCGTAAAAAATTTTCCGGGAAAGGAAACAGAGCTCAAAAAGTTTATTAAAGAGAAGCATATTAAGTTTGATAAACCGTCTAATATGGTGCTATTGGTCCAATATTGCAATGAGATGAAATAATTTATTTCTAAATGCAGGTTAGGATAGCTGGAACAGATAAATCTCAGATTTTTTTTTAAAAGAGATAATTATGTCAGGAAAATTATTATTTTTATAGTATCGGATATTGGTATTAATGATCTAAGTAATATAATTGAGTATGAGAAGAGCGCTTATCCTCGTTTGGGTTATAATTCTGACGATTCCAGCATATACTCAGCAAAATGTTTCACCCTCCAATAAGGTTGATCCAGCTTACTTTGTTACTCGAAACCGCGAAGAATTAATCCA
This sequence comes from Bacteroidota bacterium, assembly GCA_025350595.1. Classification (GTDB taxonomy): domain Bacteria; phylum Bacteroidota; class Bacteroidia; order Bacteroidales; family VadinHA17; genus LD21. The sequence continues at coordinate 54,848 of JANXXP010000160.1, forward strand.
TAAGCTAGTGGACATGCCATGGGGAATTAAGGCTGATGATCCAGTAAATGTAATTCTCCAGAAAATTCAAACGTTTTTACTAGCTTTTCAACCGGCAGCAGAATATTCGGATGACATATATGCAAAAGCAGCTAATCTTCAGGCGCTCAAGAGTGTGATGCAGGGAGGGTATGGTATTGGTTCTGTATTGATAAATAAGGAGGGAAAGATTATTGCTGCTGCTCATAATTCACAAATGCAAAAACATCGCTCAGACCTTCATGCTGAAATGACATTACTGACTAATTTTGAAGAAAGCAGGCTGGCCAAAGAATATGTAAATATCTATGTTTACAAACCTGGTCTCATTGTCTTTAGTTCTGCTGAACCATGCCCGATGTGTTATATCAGGATAAATACTACTGGCGCTGATACAAAATATTGTACTCCCGGACCAGATGATGGAATGGCCAGTCGAACAGATTTTCTTCCTCCGGCATGGAAGGAGATGGCATTGAAAAGAAAAGTCAGTTTAGGTAATTGCTCACCTGTAATGCAGAAAATGTCACATCTGCTTTTCTACTCTTATTTGCTTGATAACCGCGGTCCAAAGTAGGCTATCATTGCGGAATTCGGATTTGAGATTTCGGATTTAAATTAACATTAAAATTCCAGGATCAATCCGCAATCGACGATCCGCAATCCGAAATTACTTTTAGTATAGCTTGTTTCTCTTTTCCATCAATACTTCATCCGAGATGTAGTCATCATACTGAGTCTGCTTGTCTATCATTCCTTTAGGACCTATTTCTATAACCCTGTTACAGACAGTCTGAATAAACTCATGGTCATGAGATGACATGAGGATATTTCCTTTGAACTTAATCAGAGTATTATTAAATGCCTGAATAGACTCAAGATCCAGATGATTTGTAGGAGTATCCAGAAGCATAACATTTGCATTTCTAATCATCATTCGTGCTATCATGCATCTGACTTTTTCTCCTCCTGAAAGAACATTTACTTTCTTATAGATATCCTCACCTGAAAAAAGCATCTTTCCAAGAAAGCCCCTGAGGTACAATTCACTTGTATCTTCAGAATAATGAGCCAGCCAGTCAATAAGGGTTATATCCTTTTCGAAAAATTTATCATTATCTAAAGGCAGATAGGCTTTAACAATTGTTTGTCCCCAGTCAAATGTCCCATGATCAGGTTTTTCATGACCCTTTAGTATTTCGAAAAGAGTTGTCATAGCTCTTGAGTCTCTTGAAAGAAAAGCTATTTTGTCATTTTTATTTATGGTGAAGTTAAGGTCTTTAAATAATGTTTTACCCTCAATGATTTTCGTAAGCCCTTTCACGTTAAGGATACTGTTCCCCGGTTCCCGTCCTGGTGTGAAAATTATACCAGGATATTTTCGGGTTGATGCTTTTATTTCTTCAATATTCAGCTTCTCAATCATTTTCTTCCTGCTCGTAGTCTGTTTTGACTTTTTTACATTGGCTTTGAAACGGGCAATGAATTCCAATAACTCCTTCTTTTTTTCTTCGGCTTTTTTATTTTGTGTAAGTTGTTGCCTCAGAGCCAGCTGACTCGACTCATACCAGAAACTGTAATTTCCTGAAAATTGTTGAATTCTGCCAAAATCAATATCTATAATCTGAGTACATATTGAATCAAGAAAGTGACGATCGTGAGATACAACCAGTACGGTATTTTCAAATTCGGAGAGGTAATTCTCCAGCCAGTTTACTGTTTCCAGATCAAGATCATTTGTAGGCTCATCAAGTAGAAGGTTATCAGGTTTTCCGAAAAGAGCCTGTGCAAGCAGCACTTTTACCTTTTCCTTACCCGTGAGTTCTTTTAATAATTTATGGTGCTGTTCTTCTTTTATCCCTAATCCACTTAATAAACTTGCTGCATTGCTCTCTGCATTCCAACCATCCAATTCAGTAAATATTTCCTCCAGTTCTGAAGCCCTAATTCCATCTTTATCTGAGAATTCAGTCTTTGAGTAGAGTATTTCTTTCTCTTTCATTATACTCCAGAGCTGAGAATGGCCCATCATAATTGTATCAAGAACAACACATTCATCAAATTCAAAATGGTCCTGTTTAAGTACAGACAGTCTCTCTCCATGTCCAAATGATACTGATCCTGTCCGGTTTTCCACATCACCATATAGCATTTTCAGAAATGTGGTTTTTCCTGCACCGTTAGCTCCGATTATACCATAGCAATTGCCAGGTGTGAAAACCATATTAACATCCTGAAATAATACACGTTTCCCAAATTGGATACTAAGATTTGATACTGTAATCATTTATGAGAATATCTGTTAGAAAAATTAACTTAACCGTTCTTTGCCTATAAAAAGTCTGCAAAATTAACCAATAATTCTCATTAACCATAAAATATATCAAACTACCTTCAAAACTAATATGTCATGGCTATAAGAATTGCCTTTATTATTGGTTTTTGCACATTTTATTTATCTTTATCTTGTTGTTTACATTGAAATACTTTGATCCCATTCCATCTATGGATAAAAATAAAGCAGTTGTAGTCACAGGTATTGGTGTGTTTACCTCAATTGGGTGTAATCGTTCAGATTTCTGGAACTCTTTGATTACCGGAACTTCCGGAATTAAAAGAATTCAGTCTTTCGATCCTCAGTTGCACAAAACTCATATCGGGTCAGAGGTAATTTCATATAAGCCGGAAGATTATTTTGATCGAAAAGAAGCTCGTAAACTTGCGCGGGTATCCCAACTGGCTTGCAGTGCCGCTATTGAAGCTGTAAAAGATGCTGATCTTGATCTTAATATTGAAGACAGATCGAGAATAGGATGCGTAATAGGATCGGCTGCAGGTGACCCTATTCATATGGAAGATCAGCTGATAAGGTTTATAAAGATGGGCCCGGGATCTGTTAATCCTTTGACGGTTCCAAGGGTAATAGCAAATATGCCTGCTTCCAATGCAGCTATTGTTCTCAATATTCATGGTCCGAACCTTGGAATTTCTGCAGCCTGTACGACCGGAACACATTCTATCGGAATTGCTTTGGGATTGATGAGAGCTGGTATGGCAGATGTAATTCTTGCTGGTGGAGCAGAATCCACAATTACTCCCTATGTTCTCGACGGATACTCGAGCATGGGCGTACTTTCAACCTGCAATGAAAATCCGGAAAAGGCCAGCCGTCCGTTTGATCTCAACAGAGACGGATTTGTTATGGGAGAAGGAGCATGTGTTCTTGTTCTTGAGACATTAGAACATGCTGAAAACAGAGGAGCGAAGCCTCTGGCATTGTTAAGTGGCTTCGGAATGACATCTGATGCATACGGGATAGCTGCTCCTGAACCTAATGGTATATGGGCCGCTTCTGCCATGCAGCTGGCAGTCAAAGACGCGGGACTGAATCCTGAAGATATTGGATATATAAATGCTCATGGAACTTCGACAAAAGTGAATGATAAGACTGAAGCCATAGCAATTAAAAAAGCTTTTGGGAACAGGAGCATACCTGTAAGTTCAAATAAATCAATGATTGGTCATCTTCTTGGAGCAGCAGGTGCGGTAGAAGCAGCCGCTACTGTACTTTCAGTATATCATGGTATCTTACCTCCAACAATTAATTTTGAAACAAAAGATCCTGAATGTGATCTGGATGTGATCCCTAATAAAGCAAGGGTTGTAAAAATTGAAGCGGCAATTTCAAACTCTTTTGGTTTTGGCGGTCAGAACGGAGTACTCGTTTTTACAAAATCATGAAAAAATACTAAATTGTTGGTTTATTCTGAGGTTTTGATACTCTGAGTTTTGCTTCAATTATCGGAATTATTATTTTGATTCTCTCAGCTTCTTTCAAAGTTTCTGAAATTGCAGCATCATCGATCAAGCGCCATTTACTTGACCTCTCAAGACTATCCGCTTTCATTCTTAATATATTAGCCATTTGCTCTTCACGAGAATATAAGCCCTTCATTTTTTCATTTAAAGCTATCTCATCCTGCATCAGTTTTAGATATAACTCCTGCATTTCTGAAGAAGGTGGTATTTTTGGGGCAATACTTTTGTTATAAATGTCATTTGCCATCTTCAACTGAAGTTTCCAGAATCTGTCACCCTGAAGGAATGCCCTGGCTTTATTTACAAGACCTTCACAATCACCATTTTCGTCAATAACTACTTTGTCAGGTTTGGAGAAATAGATATAACCACAAAGTGTAATTATCACTATTAAAACTAGTGTTGCTTTGAACTTCATTTTTCCCTGTTAAAATGTTGGAGTACTGAATTTCCCATTATTATCCGGCCAAATGTACAAAAGAGAACAAAACAATGCTAATATAAAGTTATAAATAACAGTAAATAATAAAAATAAAAGCCTGTAAGTTGTTAATTTACAGGCTTTAAAATTTTGTCGGAGTGATCACGCCTCAGGCGTGACGACCCTCACGCCTTGCGTGATACGCTAGCCAATCTGAATCTTATTGTCTTCAAGAAATCTTTTTGCCCCTCTCTTCTTAATCAACAATTCAAGATTTACAGCTTCATTCCTTGAATTAAATTCTTTTGAATATATTATCATCCAAGGCAATCCAGAGGCCATAAAAGATGTTTTCCCTCGATTGTGTTCTACTAATCTCCGGATAATGTCTTTGGTTTGCCCTGTATAGAATTTGTTAAGATTTTGGCTATAAAGGATATAGGTTGTGTACATAATTATAAGAATCAAAAAGGGGCGAAATACTCCGCCCCTCAAATTACCTGTCGGGGTGATGTGACTCGAACACACGACCCCTTGCACCCCATGCAAGTACGCTAGC
>JANXXP010000197.1 GCA_025350595.1 Bacteroidota bacterium
CTAGTGTCAGTAATGATGTGCAGGTTCGAGTCCTGTTCTGGGCACAAACCCATCTCGCCCAGATGGTGAAATTGGTAGACACGCCAGCTTGAGGGGCTGGTGCTCGCAAGGGTGTGCAAGTTCGAGTCTTGTTCTGGGCACTTAAAACCAGATTGTAATTTACAGTCTGGTTTTTTGCTTTCTGCTTTTTACCATCCACTTTATTTTTTTATTGAGTCGTAGATCGCCTGCAGTATCTCCGACCTGATATTAAGGTCAGATACCAGGTTATTATTCCTGGTTGGATAAACCCTGTTGCATAAGAAAACATATGAAATTTCCGATACCGGATCAACCCAGACAAATGTGCCGGTATATCCAGAGTGACCAAAACTTTGAGGTGATGCGCTTCTTGTTGGATAGGTGTCTTTTTGAGCAAGCTCAGAGTTATCCAGAAGTGGTTTATCGAAACCCAGACCTCTTCGATTTTTATTTTCCGGAAACTGAACCTTTGTATAGTCTTCCATAACATTTCTTCCAATCAGCTGTTCCCCTCCATATTCTCCCATTCTGCGATATAGCTCCATCAGTTTCATCAGGTCGTTTGCTGTCGCGAAAAGTCCTGCATGACCTGATATTCCACCTAACATAGCAGCACCTTCATCGTGAACAGTTCCATGCAAAAGCTGTTTTCTGAAGAGAGAATCATATTCAGTGGGAACAATTCTGCTTAACGGGTATTTCAGATATGGATTGAAACCGATATCATAAGCGCCGATCTTTTTATAAATACTGTCAGTAACAAAATTGTACCATTTCTGTCCGGTCAGATTTTCAATTATTTGTGGTGCAATAATGAAGGTCAGATCTGAGTAAACATATTTCTTTTCACCCAAAGGACTCTTCTTAATCTCATTGAACATCTTCTTCCTGTAATTCTTATTGATATAGAGCCCCTGCGCTACCTCAATAGGATATTTCTTTGTTAATTGATAATCAAATGTATTGCGTTTGAATTTTTTATCCTTCTTAATTGTCTCTTTCCAGAATGGGATGAATGGTGTAAGTCCTGCCTGATGGGTAAGGAAATCTTTCATTCCAATATTCCCCTTGTTCGTTTTTTTGAAATCAGGAAGATAAAACCCCAGAGTTTTGTCAGGTGAGAACTTTCCTTCTGTATTCAGAAGCATTAATCCGGCCAGAGTGGAAGATATCTTGGTAACAGAGGCAAGATCATACAAATCATCCTCGTTTACCGCAATACGGTTATCATAGGTTTGATATCCATATGCTTTATGGAAAATTACAACCCCTTTCCTTGCTGCAACAACCACACACCCCGGGAATGCTTTATTTGTGAGACCTATGTTTACAATAGAGTCAATCTTTGTATTAAGCAGGTCTGATACCATACCTGCATTTTCAGGTAAACCATATTGAAGCCTGATATTCCCTGTGGTTGAGATCCCAAAATTATATGGCCATTTTTCATTTATTGTTACCGGAAGGGATCCCTGGGCGCCTATGCCTCCGAAAATCAGCTGAGCTGAAAGATCTTCAGTATAATTGTTCTCCTGATAGGCAAGGACAAGCCCATCAGTGTTCCTCAATGATTCAATCTTATCAATTCCATAGGGATTTCCAAACCAGACAATCAATGTTTTCTTATTACTCACAAGTTTGTCGATGAAATGAATTAATTCTGGTTCAATTCCGAACCCCATATTCGGTCGCTGATCCAAACCAAAAACTCCGGCAATGACAATATCATAATCTGAGAGTTTCTTCATTAATTTATGGCTGGCTGATGTATCTGAGGGATTAAGAAAAAAGTTGTCAGCAGGATGATATTTGGAAATTCTTTCCTGAAAAAGAGAGATTTTATTTCTGTTCAGTGAAATGGTTGCAATCTTAATATTCTGAAAATATTTCAGTGGCAATATATTCTGCTTGTTATTCAGAACCGTCAGAGCATTTGCATATAACTCCCTTATAAGAGCCTGGGTAGCGAATGGTGATAATTCTTTATCAATATTCTCTTTGTCAATAGCTTGAACCCTATTTAGTCCAGCCCAATATTTCAATGCAAGGATTTTTCTGCATTTTACTGAAATATCCTCCTTGGTCAGTCTTTTCGCTGCAATGTAAATTTTTGTTTCTCTGATGGCCGCATCCACGTCTTCAACAAATTCAACCACATCGTTCCCTGCAAGCAAGGCCCTCGCATCTGCTCCACCTGTAGGAAAAAACTTTGTAACTCCTTTCATCATCATAGCATCAGTAATAACTATTCCTTTAAATCTGAGTTCATTTTTAAGCAGCCCGTTGATAATTACAGGTGAAAGGGTGGAAGGAAGATTTGATGATGTGTCAAGTGAAGGGAGATTAAGGTGAGCGGTCATTATACTTCCGATACCTTCACCAATGAGTTTTTTGAAGGGATAAAGTTCTATACTGTCAAGCCTCTGCCTGGAATGGGTGATTATTGGCAGATCAAGATGAGAGTCAGTTTTGGTATCTCCGTGACCTGGAAAATGTTTGGCAGTAGCAATAATGCCATTATCCTGCATCCCCTGCATGTACATGTGAGTTTTTATTGCAACTTTTTCTCTGTTCTCACCAAAAGAACGGTAATTAATGACCGGATTCTGTGGATTGATATTGATATCTGCAACAGGCGCAAGGTTCATTTGCATTCCAAGCCTTTTGAACTGCAAGGCAACATCTTTGCCTAACTGATAAATCAATGAATCATATTTTATTGCACCAAGTGTCATCTGGTAAGGAAATTTTTCAACGTTATCCAGTCGCATACCAACTCCCCACTCCGCATCAAGGGTGAAGAGCAATGGAACCTTTGAGATTTTCTGGTAGTAGTTAATTAATTCAGACTCTTTTGCAGCTGTCCCCTGAAAGAATACAATACCTCCAATCCCATATTTCCTTATAAGATCAGTTATCTCCACCTCATGAGATATATCTCTGTTTGAATAGCCGGCAACCCATATACATTGCGCAATCTGTTGATCTGTCGATAGAGTTTTCATCACTGAATCTACCCATGGGTGATTCATGTATTTCAGAAATGGAGGATCGATAGTTTGTGATTTTGCATTAATTGAAATAATGCTGAGAATAACAATAAGAATAGTTTTATTAAGCTTATGAAACATATCTTCTTAGTTTATTTTTTGAGATTTTCTTTATAATATTCAAGTGCCTTTTTAACAGAACCATGTTCAATTAGTAACGACCTTGCATCTTCCTTTGCAATGCTAAGTTCATCTACAATCATCCTGGTACCGCGTTCAATAAGCTTTTTATTTGTGAGCTGCATGTTGATCATCCTGTTTCCTTTAACCCTTCCAAGCTGTATCATCACAGTTGTGGTAATCATATTAAGAACCATTTTCTGAGCAGTTCCTGCTTTAAGTCTGGAACTTCCGGTCACGAACTCAGGACCAACTACAACCACTATGGGACAATCAGTTAATTCAATGATTTTCCCAACGGGGTTGCAAGTGATACAACCGGTTAGTATGCCGTTTTCCCCCGCTTTTTTAATACCTCCCAGTACATATGGAGTTGTTCCTGAAGCGGCTATTCCAATTACGGTATCGTTTGAGTTAATGTTAAATACTTCGAGTTCCTTCCAGGCTTTTTCAGGGTCATCTTCGGCAGCTTCGACAGATTTTCTGAGAGCTGTATCGCCGCCAGCTATAAGTCCTATAACCATCGTCGCTGGTACACCGAACGTCGGAGGGACCTCAGAAGCATCAAGAACCCCAAGCCTTCCACTTGTGCCTGCGCCAAGATAGAAAATACGTCCTCCTTTCTGCATTCGTTCAACTATTCCGGTTATCAGCTTTTCAATCTGCGGAAGAGCTTCTTTTACAGCTAAATGAACTTTTGAATCTTCCGTGTTAATATTGGTAAGTAGTTCTTTGACACTCATTTTCTCAAGATTGTCAAAATTCGATGATGACTCCGTAATACTTATGATCTGTTTATTCTTTTCAGATTCGTTCATTATTTCTTTATTAGTCATTCGTCATGTGATAGCTGATCAGATGTTCCATAGGAGACTGGGTAATTTCTCCGGATTGTAGGTCGTGCCTTAGCAATAACTCTTCCAGGTATGGTCTGAAATGAAATGCGATGCTTCCAGTGAAATGAATTGGTAATTCTTTTGCCTCAGGATATTGCAGGATGTTCCTTTTAATAAATTCATCAAAACTAGATGTGACTATATACTGTAGTTCAGGGATATCTATATTGTCAGAAATAAATTTTGCAAACTGACCAAGAAACCTGTTTGGGAAAGGCTTCAAATATACATTCTCAAGAATTTCTGAGGCAGTCAACTTATAGGTTTCAAAAAAGCTGTCTATTACTCTCTGTGGAACCTGCTTTTTCAATACACCGGAGACAAGTTTTCTGCCTAGTACTGCTCCGCCTCCTTCATCTCCCAGGATATAACCCAATGGGGCAACATTCGATTTGATAGCTTTTCCATTGTAATAGCATGAGTTGGAACCGGTACCAATTATACAGGCTATCCCTGGTTTATTCTGGCATAGAGAACGGGCTGCTCCAAACAAATCACTTCCAATGAATATTTCTTCGGCTGAAAAAAAGCGTTTAAGAGCCTGCTTTACACTGTTCTTTTTAAAATCGCTGTTGCAGCCCGAACCATAAAAATATATTTTGCTAAACGAATATCCCGACAATAAAATCAACTCGTTTTTCAGCAGACTATTGGTTTCCTCGACTGTAAGGAAATAAGGATTTATTCCGGAAGTGAATTTTGACTCACTGGCAATTCCATCCTTTAATATCTGCCACTCTGTTTTAGTCGATCCGCTGTCAGCAATGAGTATCATGATCTTTTAAGTTGAGTACAAAAATAAATATTAAGTAACTAATCAGTAATTAAAGTGAGCTAAAGTTTAGAGTGCCTAAAGTTAAAGAATCAAGTGGTATTAACAATTTTCCCTTGATGTCAATGTTTTTTGTTTTGGTTTTGAGTTTTTTTTTGAAAAGTAACTCTAATAACTTAAGGCATTCTAGGCACTCTGGATACTTTAGGCACTTTATTTATGATGTTTATTGAAATATGTCTGACAAATTTTAATATTCCGTATCTTTACATCTTTGAGGGGGGCTGAGGTGGGTTTCTGAGTTATTAAATATTGAAGTTGAGATCTGTTTATAAGCTATATTAATAATTAAATATGAATACCAACACGTTATCTAAAGTTGAAAAGGTGTATTTCTCTAACTCAGGAAGGAAGAGTTATTCCACGAAAATGCCTTACATCGTTGTTCAGAATTTTCCTGATCTGGGTTTACTTACTTCACTCAGATTCCTTGAATGGGTGGCAGAAAATCCGGAAGGGGTAATAAGTCTGCCTACTGGTAAAACACCTGAGTACTTTATTAAATGGACACAAAAACTACTTTCAGGTTGGGACAAGCCGGAGAATAGAAGCCTGATGGAAAAAAACGGACTCTTTATAGCTAAAAAACCATCATTAAAAGGATTGCATTTTGTTCAGATTGATGAGTTTTATCCAATAAATCCAAAGCAGCATAACAGTTTCTATGATTATGTAATAAATTACTACATTAAGGGATTTGATCTTGACCCTTCCAGAGCTCTGCTCATAAATTGCGATGAGATTAGTTTGCCAAATGGAAGGCATTATTCCGAGGTTTTTCCTGACAGTATTATTGATCTATCTCTGAGAAACAGAGAGGCTGTAAGTCAGTTTGAAAAAAATCAGCAGGCATCTTTGTTCAGCATCGATAACTGGTGCTCGGATTATGAGAATAAGATCAGAGATATGGGAGGGATTGGTTTTTTTCTTGGAGGTATGGGCCCTGACGGGCATATTGCCTTTAATACACGGGGAAGCGATCATAATTCAACTACACGTCTCACCGCAACCAATTTCGAAACCCAGGCTGCTGCTGCCGGTGACCTAGGAGGCATTGAAGTTTCAAGGACAAGACTTGTTATTACTATCGGTCTCGGTACAATAACTCATAACAGGGATGGGGTCTCTATATTGTTTGCTGCAGGGGAAGCAAAAGCGCCCGTTGTAAGAAACGCTCTTGAAAATAAACCTGATAACATGTATCCGGCTACTGTACTTCAGCGACAGAAAAACTCAAGGTTTTATCTTACTGAAGGAGCTGCAGTTTTGCTTCATGACAGCATTGAAAAGTACTACCGGGATGGAGACTGGTGTTTTGAAAAAACAGAAAAGGCGGTTTTTGATTTGTGTCAGAGAATTGACAAGTATGCACATAAGCTTGTAATTGAAGATTTGAAAAACGATAAGTACTGTTCACTAATACCCGATTTGAGCCTGGCGAGAGTGAATGAAGTTATTCAATCGACCCGGACAAAAATGGAGCTTGGTCTTAAAAAAGAGAGCGACCAGACATTTCTGCATACTGGTCCACATCACGACGACATTATGCTTGGTATATTTCCTTGCATAATACCAACACTTCGGGTTCAATCTAATAAGTTCCACTTCTCAGTTTTAACATCAGGCTTTACCGCAGTTACAAACATCATGCTGCAGAACCTTATGCAGGAGACTTTAAACCTTATTAACCAGGGGAAAATAGGAATGCTGAAATATCCTGATTTCTTTGAGCAGGGATATAAGTATAAATTTGATAAGGATGTAAGCCATTATCTCGATAAAATTGCTGCACGGGATGAACCCGGTAAATTAAGGGGAATCTGTCATAGAATGACACGTGTTATGGTAGACATCTATAATCTGAAATCAATACAGCAATTGACAGATCAGATAGAAAAGAATATTGAGCTGCTGAAATCTAGCTACAGCGGAGAGAAAAATCCGCCCGATATTCAGAAGTTAAAAGGGATGCTCCGTGAGTTTGAGGAAGAACTGGTTTGGGCACACTATGGAGTAAAAGTGCAGAATATCGAACATCTTCGTTTAGGATTTTATACAGGCGATATCTTTACTCCGCAGCCTGAAAGAAACCGCGATGTTGAGCCGGTCTATGAGATGTTGAAACGAATTCAGCCTACTGTGATCAGTCTTGCTTTTGATCCGGAGGGGTCGGGTCCCGATACTCACTACAAAGTGCTTCAGGCAATTGCTGAAGCTTTGCGTAAATGGAGTAAAGAAAAGGACTTATCGGAAATCAGAATTATCGGATACAGAAATGTATGGTATAAATTTCATCCTTCCGAAGCCAATGTATTTACTCCGGTATCACTGAATTCAATGGCTGTGCTTAACTGGTCATTCAAAAACTGTTATATAAGTCAGGTCGATGCTTCATTTCCAAGCTATGAGCTCGACGGACCATTCAGTGACTTGTCACAACAGATTTGGGTAGAGCAGTTTAAAAAGGTACAGCTTATTTTGGGAAAAGATTTCTTCTACGAAAATGATAGTCCAAAAATTCGTTGCACTCACGGAATGATATACCATAAAGAGATGAAACTTGATGAGTTCCTGTTACATGCACGCGAACTTGAAAAAAGTATGGAAGGGGTCTAGATACCAGGGAGCTAATTTATTCTTTAACAATAGTATGAAATTTTGGATAGTCTTAATATCATCTCTTTTGATATCCGGGTGCAAACAGCCTGGAGTTCCCGTTTCCTTGCAGAACGGATTAGATTCAATAGCCGTCAAGTGGGTTCCTGATGAAAGAGAAGGAATCTGCAGCTTCAACATTCAAATGGTATCGAAAGATCTGGTTTTACTTAAGGGTGAAACTAATTTGCCTGAGGCTAAGAAAGAATTCATAAAATACCTTGACGGATCAGGGTTCAGCATCGCTGACAGTCTTAAAGTGATACCTGATCCCTTAAAAATCAAAAAAACATGGGGCTTAGTTACGGTTAGTGTCAGTAATATTAAGAAACTTCCATCTCATGCCAGCGAACTGGTATCTCAGGCTATTATGGGCACTCCGGTAAAAATATTAAAGAAGAAAGAGGACTGGTTACTTGTACAGACTCCTGATTATTACATTGGATGGGTTGATGACAGTGGTATCAGCGAAATGACTGATGAACAAATTCTAGCATGGAAACAATCTGACCGAATTATTTACACATATAAATCAGGCGATATTATCTCGGAAACAAATGAAAATGAGGTTGTTTCAGATATTGTCGCAGGGGCAATTTTGCAAACATTATCTCAAAAGGGAAACTATTTCATCGTGGTGCTTCCAGATGGAAGACGGGGTAAGGTTGCAAAAAATGAAGCAGCCGGTTTTTTACAGTGGTGTTCATCAATCACTCCTCTGGCAGTGAAAATGACTGCCTTTGGAAGATCCTTTCTGGGTTCACCATATTTATGGGGCGGCACATCAACCAAAGCTCCTGACTGTAGTGGATTTGTAAAGACTGTTTATTTTACTGGGGGTATCATTCTCGCACGCGACGCCTCATTGCAATTCCTTCATGGACAACCCGTTGATATCTCAGGGTCATTTAATAAACTTGAGCCAGGAGATCTACTCTTCTTCGGTCATTACAGCAAGGGTGTGAAACGAATAACACATGTAGGTTTATATATCGGGAATTCGCAGATTATTCATTCATCAGGAATGGTGAGAATAAACAGCCTTGACTCAATCAGGGCAGACTATAGCAGTCATCTAAAGGAAACAATTCTTGGTGCCAGAAGAATAATTGGAACAACTTCAGAAAAAGGGATTGAGCGTGTTTCAGTCAATAGTTGGTACAATGTTATTAATTGATTTTTAGCTTTTTTAGCACTGCGCCCTAAAGGGTAAAAGCCAAAAATCTATACGATACAAAAGTCCCCATTAGGGGATTAGGGGCAAAAAAATACGGAGCTTGGTCTACTATTATTAATTTATGTCTTGAATTTATGCATAAACGAGAATTTATTAAATACGGAGGTCTTCTTGCTGGTGCCATGATTGCCGGAAATTCTAAAATATTTTCAAAGGGCACTGAAATAAAATCAAATCCCGTGAATCTGAAAGGAGCCACTATGAAGTTAAAATTTTTACCTTATGATCTCCAGTTGAAGCATGTATTTACCATCTCATCAAATTCACGTACCTCAACACCTGTAGTACTTACTGAAATAGAGTACGATGGTGTTAAAGGATATGGGGAAGCTTCAATGCCTCCTTACCTTGGTGAAAGTCATGAAACTGCTCTCAAATTTCTTGCTCAGGTCAATCTTGCTCAATTTAAAGATCCATTTCTGTTAGAGGATATTCTTCTCTATGTAGATAAAATCACACCGGGTAATTATGCAGCGAAAGCATCAGTTGATATAGCTCTTCACGATTTGTCAGGGAAACTCATTGGGAAACCCTGGTATCAGCTTTGGGGACTTGATCCTGCAAAAACCCCAAATACCAGTTTTACAATAGGTATTGATACGCCTGAAGTTGTAAGGCAGAAGGTAACTGAAGCTGCTCCATATAAAGTACTGAAGGTAAAACTTGGAAGTGCCGGTGATAAAGAGATGATAAATACCATCAGAACAGTTTCTGATAAACCAATTTGTGTTGATGTAAATCAGGGCTGGAAAGATAAAAATTATGCACTTGAAATGGCAAACTGGCTGAAAGATAAAAATGTAGTTTTCATTGAACAACCAATGCCTAAAAAACAGACTGATGATATAGGATGGCTTACTCAGAACTCTCCTTTACCAATTATTGCGGATGAGGCCATGCAAACAATAGAGGATTTGATGAATATAAAAGGTCTATATTCAGGTGTAAATATTAAACTTATGAAATGCGGTGGGATGAATGCTGCTTATAAGATTGCTCAGATGGCTCTGGCAATGAATATGAAGGTTATGATTGGCTGTATGACTGAGACATCATGTGCAATTTCAGCAGCAGCTCAGCTTTCTCCTTTGGCAAAATGGGCCGACCTCGATGGTAATTTACTGATTACTAACGACTACTATGATGGCGTTACTGTGATGGATGGAAAGATCATTTTAAATGACAGGCCCGGAATTGGAATCAAAGAAAAAATAAAAGTATGGTAAAAAACAGCAGTGGCAGGCTGGTTTCCCTCGATATCTTCAGGGGGCTGACAGTCGCTTTTATGATAATTGTAAACACTCCCGGCAGCTGGAATTATATTTATCCTCCCCTGGAACATTCCAAATGGCACGGATGCACACCGACTGATTTAGTTTTTCCGTTTTTCCTGTTTATTGTTGGTGTTTCTATGTGGTTCTCTTTTAAAAAGTATGGACATGAAATAACCGGAGGATCTATCCTAAGGATACTTAGACGGATGGTTGCGATATTTGCAGTAGGTATTTTCCTCGCCATTTTTCCTCTTTTCGGAAGAGATTATTCTACCCTTCGGATAATGGGTGTTCTTCAGCGAATTGCCCTGGCATATGGAATCGGTGCAATTCTTTGTCTTATTATTAGTCGTAGCTATTTATGGATTGTGATAGTATTTATCCTCCTGCTTTATTGGGCACTCCTTGCTTTTTTCGGTGGAGCCGACCCATACAGCCTTACCGGAAACCTTTCCCTTAAAGTCGATCCTGCAATCCTTGGTGCAAATCATCTTTACAAAGGTTTTGGAATTCCTTTTGATCCGGAAGGTTTGTTAAGCACTCTTCCTTCTATTGCTACAGTCATTATTGGATATTATATCGGGGAACTTGTAGGGAACGGGTCACCTTCAGGCAAGACTTTTGTGTTGCTTGTTTTGTTTGGTGCTGCCTCATTTGGTCTGGGATATTTGTGGGGTATGGTATTCCCGATAAATAAACCATTATGGACGAGCTCATACGTTCTATATACTGCTGGTTTGGCTATGGGAGTTTTGGCATTTATCTATCTCCTGGCTGATTTATGGAAATTCAGCATCTGGGGTGTCTTTTTCCTTATTTTTGGTACTAATGCAATATTCTCATATTTTTTATCCGGGATATGGACACGACTCATGCTATTCATAACTATTCCATCGGGAAGCAGTAAAATAACGCTCTATACCTGGATTTATGAAAAGATTTGTGTTCCGGTTGCTGGTAATCTGAATGGGAGCCTTATGTTTGCAATAATTCAGATGCTGTTGATTTGGGGAATAGCACTGTTGCTGTATAGGAAGAAGATAATGATCAGGTTATAAGGTCTCTGCTGGCGCGGATTTGAAATCACTGCCTTAAGCAATTGTAATCCGAACTTTATTATAGGCACCGATTACAAATTGGCGCCAGCGAAGGATGAAATTAAACAAATTACCCCTCCCCTTGGGGGCTGGGAGGTAAAATTAAGGAAGAAAGATTAAATAATATAAGCATTTTTCATGACTGAAATCGACATTGTATCAGCTGGATACAAAAATATATTTGGGGATTCGGATATTAAAATAGAGGCATTGCCTAAATCAGGTTCCGACAGAATGTACTTTAGAATTTTCGATAGAAAAAAAACTGTTATTGGAGCTTTTAATGCAAATCTTGAAGAGAATGAAGCATTTGTTGGGTTTACAAAGCACTTTTTAAAACAGAGACTTCCTGTACCTGAGATTTTTGGCTATAAACCTGATGAATTTATCTATTTTCTTAAAGATCTTGGCGATAATAATCTGTATACCTGGCTTCATAACAAGAAAGATATTTCATTATTCGATGCAGAAACCAAACGCCTTTACAGGAAGATTCTTGATAAATTAATTCTGTTTCAGATTAAAGGGATAGATGGTTTGAATCTCGATCTCTGCTACCCGCACAAAAGTTTCGACCGTCAATCGATGATGTGGGATATGAATTATTTCAAATATATGTTATTAAAACTTCTCGCTGTTCCATTCAGTGAAAGACAGCTTGAACGTGATTTCAATACCTTATGCGATTATTTGCTCGAAACCGGTCAGGATTATTTTCTCTACCGTGATTTCCAGACTGCTAACATAATGGTGGTCGGGGAGGAGCCGTGGTTCATTGATTATCAGGGAGGAAGAAAGGGTGCTCCTCAGTATGATGTTGCATCACTTTTATACGATGCAAAGATCCCAATGTCAGAAGTTGACAGGGAAGAACTTCTGGAGTATTATATTAATAGTTTCTGCTCAGTTTCACACGAAGATAAGCAGAAATTCAGGGGATATTATTCAGGATTCAGCATGATAAGGTTGATGCAGGCACTTGGAGCATTTGGATTCAGAGGATTATATGAACAAAAACCAACTTTCACCGAAAGCATAGTGCCTGGGGTAAATATTCTTCTCCGGATAATAACATCAGCGGAAAGCCATATTAATATTCCGGAACTTTTCAAGACAATCAGGGCAATTCCTGATTCTCCTAAGTTTATAGGACTCACTTTGAAAAAATAGAAAGCTGACTAATGAAAGCAATGATTCTTGCAGCCGGAAAGGGAACCAGACTGGGTAAAATTACAGAAAGTATGCCAAAGGCGCTAGTTGAAGTCAATGGAAAAACAGCTCTTCACTATGCAGTTGAGAAATGTACCAAACATGGTTTTGACAACATTATAATAAACGTTCACCATTTTGCAGAAATGGTTGAAGAGGAGGTATCTAAACTCAAGAAAATGGGATTCAGGATTTCAGTTTCAGATGAAAGAGAAATGCTTTTAGAGACTGGAGGAGGATTATTCAAAGCCAGGGATTTTTTTGATAAAGAACCTTTTCTTGTTTACAATGTTGACATAGTAACTTCACTTGATCTTTCAGAATTATACAGATACCACCTTGAAAAGAAAGGGCTTGCAACACTTGCTGTCAGAAAACGTCCCGGGAAGAGATTTTACCTTGTAAACAATTCCGGAAGGTTGTGTGGATGGAGAAATATAGAAACAAAGGAAGAAATACTATCAGTAAAAACATCTGAAGATCTTCATGAAATAGCTTTTTCAAGTATGCACATATTGGAACCTGAGATTTTTAAATATATGAATGAAGGAATCTATACCATGACCGATCTTTATCTAAAACTGGCAGGTGATCACAATATTTTTACCTTCAGGGACGATTCAGGTTACTGGGGCGATATTGGTACTCCGGAGACATTGGAATATGTGAGGAACCTGTTTACTTAAAGTTTCCAGAAAGTTCTGGTAAATATGGCGAAGACAGTAATAATCTCAAGCCTTCCCACGATCATCAGCAAACTCAAAACCAGCTTGGTGATCTCAGGTAAACCTGCAAATGTGCTCATCGGACCGACGGTTCCTAATCCGGGACCTATACCGGCCATACATGTTGCCACAGAGCTTGCGGCGGAAACAGGATCGACACCTGTTATTACAACGATAATTGTACCAAGTACAAAAAGGAACAGGTACAAAACAACAAATGAAAGAATCGAGATGTTGGTATTTTCACTGACACTCTTCCCATTTAATTTGATAAATGAAATTGAATTTGGGTGATTAAGTTTTATGAAAACGTTCTTGATATTTTTAAGTATAATTAAATGTCTTCCCATCTTAATACCGCCGCTTGTTGAACCTGTACTTCCTCCTGCAAACATGACAAGAAATATTAGTAAGATGCCAGCCAGGGGCCAGGCTAAATAGTTTGATGATGCGTATCCGGTACAGGTAATTATTGATATTATCTGGAAAAAACCTTCACGAAACGATTCCTCAAATGATCTGGTTGAATTAACAAGAAGCACTATAGTTGCTATTGCTCCTGTAATCAATATCACAATAACATAGAACCACAATTCTTCATTTTGCTTTACCTTCTTGAAGTTAAATTTCACGATGTAGTAATAAATCACCTGACTTGTACCGGCCATGAACATAAATATCATAACAATATATTGACTGTAAGCCGAGTAGGCCATCAGGTTGTTGTTTCTGGTTGAAAACCCTCCTGTAGCTACGGTTCCAAAAGAATGACAGACACTGTCAAACAGATTCATATCGCCGATATTCAGAAGTACTATTTCGGCAAGAGTAAGGCCAAGGTAGATAAACAGAATCCTGAATACTATCGCTTTGGTTTTCGGATGGATCTTTTCTCTCAACGAAGATTCCAGACTGAATAATTGATATCCGGTTACCCTTAGAGTAGGCAGGATTATTAGAAGCAGAACTATGATCCCGATCCCCCCAATCCAATGTGTGAGACTCCGCCAGAAAAGTATTGAAAAAGGAAGTATTTCAACATTTTTTATGATCGTGGAACCAGTGGTGGAAAATCCGGATGTGGATTCAAAAAATGCATCAGTAAATGATGGAATGGCATTACTTAACAGATAGGGCAAAGTTCCTATCAGCGAAAAGACAATCCATGATAGTGTGACTGCCAGATATCCATCCCTGTTACTGAATTTTTCTTTATCAGCACCTATTGAAACTAAATAAAAAAGCCCTGATAACAATATAGTTGCAGCAGCGGACCATAAAAATGGTGAAGGAGACTCGTTGTACATAAATACAACCGGAAGACAAAATAAAAACGAAAGTGTTTCTATAAGCAAAACAGTACTTAGTATCCGGAGAATTAACAAAGGATTTATCAGCTTCATATTCAGGTTCAGGAAATTTACGGGTACAAATATAAGTAGAATAAATTGGTTATGTTTTCATTTTAATCAGAAGTAGAATGCTTGAAATTTAGACTCTTTCCAAAAAGTATATTGCTTTGAATTTCAGTGTTTTTTGCCCTTATCCCTGAAGGGAAAACACTGAAATTCAATATAAATGAAAAGTTCCCTTTCGGGGATTTAGTGGCAAAATGACTTTCATTTTGAACAGAGTTTTGACTGATAAAAGTTTATTGACAGGTCAATTTTATGTCTTATATTTGAACCACATTATTACTCTTATTATCTAAAATGTTAATATTTATTGATATATGGGAAAAGTATTAGTTATTGGTGCAGGTGGAGTCGGGACTGTGGTGGTTCATAAAATGGCATCTCTTCCAACAGTTTTCACAGAAATTATGTTGGCAAGCCGCACAAAATCAAAATGCGATGCAATTGCCGCAAAAATCGGAAAGAATCAGGTAAAAACTGCCCAGGTAAATGCCGATAATGTACCTGAGTTGGTTAAACTTATCAGATCTTTCCATCCTGATCTGGTTGTGAACGTTGCTTTGCCTTATCAGGACCTTCATATAATGGATGCATGTCTGGAAACAGATGTGTCATATATGGATACAGCTAATTATGAACCTCTCGATGAAGCAAAATATGAATACAGCTGGCAATGGGCTTATATGGACAGGTTTAAAAAAGCTGGTCTTACCGCGATTCTTGGTTGTGGATTCGACCCCGGGGTCACTTCAATTTATACTGCTTATGCTGCCAAACATCATTTTGATGAATTACATTACCTCGATATAGTTGATTGTAACGCAGGTGATCATCATAAAGCCTTTGCAACAAATTTCAATCCTGAGATCAATATCAGGGAAGTTACTCAGCTGGGAAAATATTACGAAAATGGTAAATGGATCATGACAAAGCCTCATGAAATTCATAAACCATTTAATTATCCTGAGATTGGTCCAAAAGAATCATATCTTATTAATCATGAGGAGCTTGAATCACTTGTGAAGAATTACCCAACTCTTAAGAGGGCTCGGTTCTGGATGACTTTCGGACAGGAGTATCTTACCCATCTTCGTGTGATTCAGAATATTGGAATGGCCGGCATTGAACCGATTATGTATGAGGGAAAAGAGATTGTACCCATCCAGTTCCTGAAGGCTGTATTGCCAGATCCGGGAGAACTTGGAGAAAATTATACAGGTATGACATCAATAGGATGCCGCATAAAAGGGATAAAGAACGGTAAGGAAAAAACTTACTATGTCTATAATAATTGTAGTCATGAAGCAGCTTATAAAGAGACCGGAGCACAGGGAGTCAGTTATACTACCGGGGTACCTGCCGCAATAGGCGCTATGATGTATCTTAAGGGCCTCTGGAAAAAGCCGGGAGTATTCAATGTTGAAGAGTTTGATCCGGATCCGTTCATGGCTGAACTCAATAAACTTGGATTGCCGTGGGTGGAACTTCATGATGTTGATCTGGAGTTTTAACCTCACACCTCACTACACACACCTCATGCCAATAAACTATAACATCTTGCCATCCCCGTGTTACGTTATCGATGAAGAACGATTCCGTAAAAATCTTTCATTAATAAGACACGTAGCAAATGAATCAGGAGCAGAGATTATCCTTGCCTTCAAAGGATTCGCCATGTGGGGGGTGTTTCCTATACTTAGAGAATATGTTTCAGGAGCTGCTGCCAGCTCAGTTGATGAAGCACGTCTTTGTTTCGAAGAGATAGGTTCACCGGCTCATACTTATTCTCCGGTTTATAAGGAAAGTTCCTTTTCTTCAATTCTGAAGTACAGTTCTCATGTTACATTCAATTCACTGAACCAGTTTCGAAAATATTCAAATGAGTTAAAAAATAACTCAAAATTTATATCTGCAGGACTGAGGATTAATCCTGAGTTTTCAGAGGTTAGTCACGGCTTGTATAATCCATGCTCTCCGGGATCAAGACTGGGTGTAATCGCTGATGATCTGAAAGATGGTTTGCCCCAAGGTATTGAGGGACTTCATTTCCATGTTCTCTTTGAATCTGACTCTTATGCACTTGAAAAAGTTCTGGAGATAGTTGAAGCTAAATTTGGTAAGTTTTTTCCTTATCTGAAATGGATAAATATGGGCGGAGGGCACTTAATGACAAGGAGAGATTATAATTGTGAACATCTTATTAAAGTTCTTAAAAAATTCCATGAAAAATCAGGTCTGCATGTAATCCTTGAGCCCGGCAGTGCCTTTGCCTGGGAAACCGGAGAATTAGTTGCAACTATCGAAGATATAGTTGTAAATGAGGGTATTAAAACATTAATTCCTGATATTTCCTTTACAGCACATATGCCCGATTGCCTTGAAATGCCGTATAAACCAAAAATAGCAGGTGCAACTGACCCTATCAAGGGGAAACCTACTTACAGGATTGGTGGTAACTCATGTCTTTCAGGTGACGTAATGGGAGAGTGGTCATTTGAAAAGGAACTTAAGCCAGGTGACAGGCTGGTTTTTCTTGATATGATCCATTATACAATGGTAAAAACCTCAACATTCAACGGAGTGCATCATCCCTCCATTGGCATCTGGACACTCGACGGCAACTTCAAACTGCTTAGAGAATTTGGCTACGAAGATTATAAAAACCGTTTGTCTTAATCTAAAGGTTAAAATGAACAAATGAATAACGAACAAAAGAATTAAGAATTTTTAACAGCCTGGGACCTACTACCTACTACCTACTACCTACTACCTACTACCTACTACCTACTACCTACTTCTTTCTATTAATGGTGATATCCGTCACAAACATCTTATCAGTAACAATTACCGCATTCACGATCTTCTCGGCAACCTCTGCCGGATCCATGAAGCTGCTGATATTACGGTTTTGACCTGGGATTTTCCAGAAATCAGTTTTCATTCCCCCCGGGTAGACAGCAATAATATTCCGGTTTGTCCCCTTTAGTTCTGTTCTTAACGCCTCTGTGTAACCTCTGGCACCCCATTTTGCAGCACAATAAATTGTCTCTTCTGATCTGCCAACCAAGGCTGAGGTTGACATTATATTTACAATTGTGAGCTCTTCTTTTTCTGGTGTTAATCTTAGTATTTCAGAAGTAAGCAGAATCATTCCCTTCAGATTGGCCTCAAAAACTGTGTCTATCATCTCAGATGTAGAGGTATCAGCTTTTGTAAACAAACCCATTCCCGCATTATTGAAAAGGTAATTAACTGACAACTCATTTTTTGCAAGATATTCCCCCAACTTTTTAATATCTGCTTCCTTACCTATATTGCAGATAAGAGATTCAGCTGTAACATTTTTCAATGACTTTTTAAGTCTGGATGAAGCTTCGGCGATTTTTTCACTATTCCTGCTAAGGATCAATACATTTTTTCCCGATTTTACCAGAAGATCAGCTATTTCCAGTCCAAGTCCGCTTGACCCCCCGCTTATTACCGATATCTTTTTCATATTTCTTTTTTTCAAATATATCCATTATTACTGAATTTTACTTTTTGTTTGTCTGGCTGCTATCTATAATTGATTGATGAATTTTGGCTTGTATGTATTCATGCTTTTGCTATTTTTGCGACTCAAATTCTGAGTATGCATAAGAGTAGGGTAAAAACCTGGGCACATCTTTCACTGCTGGCAGCAAATATTATTTACGGACTTAACTTTTCTATTGCTAAGTCTGTAATGCCCGAAGCTATTAAACCATTTGCCCTGGTTTCACTCAGAAGCATAAGCGCTGCTGCATTGTTCTGGGCTACGAGTCTGTTTATGCCGAAAGAACCGGTAAAGAATAAAGACTTATTATTCTTATTTGCTGTCTCATTTTTTGGAGTTGTAATAAACCAGACTCTCTTTCTTGTAGGTCTGGATATGACTTCCCCGATTAACTCGTCAATAATCCTCTCTACGAATCCTATTTTTGCCTTTATTTTCGCTGCACTGATTCTAAGGGAAAGAATAACTTTTCTGAAGGGTACAGGATTGGCATTAGGGCTTTCAGGCGTATTACTTTTAATATTGCAGAACGGGACTCCGGATCTGGCAAGTACAACTTTTTTAGGCGACATCTATACCCTGGTCAATACCATCAGTTGGGCATTTTATACTGTTATTATTAAAAGAATGCTTGAAAAATACCATCCCGTTACGGTGATGAAATGGACCTTCCTTTTCGGAATGATGACCAACATTCCTGTTGGGTATCACCAGTGGAGCACAATGGATTGGTCGGCAATTTCCTTTCATGCCTGGCTGGGAATTGCTTTTGTTGTGGTAGGTGCAACTTATCTGGGCTATCTTCTGATATTATTTGGTCTAAGACGTCTGAGTCCGACTATTGTAAGTACATATACCTACACCCAACCGGTTATTGCAGCCTATTTAGCTTCTATGATGGGACAGGATCATATCGATTTGGTAATGATTATCTCTGCTTTACTTATATTTGCAGGAGTCTTTGTTGTGAGCCGGCAAAAAAGTATCGAAGTATGAGAAAACTCTTCTGTGTTTATCTGTTTTTATTAGTATTTCAATTTCTTTCAGCACATGATGGTTATCTTCGTAACAGCAAAGTTGATGTTCTTCATTATGAGTTTTCTGTTGCCCTGAATGACACAACTGACAGAATTGAAGGTAGGGCTTTGATTCAGATAAAAATCATTCAGCAGACTGATTCAATTTCATTTGATCTGATGAGTGTGAATAGCGATGGAAAGGGTATGGAGGTATCCGGCGTATTACTTCACTCTCATGAAATTAATTGGAAACAGGTGGCAGATCGTTTAACTCTCTTCTTTGGTAAGCCTTTAAAACAGAATGATACAGCGGAAGTTGTCATTAAATATGGTGGTGTCCCGTCTGACGGACTGATTATCTCCAAAAATAAATTCGGAAATCGTACTTTCTTTTCAGATAACTGGCCAAACAGAGCTCATTGTTATCTCCCATGTATCGACCATCCATATGATAAGGCGTCTGTCGATTTTATTATTACAGCACCTGATAAATACAAGATAGTCGCTAGCGGAATACTCATTGAGGAGTCCAACCTTCCCGGACCAACAACTCTTACTCATTGGAGCGAAACTGTACCTCTTGCAACAAAAGTAATGGCTTTTGGAGCTTCCGGGTTTGCAACACAATTAGCAGGGACAGTTAATAATGTTCCGGTTTGGACCTGGGTCTATCCTGAAAACAGGAAAGAAGGTTTTTTCGATTATTATATTGCAGTTAAACCATTGGCTTATTACAGTAAGTTAATTGGACCTTATCCATACAAAAAACTTGCAAATGTTCAGTCAAAAACCATTTATGGAGGACTCGAGAATGCAGCCACAATTTTCTATTCTGAGAGATCTGTTACCGGGCAGGGGAAGGCAGAGGGACTTATTGCCCACGAAATCGCCCATCAGTGGTTTGGAAACTGTGTAACGGAAGCCGATTGGCATCATGTATGGCTAAGCGAAGGTTTTGCAACATATCTTACATCGCTTTATTTTGAGGCTCAACAGGGACGCGAAAGGCTTAATTCCGATATGAAATCAGCAAGGAACAGGGTGCTAAGGTATAATGAGAATAATCCAACACCTGTTGTCGATACTACTATAACCAGACTTATGGATCTTCTTAATGCAAATTCCTATCAGAAAGGGGCCTGGGTGCTGCACATGCTCAGGCGTGAGATTGGAGATGATTTTTTCTTTAAAGGATTGAGATTGTACTATGTACGCTTTTATAATTCCAATGCCCTTTCAGGTGATTTTGAGAAAGTTATGGAGGATGTCAGTGGAAAAGACCTTCATAAATTCTTTCAGCAATGGCTTTTTACACCAGGACAGCCAGAATTGAAGATAGGGCAGGTACAAAGTAAGAGAAATGGGATGATTGAAGTTTCAATTGAGCAGAAACAGAATACCTTGTTTGAATTTAATCTTGAACTATTAATCAAAGATATTTCAGGAGAAAGAATTGTAAATGTTGCTGTAAAAGAAAAAATTACAAAAATAGAAGTTACAGCTGCCAGTGAAGTTCAGATAATCCCGGATCCTAACGTAAATCTCCTCTTTAAATAACCAGGTAGCCT
This sequence comes from Bacteroidota bacterium, assembly GCA_025350595.1. Classification (GTDB taxonomy): domain Bacteria; phylum Bacteroidota; class Bacteroidia; order Bacteroidales; family VadinHA17; genus LD21. Next base: position 20,654 of record JANXXP010000197.1, read on the forward strand.
CTACTTATCTATCACCCCCGACCCTATAACTTCATCTTCCCTATACCACGTCGCAAACTGTCCGGGGGCAACGCCTCTTTGTGGCTGATCAAATATTATATATATTCCTTTGTTCATGCAGAAAAGACGGGCCTTTTGTAAGATCTGGCGATATCTGATTCGTACTAGATAATCACGACTTTCCCCTTCTTTCATCATCAAGTCTCTTCTTATCCAGTGCGTCTCGTCTTTTCTGATAAACAGTCCTTTCCTGTTGAGCCCCGGATGAGCATGACCCTCGCCAACATAAACGATATTTTGTTCAACATCAGTACTTATCACAAACAATGGTTCTTTATGTCCACCGACATTCATCCCTTTTCTCTGACCAATAGTAAAGAAATGTGCGCCGTTATGGGTTCCTATGATTTTCCCAAAAGAAGGTTCATATTTAAAAGGTTCAGTCATCGACAACAGCAATTCTTCAGTTGCATCTTTTTCAGGAAGCCCTACATTAACTTCAGGGTACAACTTTATTTCTTTTATTTCAACTATATTTCCTTTTTTAGCCTGTAACTTTTGCTGAAGAAATGTCGGTAGGTCCACTTTTCCAACAAAACATATCCCCTGTGAATCTTTCCTTTGTGCTGTAGCAAGTCCGAGTTTTGCAGCAATTTTACGAACCTCCGGTTTTGTCAGATCACCTATCGGAAACAGAGCTGTTGAAAGCTGCTCCTGATTTACCTGGCATAAGAAGTAACTCTGATCTTTATTACTGTCTTTTCCTGAAAGTAGTCTGTATACAGTTTCATTCCCTGATATTATTTCTTCCTTCCTGCAGTAATGACCGGTTGCAACGAATTCGCCACCCAGTTTTTTTGCTTCTTCAGCAAAAGAATCGAATTTTATTTCCCTGTTGCAAAGTACATCCGGGTTGGGAGTACGGCCCTTTTCATATTCTGCAAACATGTAATCCACAACCCTTTTTCGATAAGGTACGCTCAGATCAACCTGGTGAAAAGGGATGTTCAGCTTTTTGGCAACCATCTCTGCAAACATCAGGTCATCTTCCCAGTGACAATCACTCTGGAGTAATCCTGTTGTGTCGTGCCAGTTCCTCATAAACAGACCGGTAACATCGTACCCCTGATCTTTAAGTACCCATGCTGCAACGCTCGAGTCAACACCTCCTGATAATCCGATTACTACTCTTTTTTTCACGGTGCAAAGATATAGAAAAATGCTAACTTTAACCCACCATGGGAGCAGGAACACTTACTTTATACAGCGCCTCAGCAGGTTCTGGCAAAACATACAAACTGACAGGTATTTATCTTACCAGCCTGTTTAAATCCAGATACAGTTACAGGAAAATCCTTGCTGTAACTTTTACTCACAAAGCTACAGCTGAGATGAAGTCAAGGATTCTTGATAATCTCCATAAACTTGCGGTTGGAGAAAAATCCGAGTATTTGCATGATCTTGTTGCAGATACCAATAAACCTGAGGTTTGGATAAGAAATGAGGCGAAGGAAATCCTTAATTCTATACTTCATGATTTTTCAAGATTCTCTGTATCAACCATTGATAGTTTTTTTCAGAAGATTCTTCGTGCTTTTGCAAGAGAAGTCGGATTACATGCTGGATTTAATATTGAACTCGATCACAGCTCAATTCTTTCAGCTGCTATTGACGAAATGATTTCTTCTGCTTCATCCGATACACAACTCAAGAACTGGCTGACTTCCTACGCAATGTCAAATATCGACGATGAGAAGAGCTGGAATCTGAAAACAGGTATTACTAAACTTGGACAAGAGTTATTCAATGAGAAATTTAAAATTCTCTCTATTGGTGAACGTACAAATCTTGAGAATAAAGATTTTCTACTGAAGTATATCGAAAAAATAAAATCAATCTCTTTTTCGTTTGAGAAGCAATTAGTTGTTTATGGAAAAAAATGTGAAGAGATTTGCTCAATACTTGAATTGTCCGATGATATGTTTTACAGGAAGGGGCAAGGTGTACCAAGGTTCATCAGGTTGATGGCTTCAGGTGTTGTTACAGCTCCTAACAGCTATGTGCGTGAAGTAATGAATGATCCGCCAAGGTGGTCAACTGGTTTAGTAGTACCTCAGTTGCAGACTGCAATTGACAGCGGACTGGAAGATACACTGAAAGAAGCAATTAATTATTTTGATGAGAATATAGTATCTTATAATAGTGCAGAAGCTATTTTGGAAAATATTTATGCCCTCGGTATTCTATCAGATGTTCTTCATAATGTTCATGTTATAACTAACTCTGAGAACAGTTTTCTCCTATCTGATGCAGGTGAGGTGCTTAACCTTATTACAAATGGGGAGCAGTCGCCTTTTATTTATGAAAAAGTAGGTAATAGCTTTGAAAATTTTATGATTGATGAGTTTCAGGATACCTCAATAATTCAATGGAATAACTTTCGGCCATTAATTGAAAACAGTATGGCAGAGGGATTTGATAACCTGGTTGTGGGAGATATTAAACAATCAATCTACAGATGGAGAAACAGCGACTGGGAGATACTCGGCTCCGTACTGAATAAGATGGTTGATAATAAAAGAATTCTAAGCAAACCACTGACAACCAATTGGAGAAGCCGTTCAAATATTATTAAATTTAATAATTCACTATTCTCTGTTATCCCTGGTCAGATCGATCAGACATTTTCAGAAGATTCACTCCCTGTAAGTTTCAAAAAGTTATATTCTGAAGCCGTTCAGACAGATCCCGGGAAAAAAAATGGTGGTTATGTACATTTGGAGTTCATCGAAAATGATAAGGAGGCAAAGTGGCAGGAAGCTGTCCTTCAGAAACTGCCAGGCGTAATTGAGTCTTTTCAGGACAAGGGCTTTAAAGCTTCAGATTTTGGAATTATTGTAAGGGACGGAAAAGAGGGTTCAATGGTTCTGAAAACCCTGATAGACTACGGTAACAACTGTTCCCCTGACAAAAAATCGACTTATAATTTCAATGTGGTATCGAATGATTCTTTACTGCTTTCGAAATCACCTGTAATCAATTTTATTATTGCTGCAATATCAGTTGTTAATGATCCGAAGGATATGATAAGCAGGGCAGTGATGCTGAGATTCTTTCTTCTTTCGAAAGGTGATGAAAAAGCTGAAAAAGCATCTCTTATAAACAATGAACTTATTAAAGTATCAGGAAGATATTTTCCTGAAGGATATGAAGATTTTCTTGAGAGGGTGAAGCAAATGCCCTTATTCGAAGCATCTGAAAGTATTATTAAGTTTTTTAGTCTTGGAGAATATTCCTGGAACGTAGCTTACCTTAATACTTTTCAGGATTATGTGGTAAGTTTTACCGAAAATAAGAATGCGGATCTACAGTCATTTCTCGATTGGTGGGAAGAAACCGGGATGCGCAAATCTGTAGTATTGCCAGGAAACCAGAAAGCTATGAGGATTCTTACTATACATAAATCGAAAGGTCTCGAATTCAAGGTAGTAATACTTCCTTTCCTGGCATGGAATCTCGATCATATTCCGTCAAAATCTCCAATCCTCTGGGCGCACCCGGGTTTATCTCCTTTTAATGAACTGGGTATTCTACCTGTGAAATATGGGAAGGATCTTTCCGATACTATATTTGCAGATAATTATAGGGAAGAAAAATATTCGGTTTATCTGGATAATATTAACCTGTTATATGTTGCACTCACCAGGGCTAAAGATGCAATTTATGGCTTTTCAGTTGAGAACCCAAAATCAAAAAATTCAATAGCTGGTGTTCTGAAGAGTGCTCTAACTATGAATTTAAGTGCATCTGATCCTTCATTATTGAGCCTTAATGGGTTTTATTCAGATCAGGACAGGGTATTTGAGTTTGGTGAGATGCCTGAAAACAGAAAAGATGTAACTGGTAGCATTAATCTAATCTCTTCAAAGTACTCAGTTAGCCGCGAGATGGAATCCCTGAAGCTTAAACTGCATGGGGAAAACTATTTTTCCAGTGAAGCTGCAGAAGTAAGGAAGAAGATAAACTATGGAAAACTGATGCATGAGGTTTTTGAAGGTATAGAAACCCCGGCTGATATCTCACTTGCTGTACGTAAACTGGTACTGGAAGGCAAACTTCCTGACGAAGAATCTGCAGATATTGAAAAACGGATAAATTTCCTGATAAACACTCCTCAGGTTTCAGAATGGTTTATGGCCGGTAATGAGGTAATGAAAGAGGCTGGTATACTTCTACCTGCAGGTAATCTGCGTCGTCCCGACAGGGTTATTTTTAAGAATGGGAAAACAACAATTATCGATTTCAAGTTCGGTAATGAAAATCCTCATTATATTGAACAGGTAGAACAATACCGCCACTTGCTTTTAGATATGGGATATGAAAGTATTGAAGGGTATATTTGGTATGTTGACAAGAATAAAATTGTATCCGCATGAGCGCCGGAAAAAAAAATAGAGCTTATCCATGGGGCCATGATCGCAGGTTTAACGCCTACTCAAATTATTTCAGGAATCTTTATGGTGCGAGAGTTCAGAAGGTTTCCATCGATGCAGGATTTTCCTGTCCAAACCGTGATGGAACGAAGGGAACTGGTGGTTGCACTTATTGCCTGAATGATGCATTCAATCCATCCTATTGTGTACCAACTAAATCGGTGACAAAACAAATAGAGGAGGGGATTGAATTTCATAAATGGAGATATAGTGAAGCAGTTTCATATCTTGCTTATTTTCAGGCTTTTTCCAATACTTATGCTCCTCTTGATAAACTGAAAGAGCTTTATGAGGAAGCACTGAACTTCCCGGGTGTTGTTGGATTGATTATCGGAACCAGGCCTGACTGTGTCGATGAAGAAAAACTGGCTTATATAAAAGAACTTTCGCAAAGATGCTATGTTGCTGTTGAATATGGCATAGAATCTTGTTATAACAAAACACTCAGACGTATTAACCGCGGACATTCATTTGAAGATGCAGTACGAGCCGTTGAAAGAACATCTGAGCTGGGAATTAATACAGGGGCTCATTTTATTTTCGGACTACCAGGTGAATCACGAGAGGAGATGATGAATCAGGTAGATCTTATTTCCAGTCTTCCGGTTAAAACAGTGAAATTTCATCAGCTTCAAATTATAAAAGGTACATTAATGGAGAAAGAATTCAGGAAAAAACCTGAAGATTTTAAACTATTTTCGTGGGAGGAATATCTTGATTTCTTTATCACTTTTCTCGAGAAACTTAATCCTGAAATTGTTGTTGAAAGATTCACAGGAGAGGCTCCGCCCCGTTTCTTAACAGGGGAGGGTTGGGGTAAAAAGCGCACAGACCAGATCGTCAGCCTCATTGAAAAACGTCTCGAAGAGCTCGATACATGGCAGGGCAAAAAGTATGTATTAAATAATATGAAGTAAGTAGTAAGAAAAAATGGAATATTTCCTGGAGAATATAGCTCAATCACTAAATAAAGAATTTGGAAACGGATTGAACCGTCATTGCCTGGTTTTTCCTAACCGGAGAGCAGGACTATATTTTCTTAAATATCTGGCTGCAAGAATAGAGAAACCCGTATGGGCTCCTGCAATCATTACAATCAATGAATTATTCAGGTCATATTCAAATTTACAAGTAGCAGGTAACGAGATACTTCTTTTTGAACTCTATAAAGTTTACAGAAAGCTGAAGACCTTACCTGAAACTTTTAATGAGTTTTACTTTTGGGGCGATATGCTTCTTAATGATTTTGATGATGTGGATAAATACATGGTCGATGCATCAATGCTATTCAGTAATATTCAGGATATTAAGAAAATAGATCAGCAATTTGGAGGATTAACTGCAGAACAAATTGATGTTATTAAAAAATTCTGGATCAATTTTAATCCTGAAAAACCAACAAATGAGAAATCGGGGTTTTTAAGTATTTGGTCAATCCTTGACGATCTTTATTCCGAATTCAGAAACTCGTTGAAAGAACAAAGTCTCGCTTACGAAGGTATGATTTTCAGGGACCTTGCAGAAAACCCTGAAATGAACCAAACGTCCGGTTCCAATTTTGACTTGATTCATTTTATTGGTTTTAACGCATTGAATGAATGTGAGAAAACAATAATGGCAAGGTTTAAAAAAATAGGGAAAGCTAGGTTTTACTGGGACTATGATAATTCCTATATTAAGGAGGGTACCCTTAATTCTGCCGGATTTTTCTTACGTGATAATCTCAGGATCTTTGGTAATGATATGCCTTCCGGATGGAGTTACAATACAATGGTATCAAGCGGAGCTGAAAAAGCAAGACGGCGTGTAATTGATACCTCTTCAGATGTGGCGCAGGTTAAGCTCATCTCACAATTAATAGGAGAATTAACAGATCTTAATGAAGGTAATGCTCATCATACTGCTGTTGTTCTGGCAGATGAAAACCTCCTGATGCCCGTTCTTTCAAGTCTTCCTGAAAACATCGGAGATATTAATATTACAATGGGCCATCCGCTTAAACAGACCCTCGTTTATACTCTGGTGAAACATCTTATGGACCTCCAAAGAACTTCTATTGCTGATGGTGATTTACGTTTCAGCTACAGGGAAGTGATAAGTATCCTTAAGCACCCTTTGATGGCAGGCCTGATGAATGAGTCAGATAAAATGATTCTTGATGAGATCACTAAAATAAACCTGATTTGGGTCCCATATCTTCGTTTTGCTAAATCAGAACATCTCAAAAAAGTCTTTAGAAAGCCTGCAACTCCTGCTTCGCTATCGGAATATTTTAAAGAAATGCTGTCTTTGATAGCTGTGAATGAAGAAAAGCTAAGTGATCGGGAAGAGGTAAATCCTGTTGCGCAGAATATAAGAAATGAATTTATTTACAGGATTGTTCTCTCAATAAACAGGCTGGAGAAAATAGTAAACAGCCCTGAAATTAGTTTCACAACTGATACCTATATCAGAATTCTTGACCGAATGTTGAGAATGCAATCGGTACCTTTTTCCGGTGAACCATTGTCGGGAGTTCAAATAATGGGTATTCTTGAAACACGGGCGCTCGATTTTAAAAACCTTATTATACTTTCGGTTAATGAAGGTATTTTGCCTGCGGTTTCTTCAGGCTCTTCTTTTATTCCATTCAGTCTCAGGGATGCTTTCGGTCTGCCCTCAGTAAACCATCAGGAATCGATTTATGCTTATCATTTTTACCGGCTTCTTCAGAAAGCAGAAAATGTGACCTTTATTTATAATTCTAACTCTGAAGGATTAAGAAGCGGTGAGATGAGCAGGTTTTTGATTCAGATGAAGTATGATCCCTTGATGAAGCCTGAATTCACAGACCTCAGCTTTGAGATAAAAACTCATGGATCAATAGAAGAGCGGATCGAAAGGACTGATGAACATATTTTTCAGCTGAATTCACAGTTTCTGGATAAATCAGGAAACAGGATATTATCTCCTTCCGCCATTAATACATGGCTCAATTGCAGGATGAAATTTTACTACCATTATATTAACCATTTAAAAGAACAGGATACTGTTTCAAAAGATATTGACCCTGCGATGCTGGGGAATATTCTGCATGAGATGATGAGGAGGATATATTATGATTACATAGGTCAGATTATATCCAAAGAGAAACTTGATTCAATCACAAGGGATAAGGCTCTTCTTATAAAGGTCACCAATGAAGCGATAAATGAAAAATTCAATATTGGCAAAGACAGTATTGTAAGTGGAAATGAATTGATAGTCAGAGACGTATTAATGGCTTACCTTACAAAGATTCTTTCTGCTGATAAATTTCTAGCACCCTTTTCTGTTCTTGATCTCGAAAAATCTTTTAGTTTCATGTTGTCTATTTTGTCGAACGGGGAAAATGTTGATATTAAAACAGGTGGCAATATTGATAGATTGGATATGGTAAACAATGTTACCAGGATAGTTGATTACAAAACAGGGACGGTTGCTGAATCAATTAGTTCGACTGAAGATCTTTTTGCTGATGACAGAAAGAAGGATATTGACGGATGGCTTCAAACCTTACTTTACTGTGAAGCTTATCTGACAAAAAATCCTGGAGTTATGATTCATCCGTCTGTTTATAAGATAAAGAAATTGACTGGTGGAATACTTGCTGACAAACTCAAGCTTAAAACTGGGGCTAAAAGTGAAATATTAATTGATGATTACAATTTAATCAGGAACGAATTTCTTTCCGGACTTAAGGGAATTGTAACGACAATTTTCAATAATGATGAGCCATTTTACATGACAACGGACATCAGAGGAAAATGTTCATATTGTCCATATAAACGACTTTGTGCACGTTAGGCAAGAGTAAAAATTAGTATGATTATCATTTTTTATTCATAATTTAGCTTCTTTTTAAATAAAATTATAGATGATTACAGGTTACACAAGCTACCGGGTGGAAGTAAAAAATGTTAAATTTATTGCTGATGATGGTAGAACGTGCCCACGCACAGCTATTATTACTTTTCATGATGAAAAAGGTGAAGAGATAGGCAATGAATTGTTTGGAGCTGTTGATGTTAACCTGATTTATAACCTTATCAAGGAGGGAAAAGATCTGAATCTTGACAATTTTTACATTTCTGAATTCTCTCTTTCTTCGTTTAGAAGATATAATGGTCTTGAGAAGAAAGCACTGGTTCAAATAAAAGGTTTTTCTGCTAAAAATGCATTTTTCGATGCAAAAATATCAACTGATTTTACTTTTTCTTCTTTTACTGATGGTGAGATCAGCTTTGAAGGTACTCATTTTGCAAAGGGGAAAGTTCTTTTTAACGGATCTGTATTTGGAAAAGGAAATGTGATATTCTCAAATACCCTGTTCAGGGATGGAAATGTTGAGTTTACAGGATCTGTTTTCGGCGACGGAGATTTCATGTTTAAAAACTCTGTTGTAAAAGATGGTATCAAAGATTTCCAGGATATGAAGTTTGGAAATGGAGAGGTTAGCTTTGCAAATACCGAGTTTAATTCCGGAGAACTTCTTTTTATAAATACTCACTTCAACAGTGGGCGATTTAATTTTAAAGTAACGAGGATAACGGGAGGAAAAGTAGATTTTCATTATTCAGTTTTTGGAGATTGTGAAATCATGTTTGAAAGAACTGAATTTGGAAATAGCCGGGTTGATTTTAGAACTGTTGACTTTGGTTCGGGACGAATAAATTTCAACAGGTCAGTATTTGGAAATGGAGAAGTAAATTTTGAAGGAGCTTCCTCCAGGGCTGGAAAGATTCAGTTTAAAAAAGCAGAGATGGGTTCTGGTCCCAAAAACTTCAATCTTATGGAGATGGTAGAAACTGACATCAGTTTCGAAAGGACCGAATTTGGGGATGGCGATGTAACTTTCTATGAATCAAAGTTTCATGTAATTTCACTTAAGTCCTGCCATCTTGATCATTATTTTGATCTTCGTCTTGCTAAAGCAGATCTTCTGGATATCTCCGATACAATTGTCCGCGATATTCTTGACCTTGAACCTTATGATTTTCCAATCGAAATCAGAACACTTGACTTATCAGGGATGCGGCTTATCGGCAAACTTTATATTGATTGGAGGCATAATAAGTGCAATGATTCAATTTTGAGTCAGGAAGGCACCACTTTACGACAAAAAGCCGATCAGTTCAGGATTCTTAAAGAAAATTTTAGTGGTACGGGTAAATATGAAGATGAAGATGAGGCTTACATTATGTTCAAAAGATATGAGGCTAAATCGACGCTGACTGAACAAAAAGAAAAAGGAGGGCTTTCAAAGATATTATGTTATATTCCTTATGGCTTTCAATGGCTCCTATTCGATAAGATTGGTCTGTATGCAACCTCTCCGGGAAGAGTACTTTTCAGTGTTGTATTCTTCTGGATTTTTTTCGGTTTTAGCTATTATTTTATGGAATTGACTGGCCTTGGAAAAATCATGTCTTCAGTAGGTAATCCTGATAATCTTTCTGTGCTGACGCAGTCATTCTACCATGCTGCAATAACCTTTTTCACAATTGGTTATGGTGATACTTTTCCTATGGGACTTTGTAGAGTGCTTGCTGGATTTGAGGGATTTATGGGAGTATTTATGATGTCCTATTTCACAGTAGCATTCGTAAGGAAAATACTCAGATAGAATTATTCCTCCATTCCTGCCTGAAGTGCGGCCATTTTTATTGCTGTAACGGCAGCTTCATCACCTTTGTTACCGTGTATTCCACCAGCCCTGTCAACAGCCTGCTGTTGGTTATTTGTGGTCAAAACGCCAAAAATAAACGGAATGTTATACTCCATATTTAACTGAGTAATTCCCTGCGTAACTCCCTGACAGATATATGCGAAATGGGGTGTTTCTCCCTGTATTACGCATCCAAGACAGATAATTGCATCAAGATCATCGTACTCCGCAAGAAATTGAGCTCCCAGTGTAAGTTCAAAACTTCCAGGCACATGTTTAACCACTATATTCTTATTGATTGCTCCAAACTTCTTCAGGGTATTCACAGCTCCATCAAGTAATAACCAGGTAACCTCTCTGTTCCAGTCTGAAACTACTATACCAAAACGCATTTCTTTTGCATTCGGAACGCTTTCCGGATCGTAAGCTGATAGATTATTTGTGCTCATTCAGAAGTTTTACCCTTGCAATATACTTTTCTATTGTAGTTCCTTCAGTACTCTCGGGATATTTACTCTCTATTCTTTCGTAAACTTTTAATGCTTCGGAGTATTTTCCGGTTAATTCATAAATCTCACCAGCCTTCATCAGAAACACTGGTGTGTTAAATGAATTATTTGCATAATCAGCTGCTTCAAGATACTTAGAAACACCTTTGTCAACATTGCCTAATTGAACATAAGCATCACCTGTTGCTCCAATTGCTAATGATCCAAGTACTTTATCTTTTTTAGAGTAATTGTTTAGAAAATCAATTGCTTCCTGATAATTGCCAAGATGCAGATAGCAAATTCCGGCACTGTATTTTGCAAGATTACCTGAATTTGTGAACTTGTAGTCCTTGGCTATATCGATAAAACCCAGATAGTTACCGTCACCATTCAGCGCAAGTTTTAAAGAATCCATTTCGAGATATCTTTCGGCCTGATACATCTGCGACTGAGCATCATCGTTTCTTTTGCTTAGATAAAGTTTGCCAAGCCAGCCAATTCCCACCAGGACAATTATTACACCTAATCCAATCAATAAACTTTTATAATTCTCTTCAAGAAATTGTTCTGTTCTGGTCAGGGTCTCTTCAACGCTTGAAATAGTCTGTGGATTTACATCCTTTTTATTCTTAGTCATAAGTGTATATACTGTTAAACTTTAAAATTTACCACCGCAAAAGTAATTTTTTTCAGGTAATTTTGAAACAATTAATTTAATGAATATCAGTTAGTCGGTAAAATAAATGTTATTTTATTGAATATCAGCTATTATATATTGGTTTTTATGTAGTGATTTTATTATTTTCTGTAAAGATTAAGTTCCTATCCTCCATATCTTTTCATAACTTTGAAACCTTAAACGATTATTTTCTTATAATAACAAACTATTTACTACTTACTTCTTCATTCGATGTACCTCAAGAGACTTGCACTTACCAATTTTAAGAACTATGAGCTTAATGAGCTTGAGTTTTCGCCAAAGATCAATTGTTTCGTTGGCAATAACGGAGTTGGGAAGACGAACATTCTCGATGCCATCCACTATTTATCACTTACAAAAAGTTTCTTTAACAACATCGACAGTATAAGTATAAGGCATAGTGAAGATTACTTTATTATTCAGGGGACATTTACCAGAGATGGTGAAGAAGATCAGATATATTGTGCGTTTCAGAGACAAAAGCAAAAATTGCTTAAACGAAATGGAAAAGAATATCAAAAACTTTCAGATCATGTCGGAAGATATCCTGTAGTTATGATCTCACCTGCTGATAGTGCCCTTATTACAGAAGGTAGTGAAGATAGACGAAAGTTCCTGAATAAAATTATTAGCCAGTATAATGCTGAATATCTCGATGCTGTACTCCGTTATCATAAGGCGCTTCAGCAACGAAACAAACTTCTGAAAGATTTTAAATCATCAGGCAAATTCGATATAGATGTTCTCTCGATTTGGGATGCGCAACTTGTTAAGTATGGCAGTTATGTTTTCAAAGAAAGAGAAAATCTTGTTAATGAGCTTATTCCGGTTTTTCAGGAATATTATAATATGATCTCTTCAGGAAAGGAAGTGGTAAAACTCAAGTACCGTTCTCAGCTTTCCGAAGGCAATTTTCAGGAAACGCTTTCAAATTCTATAACCAAAGACAGATTTTTAGAGTACACAACAGTTGGAATACATAAAGATGATCTGTCTTTGGAAATGAATGATTATTCAGTGAAATCACTCGGTTCACAGGGACAACAGAAATCTTATCTGGTAGCTCTCAAACTGGCAAAGTTCGATTATATAAAAAGAAAAGCCGGCTTTTCACCTGTTTTGTTGCTTGATGATATCTTTGATAAATTTGATAGTGAACGTGTTGAACAAATAATCAGATTGGTAGGAAATGACCGGTTTGGACAAATATTTATTACTGATACTCACCAGAATCGTTTACAGGATATTTTAGCTTCCCATAAAACTGACTATAAGCTCTTCAAAATTGCAGATAATGAGGTGGTAGAGGTAAACGTCAAAACCCGGCACACGAATGAGGCGAAGTAAAACCATATCACTTGCTGACGCTGTAAAAGACTACATCGATGAGATGAAAATTGGGGGAAAACTCAATGAGGTAGGCGTCATAAACTCCTGGGAAGAAATTGTTGGTAAGGCAATCAGCTCCAGAACTTCCAAGATTTACTTCAGGGATAATGTCTTATATGTCCATCTGAATTCATCAGTGGTAAGAAACGAATTACTTATGCTCAGACAGGTTCTAAGAGAAAAACTCAATCAGAAAGCAGGTAGTGATGTAGTTAAGGATATTGTACTTCGTTAACAAGATAATTATAAGTCCCTTTTAGGGGATTTAGGGGCAAATATCAAGGGAAGTAGTCTTTAATTTACTCAATCCGATACCCACTACCTGAAATACTAATTGATTTCTTCAGGTTCTTATTTGAAGTAAAATGAAAATCTTCTCCTTTACAGCTTAAATGAACTTTTTCGCCATTTATCACAATTGCAACCGACGAAGTACTATTATTATGAATCAAAAAATCAGCCAGCACCAGGGCTTTTTCGATTCCATCGCCGCGTCTGAAGTTCCAAACTTCGTCAGGTAATGCCAGTCTGCATCCATCGTAGATTGATTCCTCAGGCAAGTTAATAAGTATGTTATAAACTTCGGAAATACTCTTTCCATTCAAATCGGTAAAACATACAGGATTTCGTTCGATAGCCGCTTTAATAAATGGCAACCACTCTATAATATCCATTTGCCTGTAAACATAAAGTGATAACAAGGCAAGTTCAGAATTTTCTTTATGACTATTTATTAATTCAATGATTTGGGAACGTGTATTCTCATTAGTAATCTTAAGTCTTGGTGTAGTTATATAATTCTTTTTAAAATCAGGAATCTGTGGATTAATATAAATGAAATCCTTTAGATCCTTAAACATCTCTTGAATGATAGATTCAGAAACGATACCTGCTGTTTTTATAAATTCATTTTCAATTTCTTCAAGGCTTTTTCCTGAGTGTTTAACTATTATATTTTCAATATCGTTCAGCATAATTTTTCCCTGAATGGGACTAAGATGAAATTCATCTCCTTCAATTTCTTTAACAAGTGATTCGCGGGCTTCCATTGAAACATTGAATTTACTTGTGTGTTCATACTCAAACATTTTTTCAAGAGAAATATATCTTTGTTTGCCTGAACATTCGCATCGGAATTGAAATAAATTCTTGTATTTTGATTTAAAACGGAGGAAGTTAATGAAAATCAGATTGGTAAGATCTGTAACCAGGAATTCTTTCAGTTTGATCGAGAAATATTTGTAAGAGTCAGGGTCAATCGAGGCTTCATTAAATAAAGTATGAATGTAACCTGAAATATGTGAAACAATAGTTACTTTCTCGTTTTCCATTGCCCTTCGAGCTTTCTCAGAAAGAGAGGTCCCATTGTACCACATATTTTTTGTAACAATTCTTCGGTTATTGGTTATTAATCCGTCTTTTTCAATAATGAAGTTCTGCGAGTGAAGCGGTGTGGCAATCAAAAATATTTTTTCTAGTGGAACTCTTCCGACTACAAACATCGCAGCTGCATAAAGAGCAGATAATGAAACACATTCACCTGCTCCAGAAGTGAAATTTTCTTTATACCTGAAGGCTGTCATTGCCTCAATTGTTTCTGTCTTCCAAAAGGGTATTATGTCAGAATCATATTTATCCAGACCAAAATGTTTTCTAATGTCAATATCGAAATAGTATTTATCGCCTTCATATCCAAACAAAGCATTGGATTGTCTGAGCATATCCATGTCGAAAAAATCACTGAATCTTGCTATTTCAGCTGTTTTCGAAGTCAGTCCCCATGTTGAAAGATCAAGATTGAAAACATAATTTTGAATAATGTATTGTTTAATCCTGTTCGCTTTACTAATGAAACTCTTTTTATCTATGTCAGCAAACCATGGATCCTCCCTCCAGGCCCATAATTGAGGAGACATAATATCTGCCAGAATAAGAGGGTAGAACAATTCAGGGAAAATGAAGATCTCCATATCTGAAAGAGTGAATGCAGATGAGTACTTTTCCAGCTCTTTCTTATCTGAAAAGTCTTTCTTTAAACGTGAGCCCATATATATTTATAAAATCTATAATCTAATAACGTGAAATAGAAAGGAATGTTTAGAATGAATAATGGCAAATATGCTACCAGCACCCAAAAGCATCTTTTCATACCCCTTTTTTACCCCTAAATCCCCTATTGGGGACTTTAAAAACACATAATAATCTGAATATAAGTAATATGTATTAACCCTCCTTTAGGGGGGATGGGGGCAAAAGCTTAAAAAAACCTTTCAATACCCGAAAAGAAAAAATTAGCCTCAAGAATTGCATTTTCATCACTGTCGGATCCATGAACAGCATTCATCTGTACAGATACGGCAAAAGTCTTTCTGATAGTACCCGGTTCTGCCTTAGCTGGATCTGTTGACCCTATAAGTTTTCTGAACTGATCAACAGCATTTTCATGCCTTAAAATCATTACAACGACAGGGCCGGATGTCATAAATTCTATCAGCCCTTCATAGAATGGCTTTCCTTTATGTACCGAATAAAATGATTCTGCCTGCGAAATGGTCATTTTTACCATGCGCATTGCAGCAATTTCAAACCCACTTTCGTTAATCATGGAAAGAATTGGTCCTGTTTTACCAGTTCTTACTGCATTTGGCTTAATAATCGAAAAAGTAAAATCGCTGTACATATCTGCAATTTTTGATATTTAATAATCGAATTGGTCTTCAGGAATAATTTCTATCTTTAACCACTTGAAAAACTCCGTAGCAAAAGTGATAGATTTATCTAAATATACCAAGGAATTATCGAATCTTTTTTCATCGTCAAAGAATATACTACTCATTTGCCATATAAATCCTGACGGAGATGCAATCGGTTCACAATTAGCTTTATATCAATTCCTTAAAGCGAAAGGAAACAATGTGAGTATGTTATCCCCAAATTTCCTTCAGGAGTTTTTACTTTGGATGGAAGGTATCGATGATATAACCATATTTATTAAGGACAGGAAGAAAAGCAGGAAGATGATTGAAGAGGCTGACCTTATTGTCATGCTCGATTTTAATCAATCAAACAGACTTGGGGAGGCAGAAGATTTTGTGAAAGCCTCTCATGCAAAAAGAGTAATAATCGATCACCACCTCGATCCTGGAACTTTTGCGGAATTAACGATTTCTGATCCTTCAAAATGTTCTACATGTGAGCTGATTCATGAACTTTTATGTATCATTAACGGGGCCCAGTTTCTCAATAGACCTTACTCGGAAGCTCTTTACGTGGGAATTATTACTGATACCGGTAACTTTGAACATGGTGCGTACTCTTCAAGAACATTCAGAATTGTAGCTGATCTGCTCGAAACAGGAATTGATAAGGTGAAAATACTAAACCTTATTTATAATAATTTTTCGGCAGGCCGTTTACGACTTGAGGGTTTTGCATTAAATAAAAGAATGGTTGTTCTCCCTGAATACAAAACCGCTTACATCTATCTTTCAAAAGATGATCTGAAAGAATACAATTATGTTAAGGGCGATACAGAAGGATTTGTTAATCTCCCATTATCAATAAAAGGAATATATTTTACAGCTCTTTTTATTGAAAAGGATAATTTTATTAAACTTTCCTTTCGCTCAATAGGAAGCTTTCCTACTAATGAATTCGCATCACAATATTTTTCGGGAGGAGGGCATCTGAACGCTTCCGGAGGAGAATATTCAGATACCCTTTCAAACACCATTGAGTACTTTCTCAAAGCTCTGAAAGAGTATATCTGGAGATTTGAAGACAAACCATAACATTATGACAATTAGATATACAGGATGCATTCTGTTGTTAGTTGTATTTATTTCATGTAAAAATAGTTCTGAAAAAATTAGCCAGAACTCCCGTCCAGGAAAAAATGAAATGGCTGATTTGAATAAGTATTTTTTAAAGAAGGATAAAGAAAGAATTCAGAACTATATTGAACGGAAAAACCTAAGGATGACAGAGACATCTTCAGGTCTATGGTATCAGATAATAAAAGAAGGTGACGGTCCCCGTTTTACAGAAAACAGCAAAGTTACCATGGAGTACGAATGCTCACTTCTTGATGGAACCAGTTGTTATTCATCAAAAGATCTCGGACCAAAAGAACTTGTTTTAGGTAAGAGTGAAATGGAGCCGGGAATGAATGAGGGTCTCAGATTGTTGAGACCAGGTGCCCAGGCTATCTTGATTATTCCGCCTTTTTTGGGCTATGGACTAATTGGAGACAGAAAAAAGATCCCATCCAGGGCAATAATTGTTTATAATGTTAATATCTTGCAGCCCCAATAATACAAAGATGTTTTTTGCGTTTATAACATATTAATTATATCAATACTTAAACCCTGATTCTTTATGAAAAATAGTATCCGAACATTTTTATTCTCTGTCATCACAATTCTTTTGATCATGCTTGTTTCATGCAATCCTGCTGCAAAATATGAGAAAGCCGAAGCTTCAGAAATTCAGGATTATCTTAGTAAAAACTCGAATTTATTGTTTGTAAAGAAAACAAGCGGTTTATACTTTCTTGATGTTACAGTTGGTACAGGCAGAGTGCCTATTAACAAAGATACTGTCTGGGTAAAATACACCGGGAAATTTCTGAACGGAACAACATTTGACACCAATGTTGGCACTTCTGATTCCCTTAAGTTTCCTGTTTATCAGGGTTATATGATTTACGGAATTGAAGAGGGAATCTCCTATATGAAAGAAGGTGGAAAATCGATGCTGGTTATACCATCCAGCATGGCTTATGGCACAATGGGCTTTAATATAATTCCTGGTTATACTCCTTTGTTATTTGAATTGGAACTTGTTAAAGTAAAAGCAGGCCCGGGAAAATAGTGCTACTGCAAAACAAAAACAACCAACCTGTCCTTTAGTGTTGGTAAATCTCTTTTCCATTCTGAGATTTTCATAGTTCTAATTGATTCTGAGGCGAGGGAAATATCTGCAGCAATACATAGCTTTGTATCATTGTGGCATGTTTCAATAATCGATTCAAACATTTTCTGATTTCTGTACGGGGTTTCCATAAAGATCTGAGCGTAGCCTTCAGCTCCTTTTTTTTCCAGTTCCCTTAATTTTGAAGACCTTTCTGCCGGTTTAACAGGCAGATATCCATTAAAAGAGAAATTTTGTCCGTTTAATCCCGATGAGATCAGGGCAAGAATTATTGAAGATGGACCTGATAGGGGAGTAATCGTGATTTTTTTCTGATGAGCAAGGGCAACTATACGGGCCCCTGGATCTGCAATGCCAGGAAGTCCGGCCTCACTAAGTAATCCGATATCAGACCCATTAAAAACAGGATCAAGATAATGTGCTATATCTGCTTCAACTGTGTGCTCATTTAATTCAAAGAATTCAGAGTCATTAATTGGAAACTCCCTGTCGATGAGCCTGAGGAACCTTCTTGCACTTCTGGTGTCTTCAACGATGAAAAACCGTAATTGTCTGGTCAGTTTAAGTACTTTTTCGGGGATGACTTTTGAAAAATCATCTCCGCCTAAAGTCACAGGTATAAGATAAATCCTGCCGTTCACGTTATAATTTATATAATTATGAAATCAGGCAAATATACATCTCCTGTGTAATATAACAAAAAGGGTATTAATGTTGCCTTTTAGTGATTTTTAATATAGGTTTGTCCTGAAATATTTTGTAAAGTGAAAATAACTTTTCTCGGGACAGGAACATCACAGGGCGTGCCTGTAATTGCTTGTGAATGTAAGATATGTCAATCTTCTGATCCCTACGACAAAAGACTTAGAACATCTCTTCTTCTCGAAACAGACGAGACTACGCTTCTATTTGATGCTGGTCCCGACTTCCGACAGCAGATGCTGCGTGAACATGTTATGAAACTCGATTCAATTCTACTGACACACGAACACAAAGATCATATTTCAGGCATGGATGATGTGCGGGCTTTCAATTATAAAAGTCAGGACGCAATTGACATTTATGCGGAGGAAAGAGTTCAGAAAGCAATAAAGGAAGAATATGCTTATGTCTTCTCTGAATATCAATATCCCGGAATTCCGAAGATGAGACTTTATACTATTCCTGAGCATGCTTTCGATGTTAAGGGTGTACAAATCATACCCATCAGAGTTTTCCATTACCATCTGCCTGTATATGGCTTCAGAGTTGGAAATTTTGCCTATATAACTGACGCCAATTATATACCTGAAGAAAGTAAAGAGAAATTGTTCGGAGTTAAGTACCTTGTTATAAATGCATTAAGAAAAGAGAAACATGTTTCTCATTTTAGTTTGCGGGAGGCTATCGATTTTATCAGAGAAATTTCGCCTAAAAAAGCATTTATTACTCATATTAGTCATCAGATGGGTTTTCATGCAGAGGTTACTAAGGAACTTCCACCTGAGATTATGATGGCTTACGACGGGTTAAGTTTTTTATGCAATGAATGAAAAAGGTAAAATACCTATCACTTTTTATACTTCTTAGTCAGCTTATTCTGATAGCCAGGTGAAAAATAGAAGCTGTTTCTCCCTAATTGTGAAGCATTCACCTGAGAACCTTGCTTCCTCTTTGCAATGTAAGTATTCTTCTTCGCAGGAGCACATGCAGTCATTATCCCTATAAGAGAAAAGAAAATAATATAGCTTAGTATTTTACAAATTCCGGACATTTCCACATCTGCTTTTGAATAACTCCTAAAAATACAACATATTTATCTAAAAAAAAAATTGACCTATTTATCTGGACAGCAACATTTTTTTTATGATCAGTATGCTTTATCTTGCGTCTTCGAAAATCAATCTAGAGGTAATGAAGAAGTCCATAAAATCAATATTATTTTTAAGTGCAATTTTGCTGATTTCGACACTTAAAGGGTACACACAAGAATTATTTAATGTTGTAGTTACAAATAAACCCGCCCTCTCAGTTGAAAAAATTGTACTGGCGGATAGCAGTACTTATACATTGCAAAAAAGCAAACCGCTTTACAGCTTTTTACTTAATGAGAAACATTTCAATTCATCGGATGTCAGTTCATTAAAGACTGAAGATCAATATTCTCAGACCTATGATAATAGAATTAAAGTAACATTTAAAAATGCCCAACCATCTGTTGCAGGATGGAAAGGGGAAATAACTTTTGAAAATATTGGAAAGGATACTGTCTCAATAAGTAATGTTGTTCCATTTGGAGTGGAGGGATTAGTTTATATCACAGGGAAAGGGCCATCAGATCTTGCCAGAGCTTGTTTATTTCGTCCTGGTTATCGTCCCGTCAGGGTTATTCTTCCTGACAACGCCTGGGAATTGGGGTATTCCTCTTTTACTGCAGGGAAGGATATATCAGTCTGCGCACTTACCCGCAGGGTTAAAGTGGAAGGAGGACAAAAGCAGAGATACACCACTGTACTACCTCCGAATGCAAGAGTAACATATTCATTTTATGCTGATGTTTTCAGGGGAGAATGGCAGAATGGACTTCGCCTGATGTTCAGAGACCGATACTTGTACGATCTGGATAAGTTTGACAACACTATGTTTGAAAGACCTGATCTGTCATGGATAAAAGAGAGCTACCTGATAATTCTCCAAATGGCTTGGGACAGAGAATTTTATGACAGAACCACAGGAAAATATACCTATCTGGATGTACTAAAAAAAGAAACTGAACTTTTCGGAAATGTTGATGTGTTTGGAATATGGCCGACCTGGCCACGACTCGGTCTTGACCAGCGTAACCAATGGGACCTGTACAGAGATCTGCCTGGAGGAACTGGACAGTTAAAAACCTTCTCCGGATTATCCCATCAATTAGGAACCCGCTTCTTTATTGCTTATAATCCATGGGATAACAGCACCAGAAAAGAAGATCATTATAAAGGGATGGCTCAGCTTATCAGAGAAACAGATGCCGATGGTGTTGTGCTTGATACAAAAGGCAGCTCAAGTTTTGAGTTGCAGGCAGCTGCCGATAGTGTAAAAAAGGGAGTGGTTATGTATTCTGAGGGAATGGCAATTACCAAAGATATGCCTGGTATAGTCTCTGGACGGGTTCATAATGCCATTTTCCTGAGCCCGGAACTAAATCTTAATAAGTTAATTAAACCTGATTTTTCTATTTTCAGAGTGTGTGATGTAGGGGAGGATCTGATTCATAGAGAAATAGCAGTAGCATTCTTTAATGGTTATGGAACTGAATTAAATATGTTCCGTCCGGGTGGACGTGATGAAAATTACAGGAATGATCTTGATTACCTTGCTAAAACTACCTTTATCCT
>JANXXP010000239.1 GCA_025350595.1 Bacteroidota bacterium
GTTTCTGTAAAAGAGAAGCTTAAGAAGATTAAGGCAAATGTTGATACACTGACTCTTACCGCTACTCCTATCCCTCGTACATTACAGTTCTCACTGATGGGAGCCCGCGATCTTTCGATTATCAACACACCTCCTCCTAACAGAATGCCAATTGTAACTGAATTATACGGCTTTAATGAAGAGATTGTAAAAGAAGGTATTGAATATGAAATATCAAGAAACGGACAGGTGTTCTTTATTCATAACCGTGTTGAAAATATTAATCAAATTCAGGCCCAGATAAACAGAATATGTCCAAATGTAAAGACTGCCATTGTACATGGACAGATGGATGGCACTCATGTTGAAAATGTGATGTACAACTTTATTCAGGGCGATTATGATGTACTGCTTGCCACAACCATTATAGAATCGGGCCTTGATATCCCTAATGCCAATACCATCTTTATTAATGATGCCCACCATTTTGGATTGTCAGAATTACATCAGCTCAGGGGCAGAGTAGGACGATCGAATAAAAAAGCTTTCTGTTATCTTCTTGCTCCTCCGCTAACTACACTTACTCCGGAAGCAAGACGAAGACTTAAAGCAATTGAGGAGTTTTCGGAACTTGGAAGCGGCTTTAATATTGCAATGCAGGATCTTGATATCAGAGGATCAGGAAACCTACTCGGCGGAGAACAGAGCGGATTTATTGCAGACGTAGGATTTGAGACTTACCAGAGGATTTTGAATGAGGCGCTTATCGAACTTAGAGATGCTGAGTACAGGGAGCCATCAGATGAAGAAGAAAAGGTGAAAGTTCCTGTGAAATCCGGACCAGCCAAGCCCTACGTGCCAGATTTTCAGATTGATACTGATCTCGAAATCATGTTTCCCGATGAATATATCTCAAATATCTCTGAGAGGATCAGATTATATAAAGAGCTTAACGAAATAGAATCAGATGATGTCTTAGTGGCATTTGAGAAAAAACTCATTGACAGATTTGGAAATATCCCTCCTCCGGCAGAAGCTCTGCTCGATATTGTGAGAATTAAATGGATAGCCGTGAAGCTTGGAATAGAAAAAATATTTTTAAAGAATAACCTCCTCATTGCCAATTTCGTATCTGATCACAACTCACAATTTTACCGAAGCGCTCTTTTTATTTCCATCATGAATTATGTTAACAGCAAGCCAAGGCATATGAGTATGAAACAAAAAGCATTTAAACTGACTCTGACGATCCATGAGGTGAAATCGGTGAAATCGGCAATACGTGTACTTAACGAAATACTTGGATCACAATAACTTACCCACTCTTTTACCCCCCTGCCTCCCTAAAGGGGGGTTAATCCTCGTATTTTTACTATATTTTTCTTATTACCAGCGAATTAGCCCCCCTTTAGTGGTGTTGGGGGGGTTAAAATAATTTACTACCTTTGCCCTATGAATCTTATAGTTGATATAGGTAATACAAGTACAAAACTTGCAGTTTTTAATGGCAGGGAGAAACTTTCTGTATCTCGCATTAATGAGTTAAATTGTAAGGAGCTAGAAAAAGAGTTGTCCGGGATCAGGGTAAAAAGTGCAATTGTTTCATCTGTAAAAAAATTACCTCCCTTCATATCCGATTTATTATTTGCTAACATCCCGTTTGTTCATGTTCTCTCACATAAATCAAAACTTCCTTTTAAAATTGAATATGAAACTCCGGAAACACTTGGTCCCGACAGAATAGCGGCTGTTGCCGGAGCCTTCAGTCTGTTTCCCGGATCAGAGATTCTGATAATCGACGCAGGCACAGCAATTACATATGAGTTTTTATCTTCAGGTATTTATAAAGGAGGGAACATATCTCCCGGAATAAATATGAGATTTAAAGCTTTGAACAAGTTTACAGAAAAGTTACCGCTGGTTTCAACTTATGATACATATACGTTTCCGGGAGTAAATACTATAGAGGCTATTACAGCCGGAGTCATTACAGGGGTGACATATGAAATAAATGAGTATATTCGCACGTTTAAGAAAAACAAGACTGACTTCAAAGTATTACTTGCAGGCGGAGACAGTGAATTTCTTAAGGGCAAAATCAATCATCAAACCACATATATGCCTGATATTGTGATTGATGGTTTAAATTATATTTTAGAATACAATGCAACATAAGCTTTTTATAACCATTTTTATCGCTCTGTTTTCTTTAGCCTTTACGGCATCTGGTCAGAAACTTGTCAACTCCCCTTTTTCACGGTTTAATATTGGCTCAATGGAACCGGCAGGATCATTCAGAATGCAGGGAATGGGAGGTGTTAGCACCGCATTCAGAGATAATACCACAATATATTTTTCAAATCCGGCTTCATACAGCAGTTTTGATACGATCTCATTAAATTTTGACTTTGGTCTTGATTATAGTAAGAATCTTCTTTCTGATGGTACTTCTAAATACAAATCAGATGACGCAAATTTTGACCATCTGCTTATGAGTTTCCCCTTGATGAAAGGGTGGGGCTTTGCACTGGGCCTTGTTCCTTTAAGCAACGGATACTTCAAGATAGCAGAAACTGTTTCTGAAGGCAGTCCGCTTTATGATCCAAATACGGGGATATACTCCTCTTATCATGCCGGAGAAGGAGGATTTAATAACTTTTTCATGGGATCGGGAATTAAAATAAATAAGAATTTTTCAGTTGGTGTGAATATGAGTGTGCTGTTTGGCCAGATTAAGAGAACAAACCAATTCGATTTTGCTGATTACTATAACGGCTTCAATAACAGAACAACAGAGAACATACATTTATCCGGGATTAATTTTACCTATGGTCTGCAATACACTGCCGCTTTGAAAAACGATCACTTTTTTAATGCAGGATTATCATTGATTTCAAATAAAAATTATAATTCAAATTACAATTATTTGTCAGAGAAGTATACTGCCTTCGGTACGATAGATACTATGTCATATGTATCTGAAAATACTAAAAAAGCATATATTCCGGGAACTTTAAGTATGGGTATCTCTTTCGGAAAGAAAAATAAGTTTACAACCGGGATTGATTATGTAACTACGAAATGGTCAGCATCTGTAATACCGGGAGCATCAGGTTATGCTGCTGATACAAAATCTTTTCTTTTCGGAGCTGAATTAATTCCTGATAAATTTTCGAATTACAGTTTCATGAAAAGGATAGAGTATAGAATTGGTGGTCATGTCGGAGATAATTACCTGATTGTTAACGGCGAACAGTTAAAAGAATATGGGGCAAGTATAGGTATTGGGATTCCATTAAGACGTACATTTTCAAAAACCAATCTGTTTTTTGACTTTACAAGAAGAACCGGACCATCAGGGAGCATTCTACCTAAGGAGAATTATTTTACAATGGGTATCAGTCTGAACATTTACGATAGATGGTTTGAGAAGCGTAAATATGATTAAATAGCATTACTGATAATTATTACCCCCCTTCCTAGCCTTCCCCCAGGGCGAAGGTACAATTTTACAAATAGCTGAATATTAGGATAATACGGGGTTTGATTGGATAATAAACATGATATATTCTTCAATGAAATTCAGAAAGCTCAGTTATATTTTCTTAATCATCTTATCCGCGATTGTTTTGTCGTGTGAGAATAAAAATAAATCAATTCCTAAGTTTGATATTCTTTCCCTCCCATCTCTTACAGCTAAAACCTTTGAGACTGAATTCAACGATTCAGGCCGATTACAAGTTAAGATGTCTGCTCCTCTCATGCAGAAATATGAACCAAAAGACAATCCATATACTGAATTCACTTCGGGGATCCATGTGGTTTTTTATAATGGTAAAACTAAACCTGAAGGTTTTGTAACAGCAAAATATGGAAAGTACACTGAAACAAATAATTTATGGGAGCTTAAAGACAGTGTTGTTGTGGTAAATGAGACTAATGGGAAGCTCGAAACTGAACTTTTGTACTGGGATCAGCAAAAAGACCGCATTTATACCGACCGCTTTGTAAGAATAACGAATCAGGACCAGATTACACTCGCAACCGGATTTGAATCTGATTCGAAGCTTAATACTCAAAAGCTGAAGAAAGTAAGCGCAGTAATCCCACTGAAAGATGCGCAATAGTTCATTATTGATTCTCGAAATCATCTGGATAACAACAGGAATCCTATCTGTAATTACCGGAATCAGATATGCAATAATGGCCGGTGGATCAAAAGTCTTAATCTTTGCCCTTATGGCTGTAATCTCCTTTGTCTTTGCATGGATAAGGCATAAACAGCGAAAAAAGAGTTAACTTTGGTCCATGAACGGACTTCTTATCATATTTCTGGCCATCGTTCTCTCAGCCTTCTTTTCCGGTATGGAGATTGCGTTTGTTACTTCAAATAAACTTCGTATTGAGCTTGACAGGAAACAGGGTGTATTCGGCTCAGAAATCTTAAAACTTTTTACAAATAATCCGGGACAGTACATTGCAACAATGCTTATCGGCAATAATATTGCTCTTGTTATTTATGGATTGGTCTTTTCCAATTTACTTGGACCCCAGTTATTGAAGTATGTTGATTCGGAGCTATTAGTTCTTTTACTTAACACATTAATTTCCACAACAATAATTCTGTTTGTTGCCGAATTTCTTCCAAAAACCATTTTCATTATTTCACCTAATTTTTTTCTGAAGTTCTTAAGTATCCCTACTCTGTTTTTCTTTTTTCTTTTCTACCCGGTAAGTAAATTTACCCTCGCTGCTTCTAACCTGTTCATAAGGGTATTTTTCAAGTTCAAACCAAGGGAGAAGAAACAGGAGGATCTTATTTTCAGCAAGGTTGATCTCGACCATTTTGTAGATATAAGCAAACAGAGTAAAGAAGAATCGGGACCAGATCATCACAATATCAGGATTTTTCAGAATGCCCTCGATTTTTCTAATGTTAAGCTGAGGGAATGTATGATTCCCAGAACCGAGATTGAGGCAGTTGAGTGCATGAGTCCGGTTGAGTTACTTAAAGAAAAATTCATCGAAACAAGACTTTCGCGGATATTAGTCTATCAGAGTTCCATTGACAATATTATAGGATATTTCGAGCTGAAAGACATATTTAAAAATCCTAAAGATATAATATCCTCAATACGTAAACTTGCCATTGTGCCTGAAACAATGCCGGCAAACAGACTGCTAAAATTGTTTGTTGACGAGAATAAGAATATTGCTCTTGTTGTTGACGAATTCGGAGGAACATCGGGTATGGTAACTATCGAGGATATTCTTGAGGAGATTGTTGGCGATATTGAAGATGAGCACGATACTAACGACCTGATTGAAAAGGTAGTCAGCATAAATGAATTTATTCTTTCCGGAAGAATAGAAATTGATTACCTGAATGAAAAATACCATCTTCATCTTCCTGAAGAAGACGATTATGAAACCCTTGCCGGAATGATAATGTTTTATCACGGCAGCATTCCTGGTAATAATGACGTTATAAGGTTTGGCAAAATCGTTATAAAAGTTCTTAGGGCCACAACTACCAGGCTCGAGCTGGTTAATCTTAAGATAGAGTAAAAGGTGTGAGGAGTGCATTTTACTCAATAACAACTCGGTTTGAGCTGTAAAATCCGACAAAAGCAAAAAAAACCGCCTCAGTTTCCTGAGACGGCTTTTATTAATTAACTATTCTAAGTTGATTATTTTACTGTTCGTGGAACAAGAAGTTTGTTATGTGGATAAATAAACATTTCTTCGTTGTTTGCACCTTTACCAGCCGGATTCAAAGTTAATGTAGCTTTAAAAGCAGTAACGCCGAAATATTTAGCTATCGAAACTCCTCCCTGAATAAAATCATAGGTCAAAGTCAGAACTGGGAATGTGCCACTCAAATCATAAGTACCTGTACCTTGTATATAATAGGAAGTCTGAATTGCTCCATTATATTTGGTAGTCATGAATTTCTGATTCGCAATAGAAACTGTTTTTGCACACAAGTTAACAACAACTTCAGCAGGGAAAGTTACCTGAGGAACTTCGCCCCAACCATCAACAGGATCAATCATCCAGCCTGTACCAACTCCATCGATCATAAGCTTGCCACCGACGATACTTGTTACAACTGTACTAGGATATCCAAAATCATTACCCTTCCAGGTACCTGCAAGAGCAGGAGGAACAGCAGGAAGAATATTGGAAATACTCTTGGTAACAGTATATGTAGATCCAACTTTTACAACCTGAGCAAGAACAGTTTTGTACGAGCTGCAATTGAATTTATTGGTCATAACCTTTGGAAGATCTATTACCTGATACAAAGTACCTCTCTGGTTGAAAGTCAGATTGATACTTACGTTGATCGGAACATTAAAATCTCCTACATTGATAGTTTTGTTGATATCTGTTACAATGAAGTATGTGCCATCAACGAGTGTATTAAACTTGCCAAATTCTTCAAACTGAGCAGTATTTATAGCTGTAACAGCGTTTGTTAATTTATCAGCTTTCAGAATCAGGAGCCTTAGGTCCACAACTGCTAACGGATCAAGATCCAAACCAACAGCTGCTTTTGAATCGGTTGTCCATGACATTTTCAGATTCAGAGGAGCCACAGGATCAGTAATTTCGAAACTCCAAACCGGACTTCTGGATATAACACCATTAGCATCAGTTCCTACGACTTTCCACCAGTATTTGGTTCCTGCTGCAACAGTAACTGTTAAAGTTTCTGAAGTATAAGCAGTTTGAACTTTGGCAGGATCGTCTGTATTTCCAAAATACACATCCCAACTCATTGCATCCCCACTGGCACTTGTTGACTCCCATTTCAGGTCAATAGTTGTACCGGTTAAGTTTAGAAAAACACCATTTGCCGGAGCCACAAGAGCAGGAACGGTAAAGGCACCATGTTCTGTGAATGCTACCACGGTGTCCTTCTTACAACTTTGCATTGTAACCAAGCCAGACAACACGAGCAACATTACAAAAATCAAATTTTTCCTTTTCATATTTTATAATATTTTATTCAAGTTATAATTTCTGCTGAATAATAAATCCAGCCATTTTTATTACACAATCTATCTATACAGAATTATTAATAAGGTCCTGTATAAACAAGTGTATCTGTAGTTGCTCTGTTTGTAGGTCCTGTTCCCCAGTAAACTGACATATAGAAAGTTTTGGTTGCAGGATCATAACGGTTAGGATATGTTCCAAGAGGCTTCACAGCTGCGTTCGTCGCGTCTTTGATTGTAATTGGGTTAGGAGTAGTAGCCTCACTTATTGTAATTTCCCAATAACTGATACCTCCAATATTTCCGTTACCATCTGACCAACCCATAAGCTTATCAAATACAACGCTGTTAGGACCGCTGGTTCCAAGTTTGTAGGTTCTACCTTTATAATATCCTGAAAGAACAGGATCGCCTTCTCTCAAAACAGTACCTCTCAGTTTATATGTACCTTCCCATTTATTTGCAATCGGAAGTTTATACAAAACTGTTTTCTTGTTTGAAGCAATTACTGTACCCCCGGAGGCATCTGTAATTGTGATAGGGCACATGAACTTTTTAGCCAAACTTAGAAGGTTAGCACTGCTAAGTTTCACATGAACATAAGCGTTTCTGGTTCCGGCAGCAATCGTTACTGTAGGTTCCATAATCGTCATTGTTGGATACATCTCATAACTCCAGTGAATGGAAGTATCGGCAGCATGAATATCATTATTGTAAGCAGCCATAGCAGCAGCATCAAATCCCAACGTTAATGTAATGTCCGAAGTAGGAACTGCATCGGTTGAAATATTTATCAGGAATTTGAAAATCTGATCTGTTGCAACTGGCTGAATTACCTTAACCTGAGGCCCGTTATTGGGGAATTCTGCATACATCTTTCCTTTAAGGTCCGATGTCCAGTCTTCACCAATATTATCTTTCAGGCAAGAACTTACAGAAAAAACTACTGCCAGAAAGGATATTATCATGAATATTTTGTTTCTCATATTCTTTTTTTTAATTGTTTATAATTTATGGAATATCCAGTTTAGTTTCCATCCCAGAAAATCTTTGTAGTAAACAAACTGATGTCACCCTGAGCAACAACATTGTCATTGTTGGTACTAATTTCAGACTGAGGATACAACAAACGTACCGGAGGTGTAGCATTAAGTTTCGCAGCATCAGCAGTAAAGTGAATGAAATCGGGATAACCGGTTCTTCTCCAGTCTGTCCAGATTGGCATAGCACTAACACCATTTAAAGCAAGCCATT
>JANXXP010000313.1 GCA_025350595.1 Bacteroidota bacterium
TACACCTGTCACCCAGTTTTACAGGACAATCTGAACCCAATGCCATTTCACCGAACTCATTAACAATGCTAATATTAAGTTTTTCCGCCTGTTCTTCAAGAAATGATCCGGTTCCGGCAGCACATACCTTATTCATCTCAAAGTCTACAACAACACCATTTTCAATACTTATATACTTTGAATCCTGTCCGCCTATTTCAAATATTGTATCGACAGTTTGATCATAATCAATTGCCGCGGTTGCCTGGGCTGTGATTTCATTCTGTATGGTATCGGCTCCGATAAAATCTCCGGTAAGGTATCTTCCCGAACCTGTTGTTCCGGCACCAATAACCTCAACAAATTCTCCGATCTCATCATAAATTTCTGTCAGTCCCCTCTGAATTGCTTCGAGTGGTTTCCCGGCGGTAGGTAGATACCTTCTTGAAATTACATTGTGTTGTTCATCTATAAGAACAACATTAGTACTTAATGATCCGATATCCAGTCCAAGATAGACTTTGGTCTTATTATTACCCTTAATTATTGGATGAACATATTTTTTATATTCAGCACCTGATTCAATTAGTTTTGGAAGGGTAACAAATGCTGTGGCATCAACCGAAAGGTAATCTTCAAGCTTCTTTAGACCTGAGAAATGATCCATTTCAAGGTTATTTGAATGAGCATACATCACAGCTCCGATCGCACCCATTGAAGCATGGTGTTTTGAGATTATAAGCTCCCCGTCTTTAAGATCGAGAATTTCTCTGAAAGCTCTTACCATTCCCGTATTTGCTGCAACACCGCCTGAGAAGATTACAGGATGTTTGATCTCTTTACTTCTTGCCAGGTTGCTTCGGAAATTTCTTGCCAGGGCAAAACATAATCCTGCAACGATATCGTGAAGAGGTGTCGCAATCTGCTGATGGTGTATCATATCGCTTTTTGCAAATACACTGCATCTTCCTGCAATTCTGGGAGGATCAACTGATTTCAGTGACATATTTCCGAATTCGGTTTCAATTGGAACGCCGATTCTTCTCGCCTGCTGATCGAGGAAGGAGCCTGTCCCTGCCGCACATATACTATTCATTTCAAAATCCACGAGTCGTGAATTACCTGTGGCAGGATCTTTTTCCAGTATAATTAATTTAGAGTCTTCACCTCCAATTTCAATAACAGTCTTAACATCAGGAAAAAGTTTTCCTGTTGAAGTTGCTTGTGCAATTATTTCATTTACGAAAATTCCACCAATAAGTTCCGTAGCCAGTTTTCCTCCCGATCCGGTTATGGCGATCCCTTTAATTGATTCAGCATTGTGGGTTTTCAGAATCGATGTTAGTCGTTCAAGTAAAACATTGAATGGTTTTCCATGAATATACTCATAATGGTCTTCAAGAATATTATAACTCTCATCCATTACAACTGAATTCAGGGAAACTGATCCGATATCAAAACCGAGTAAATACTTATTCTTAAAAGCTAATTTAGGGGAAGATTCCTGAATCATTAGTTAAAGCTTTAGAAGTTCAAGAATGACGCTAATCTTGTTGTTTTACCACGATATTCAAATTTAGATTATAAATTTAAAAGAATCAATATAAATAGAAATTTTATGTCATATATCATAAAGGTGTTTACACCCATTCCTCCTGAAGCACGTCTCCATTTATCCCGACAATAATTTTCTTTACTGGCACCTTCCTTGATGCGCTGGCCAATGCAGCTTTTACCATCTGCAATAAACCTCCGCAGCATGGTACTTCCATCATCATAACAGTTATTGTATTTACTTTTGCTACATCGATCATCGAAGTCAGTTTCTGAATATAAATCTCTGAACCCTGATCAAGTTTAGGACATGCAATTGCAAGTGATTTACCCTTGAGATGTTTACTATGAAAACCACCCATTGAGAATGCAACGCAATCAGCTGCAAGTAAAAGATCGGATCCCTGGAAATATGAAGCATTTGGATTCACAAGATGCATCTGAACAGGCCATTGTCTTAATTCGGAAGGTGGTTCCGTTGACACTGAATTTTCATAATGGGTTCCGGGCCGTTCAATGACCGTTGTCTTTGCTCCGGGACAGCCGCCACCTCCATTGTCATGATTATGAGAATGTACATGAGTCTGTTGTGGAGCTGAAACTGCGTTACCATGATTATGTACCTCATGTATTACTTCATCAAGATTAAAGCTTAGTTCGTCCCTGTGTTCTTTTAGATATGTCACGCCTTCATGTACGAAGCCTTTTTCACCATGATCTTTCAAATGTTTCAGATGTGCAATGATAGTATTCTTCCCCTTATCTTTCATCTGTTCCATAACGCGTATTTCGCTATATGGCTCAGCTTCCCTTGACTCTATCGTTATGGCTCCTTCAGGGCAATGACCAATGCAGGCACCAAGTCCGTCGCACATAAGCTCACTTACAAGTCTTACTTTCCCGTCAATTACCTGCAACGCCCCTTCGTGACAGTTTGGAACGCATTGTCCGCATCCATTGCATAATTCTTCATCTATTTTTAAAATATCTCTTTTCATATCGTAATTTATTTAGTTTCTGATACAAAAATGAGGAAAGATTGTAGAACGAAATGTAACATATGTTACAAATTTAAATATTTACCAGAGTAATTCACCGCTTTTTTGCCCCCCCAATCCCGCTGTTGCGGGGCTAATTCGCATATTGACAATGAATTATACCAGTCGATATGTGAACCATAACGTGAATCTGAATAGAACCTTCATTAGAGCTTGTCCCGCGTAGCGGGAGGGCCGGGGGCAATAAACCGGAGAATATTGCTGATTATTAGGATTGTAACAGTGTTTGTAAAAATTAGTATTTCAAACCAGCATCATTCCCCATATTGATCAACGCCACATATATCATTTTCGATACGTCTTCCATAATGTCTATTGTTACAGCATCCGGATCATCACCGGGAAGATGATAAAATATTTTTTTTGTACCTTCAGTTGTACCTAGAGACATTGTTTTATATCCGGCCATGCTGAAAACAACACCATCACTTCTTGGACGGCCATAGTAGGCTCCGGGAACGGGTGCTGATGTTTGCATAGTTCTGTGAATATATTTTGCATTTGCCTGTTCAAAATAGGTCAGATATTCTTTATAAGTACTGCCAGCGCTTACTGCAAGACCAGTTCCGTTTCCAACCATATCGAGATTTATAAAAGTGATAGTTTTTTCTTTTGGAAAAACAGGTCTTTCAGTATACACTTTGCTTCCGATAAGGCCGACCTCTTCTCCTCCAATAAACATAAACAGGACTGACCTTTTTAGCTTGATCCCGGATTGTGCCATTGCTTTTGCGGCACCCATTATGTCTATTACGCCGCTTCCGTTATCCAACGCTCCATTTACTACCCTGCCGGCATTCCCTACAGCATCGAGGTGCCCCCCAATTATTATTACTTCATTTTTCAGAACAGGATCGCTGCCCTCAATCAAACCAAGAACGTTACAGGCTTTTCCTTCAGGATGTCTGGTAGTGTTAGCTTTAATTGTAACACTTTTCCCGGTGTTAAAGGAGGCAGGAGAGAAGGATTTTATGATCTTTTCTACAATGTCTTTGTTTGTAGTTTTTAGTCCGGCAAAAATATCAGCAAGAGGCTGAGGCCCGATACCACAGACTATTATTGAAGGATCGTAGGCAATATTAGGATTAGCAGCAGCTCCGTCAATATATAACATCCCGGCAGCGCCATGTTTTACTGCATTTTGAAGTTTGTACTGATGGTAACAATATCCGACCCATTTCTTGTATTCGGGATTTCTTGCATCTCCATAAGGGACATCCCTGTTCATAAGGACAATCTTTCCTTTGACATCAATACCTTTATAATCATCGTAATTTAATTCAGGAGCAGAAACCCCAAATCCCACAAAAACAACTTCAGCAGTTATTTCTCCGTTGCCGGAATTCATTCCCGGGTAGTATTCATCAGGATAGCTGTAATTTTTTTTAATAACAGATCCATCAGCCTGGAGCAGGTTCAATGAAAGGCTTCCGGGATCATTTATAACTGTATAAGGAAAATCAAACCCCTGGAAATAGGTGCCATTATCACCAGCTGGTTTCAGACCCCATTCCTTGAGCTTTCCGGCAACCCAGTCTGCAGTGGCAATGAATTCTGGAGTACCTGTAAGTCTTCCGTTAAACTCCGGCGAGCATAGTTTTTGCAGCCATGACATCATTTCCTCACTGTGAATAGTGTGAAATTGTTTTAGAAGTACTGTTTCTGGAACATCCTGTGAAAGAATGATCTGAGAAGTTGTCAAGGTAAGTATTCCTAGAAATGTTAAAATTCTTTTCATTCAGTTTTATTTGAGTTATAAGTTTTCAAATGTAATAGAAAGAATTGAGGAACAAATGCTGGCTGGTGCGGATATTTTTATGTTCTTACACCGTTGCACCTTTGAGCCGTTAATTAATATTTACTATTTTTACATAAAAAAATGGACTTTTCTCTTTTATCATTTGCACCACTTTTTAAGGGTCTTATCCCGGATGAAATAGAAGCAATTTTTTCAGAAGTTCCACACAGAATCAGAAAATTTCAGGCAGGTTCAATGATAGCTCAGAGCGGGGATACTGTTAATTCATTGATGCTAGTAATGAACGGTACTGTGAAAGGTGAAATGGTTGATTATGCAGGAAGGGTGATAAAAATTGAAGATATTCCTGCACCTGGGGCACTAGCATCGGCTTTTATGTTTGGAAATAAAAACAGATTTCCGGTTAATGTTGTTGCTGTTTCGAATGTGGAAATTCTCTCAGTTGATAAGTCCGATTTTCTAAAGTTGCTGAAAAGGAATGAGATTATTCTGAGCAACTTTCTTGATATGATTTCAAACCGTTCGCAATTCCTTTCTGAGAAGATTAAATTCCTCAATTTTAAAACGATAAAAGGAAAACTGGCGCATTATATTCTTCAGAAAGCAGGGAAAGAAGGTACAATTGTTAATCTTGGTATGACGCAAAACGACCTTGCCGATTTTTTTGGTGTGGCAAGGCCGTCAGTATCACGAGCTATTAAGGAACTGGAGCTGGAATTTTATCTCGAAGCTCAGGGCAAAAAGATAAAAATTCTTGACAAGGACGGGCTCGCAGACCTTACTGTTGATTAATTTTTAGATTGTATGACAAACATAGAATCAGATTCTGGAAAGAAATGAGATTAATTATAGATCTGTAAATCTTTATCCCGTAATGGTTTTCTATAAAGTTCTACAGGTTATTTTAAGATTATTATTAAATGGATTTTATACCTTCTTTTTCAACTGGAAGTGAAATAATAATACAAGTTCCCTCATCTGGTTTGCTCTCTATATCAATATTCCCATTATTTATCTTTACAAGTTCATAACAGAGTTTTAAACCAAGACCCGTTCCCTTTTCATTCTCTGTTCCCGGAGTACTATCAATTTCGGAGGAAGAGAAGAGTTCTTTTTGCTTTGACTCAGGAATACCTATACCATTATCGCATATCTTCAACAAGATACCTTCTCTCTGACCGGTTTTATTTTTCAGGAGAATGCTGATTCTTCCTCCCCTCGGTGTGTATTTTACTGCATTTGACAACAGGTTTCTGATAATAATATCGAGAAGATCTTTATCAAAAAACGCTATTGAACTTCCTACCTGAGTAAAGTTTACGGTAATATCTTTTTTATCTGCTATTTCTTTAAATATGCTTAGATTTGTGAGGATAATATCTGCAAGATCAAGTTTATCAGGAGAGAATTTTATTTTATCTTCCTGACCTCTGCCCCACACAAGCATATTTTCCAATAAACTGATAACAAGCTGAGCATATTGAATACTTGAATTAGCATAAGTATCATACTTTTCCTTATACTCTTTTTCTTTAAGAAGGTTAAGCATGTATAGAATGTTAACTACAGGACTCCTCAAATCGTGGGCAATTACTGAAAATATTCTGTTTTTCAGTTGTATAGTATCAGATAACTGTTTGTTTTGCAATTCAATTCTATTGTTTTGATTCTCTATTTCTTCATTTCTGGTCTTGAGTTCAATAGTTCTGTCATTCACAATAAGTTCAAGGTTCCGGTTCATGAATTCAAGTTCTTCTTTGAGTCTTTGTTTCTCATGGAACACGGTCACCCACTTAAAAAGTAAAATTGTTGCCTGGATGAAAACAAAAAGTACAATTATATAGGTGAGTATGTACCCGAGGGAACCAGTTGTTTTCCCAAGTGACACCATGATATCGTGAACTCCACCTAAAAATAATATTATGAATGCTATAAAATATATTATATCAAGACTGATTCCTTTTAATGTACCAATGAAACTCCTGCATAACAGATAAGTCATCAGCAAAATCATGGAGGGATAATAAACAAGAATCAAATAACTGAAGATTGCAACAGGAAGAAAAAGTGTTAAAATTAATGCAGCTGAGAAAAAGATAGTAAATATCCATACTGCTATACGGAACAACTTTGACGGATAGAGGTTCAATACAAACCAGGCCCATCCTATGATTACAATATACAGACTAAGATATTCAAATCTGACTATCCATGTCCAGCTCATACTAAAAAGGTTAAGAATAAGATAATGAGATGTGAACAGGGGTCTTAGTGCAAGACCCATTGTTGCCAGACTGAAGGATCCCATTATTTTTTCTTCAGGAGCGATAAAATAAAAGAACAAAAAAAAGATGGAAAATGCCATAAGCATACTTATAACGGCCCATCCTCCGGCCCAACCGTTAGCCATATGCTTCTGTACTTCAGCGAATGTTCCCAATCTTACAGGAAGCCAGAATCCGCCCCTGCGATGATCATAATTTGAAACATTAATGATTATTTTAAGTGAATCTGAATCCGGAATAAGTCTGAAAAAATTTCTTTTATACTCGGGGACTGTTTCTTCAGCAGATTTTCCTGTGATACCGCTTCCTCCGAGATATTTACCATTAATGTAAATGTCATAAGCGGAATCAAAAACAGGTAAATCGATACCCAAAGGCTTTCTGAAGCCTGGAGGTAATATAATAGTCAAGAGGTATGTAGCATATCCAAACCTTTCGGTTTTTACTGACTCCTTAGGATAATCTGTCCAATATGACGGGACTTTCCCAAAATAATCAGGTTTTATAGGTCCTGTTTTGAAATCATTGGGGCGCAGTAATTTTTTCCAATAGAAAGCCCATTCACCATTAAGAGTAATAGAAAATTTATCATTATTCCCGATATCATGAAGATCAAGAATCCCCTTGACAGCCGTCGGAGAAGATCCATTAACTTTCAAGGCTAATGTAAACTGAAAAATCAGAAGAAGAAAGAAAATCAGTTTTGTTCTCATCAATTATTAAATAAGTATGTATACTACAAATTAAATTATTTAATAAAATCCATTTTAACCGCAGAGTGTGCAAAGTCAGCGCAAAGTACGCAAAGTCAACTTGTGTATCTCAAAACTTTGCAATAAGCTATTTTAGTCCTCTATTCTCTAAAAGGGCATCAATTCCAGGTTCTTTACCTCTGAATGCTTTGTACATTTCAAGAGCATCTCTGGTTCCTCCTTTTGAAAGAATTTCCTTTTCGAATTTTGCGGCAACTTCCTTATTAAATATGTTACCCGTTTCTTTGAATGCCTGGAAAGCGTCGGCATCAAGTATTTCACACCAGATATAGCTGTAATAACCAGCTGAATATCCTCCCGACCATATATGGTTAAAATATGTAGACCTGTATCTGGGTTTGATTTCAGGAATCAGTCCGTATTTGTCCATTGCTGCTTTCTCGAAAGCGTGAATATCGAGATCTACAGGTTCTGTAAGAGAATGATATTCCATATCAAGAAGTGCAGCAGCCAGATATTCTATTGTTGTGAATCCCATGTTGAATTTACCTGACTTGTCGAGTTTATTAACCAGTTCTGCAGGTATAACCTCGCCTGTCAGATAATGCTTTGCATAAACTTTTAATACTTCGGGTTCAAGTGTCCAATGTTCCATTATTTGTGAAGGCAATTCCACAAAATCCCGGGGTACTGATGTTCCTGAAACGCTTGGATATGTTGAGTTTGAAAGCAATTGATGCAGAGCATGACCAAACTCATGGAATAAAGTAGAAGCCTCATCCGGTGTCAGAAGTGCTGGCTTATCAGCAGTGGGTGGGGTTGAATTTGTCACCATTGTTACGATAGGGTTGACCATCTTCCCATTTATATCACGGCTCTGTCCTCTGAAAGCTCCGCACCAGGCACCTGCTCTTTTTGAAGAGCGTGGGTAGTTGTCAATCAACAGAATACCGACATGATTTCCATTACGTTTTACTTCAAAGGTCTGAACATCGGGATGATATTTTGGTATGTCAGTTCTTTTTGAGAATTCCAGTCCGTATAATTGGTTTGCTACATAGAACAAGCCCTGAATAACATTATCAATCTTAAAATATGGCCGGGTGAGTTCATCGCTGAGGTCATATTTCTCTTTCCTTATCTTTTCAGTATAATACCACCAGTCCCATGGCTCAAGTTTAAATTTTCCGCCCTCCTTGTAAATCATGGCCTGCTGAGCAGCAGCTTCTGCTTTGGCAACAGGTGTTGCCGCAGCCCAGACCTGGCTAAGGAATTCAAATACTTTTGCAGGAGTCTTCGCCATATTGCGCTCAAGAGCAAAATCAGCATAGCTCTTATAACCAAGAAGATGAGATCTTTCCACTCTCAGTTTTGCTATTCGGGCAATTATTGTTTTGTTATCATGGTCATTATCATTATCTCCTTTCATGAAATATGCTGTAAAAAGCTTCTGTCGCAATTCCCTTTTATCAGAATATTTCAGAAACTGTTCCATAATCGGATACTGAATGGTGAATACCCATTTGCCTTCCATCTTCAGATTCTTTGCCAAAGTTGCTGCCTGTGTGATTGCACCTTCAGGTAATCCTGATAAATCTTCCTTCTTATCAATCACAAGCTGAAAGCCGTTAGTTTCCGCCAGCAGGTTTTGTCCAAACTGAACTGACAATAGAGAGGCTTCCTGATTAATCTTACGTAATTTCCCTTTATCTTCAGGTGATAAAGCAGCCCCGCTTCTGACAAAGTTTTTGTACGTATTATCCAGCACCTTTCTTTCTTCTTCGTTGAGGTTAAATTTATCACTGTTATCATAAACAGATTTTATTCTTTGAAACAAGCTGTCATTCAGACTGATATCATCTCTGTGTTTTGAAAGGAGAGGAGATAGTTCCTTGTTGATCTTCTGTAAAGTATCATTTGTATTGGCAGAATTGAGTGAACCAAATACTCTGCTAACCTTATTCAGAAGTTCACCACTGTATTCTAAAGCTTTTATGGTATTATTGAATGTAGGAGACTGAGGATTATTGATGATTGCTTTAATTTCTTTTTGTTCTTCTTCCATTCCCTTAAGGTAAGCAGGCATGTAATGAGCTGCTTTTATCTGTTCAAATGGAGGTACTCCGAAAGGGGTCTCGTACTCGTTAAAGAAAGGATTATCACTTTTTTCTTTCTTTTTGCATCCTGTAAATGCTAAGATTGAAAGGAACATAACAAATAAAGTCTTTTTCATTTTTTAATATTAGGTTTGGTTAGTGTTTTCTTTATTTCTTTATTTCTTTGATTCTGAATAGTATATCACCTTTATTCACGTTTGCACCTTGCTGAACAACTATCTCAGTCATCTCACCGTCATATGCTGAAGTAATTTCGCTAATATAGGAATTTGTCTGAAGGTAACAAATTCGGTCACCTCTGTTCACCGGATCTCCTGCAGCAGATGGTTCAGTAATTTCACGAAAAAGATTATAGTATACTTTACCTTTAGCTGGAGATAAAATAGCTTTAATATCGGGATCTGTTTTTTCTTCCCTTTGACTATTTACCTTTAGAGCTGTCTTTTCAGCCGGAACTGATAATTCAGGCTTATTAAGCTGTTCCTTAGCTTTGATGAGTTCATTTTCAAATCTTGTTTTAGCAGCCCCCGATTTATAATCGCGATATTGCCTGTCGTGCATTGCAAGTTCAAAAAGTTCCTCATCATCTCTTCCTGTATCCCAACTGTTCTGTTTCATCTCTTCCCTGAAAACATCCAGCTGGTCGGGATATGCTTCTTGTGGTGTTCCTGTGTAAAACTCACGCGACTGACTATGAGCTAAATTGATAATCTCCTCATCGAGAACCCCGGGCAGTTTGCCGGCTTTCCCAAGGATCATATCCCAGGTGTTATTGTCGATCATTGAATATCTTTCTTTTCCGCTGGTAAGCTGAATAATATTCATGAGTGCGACATTTTTAACGTACTGGCTGAAAGGAGTTACAAGAGGAGGATATCCTAATTTTGGCCATATAAATTCCACTTCGTTAAAGAGCTTCACCACCAGCTCATCTTCACTTAGTTCAGGTTTTCCTTTGCTTTTAAGTGTTGTATTAATTCCCTGGTGTACACCTTTAAGATCAGACATCATGCTTCCCATCATACCTCCGGGAAGACCGCTACCAATAAGTAAAGAAGAGATTTGTTTGTTTCGGGGATCAATAAAATATCCAAGAAAGTCATCAATATATTTCTGAGTAAGGGATCTGACTTTCATGTAAGCGTCCATATTGATCTCCGGCACATCAAATCCTGCATCTTTCATAATAGCCTGTATTGCAATTACATCCGGATGTATCATTCCCCAGCTTAGCGGTTCCATTGCCACATCGAGATAATCAGCGCCGGCTCTTGCCACTTCAAGCATCGAAGCAACCGACATCCCGGGACCTGAATGGCCATGATACTGAACGATTATTTCCGGGTATTTTGTTTTGATTCTTTTTACAAGTTCCCCAAGCATTGCGGGTCTCCCAACACCAGCCATGTCCTTAAGACAGATCTCATCGGCACCATAACCAACAATATGGTCAACGACTTGCATAAAATAGCTTACTGTATGGACTGGAGAGTAAGTAATGGAAAGGGCAGCTTGGGATATCATCCCGGCTTCTTTAGCATATTTAACAGATAATTCAAGATTACGATGATCGTTTAATCCGCAGAATGAACGTGCAATATCAACACCCTGAGCTCTCTTGACTTTGAACATCAGTTTGCGGATATCAGCTGGTACGGGGTACATCCTTATTCCATTCAGAGCCCTTTCAAGCATGTGAGTCTGTATACCTGCCTCATTGAAGGCTTGGTCCACTCGCGAATAGCAGTATTCGGATTTTCGCCGTACATAAGCTGTACTTGTTCGAAGGCTCCTCCATTTGTCTCTATACGGTTGAAACAACCCATTTCAATGATATGCTGAGCAACTTCTTTCAACTGATCAATACGTGGCTGATACTTTCCTGATGATTGCCACATATCGCGGTAAACAAGACTAAACCTGATCTTTCTCTTCATGGAATAATCATTTTCTTTTATTCATTAAAAAAGGCTGTGACTGCTATAAAGCTTTTTGTACCTGACGAAAATAATCTTTTTGAGAACAAAAGAATATGATTTAAATCTTAAAAAGAAGAAAGACACCGGGCGGTGTCTTTCTTTTACTTAACTAACCTAAACCTAACCTAAACCTAAACCTGATCGTAGAAATCGCCGGGTGGCGATTGTGTTTTAATTATAATGTCTTTTAAATTATTCTTTTCATCTTTCTTCTTAACCTTAACCTCGTTTACAATATATAGACGCCTGAGAGGCAAAAATGTTGCGTATTAAATAGTTAATGTTTTGTTAATCATTTGTTAAAATTAGGTAAATGCCAGATAAACAATATGTTGCATTATTGTCTATTGAGAGGCAAAACCGGAAAAATCCTGTAATTATGAAATTAACCGCGGAGTGTTACTGTTTTACTCCGTGGTAAACTCAGTGATACTCCGTGTAACCCAGTGGTTAATGATCCTTGCTTTATTTTTGATGATATTCGAACAACTTTATCTTTATTCAAGAATAATTGTAGGGTCGAGAGGATATCTTCCAAATTGTTTTCCATAAATAGCGAGCCCTCCAGGGAATGACTCGTCGACTTCGAAACGGATAACTAAAATCTGGTTCACGGTTTTCTTAAGGATCTCAGCAGGAATATTTACCCTGCACAAGTAACCATAGCTTCCTGCCTCATTTAGTTTATTATTTTTAGGCTGTGCATGCCACGATAAAATACCGCGTGAATCTGCAGGTTCATCTTCAAGATAAAGATCTGCGGCTGCAACTCCGTTAATCCAAACCTTAACTTTACCCGGTGTTTTGTACGAATCTGTCATTGGATATGAGTTTGGGTTTAAACCCGGATCGAGATTCCCTTTACCCCTCATATAATCGCCATCTGAATTTTTGCTTCCTTCCATGTCTTTTCCATGAAGTGTTTTAGCTGAAGCTTCGAATATAAGTGTTGCTTCTCTTGCATTTCCGGTTTTTACTCCGGGGGGTATAGTGACTTGATATTCGAAGTATCCAAAACCTGCTCCGTTTACTTTTAGCCCGTCTAGAATATTCCATTGTTTTTTCGACCATTTTGCTTCTGAAAATGAGTTGGGTGCAAATGATATGATATTGAGTGTTTTATCATTTTCTGCAACAAGCTCTGTCGTAACCGTTTTATCAGGATTAACACGAAAAGTGGTAAAATTGTGCTGATAAATGGTTCCGGAAGAGCTTTCAATAGTCAGTGCCAGTACCAGCAGGGCGTCATTTGATGTAACTTCAAATTTTAAAGATTCAATAGCCTTGTTGGCAAATGGCTCAGCCTGAACTTTCCTGGACTGGAGATCATATTCCCTGTACCTGCCTAGTGATGTCCATTCGCAGATACGTGATTTGAGAATGAGTCCGTCTTGCGGTATCTGATCTGTCATGCATGAAAGGAATAAAGGTACCTCAACCATGTCACCTTTTTTTACGTCGCGACAGAGTTCACCTCCTGTTGCAATGTAGATCTGACTATGCAGATCATTTATTGTCATACCCGGAACTATATCGCCAAGCCCTGTATATTTATCTGTCCGGTCGAACTTATAATATCCGTTCCATTCGTTAATAACATCATGATGTTCAGTATAAAGCCAGCCGGCACATTTTGGATGACTACGGAGTTCATTCATCATAATATGGTAATCCCAGCTCCAGTCAACATCACCTGTACTTCCGTCGTATCCCCATACATTACCACACTCGCTGTTTATCATTGGCTGACTACCCTGTTTTCTGCCTCCGATGTAATTCCATGTTGATCCCGCGAAGGTTTTGTTTACTACTGTGTCAAGAAATGATTTCCATTTA
Source organism: Bacteroidota bacterium (assembly GCA_025350595.1). Lineage (GTDB taxonomy): Bacteria > Bacteroidota > Bacteroidia > Bacteroidales > VadinHA17 > LD21. The sequence goes on from JANXXP010000313.1 coordinate 13,281, forward strand.
TAACCAGGGAGGTAAGCATGCCATGAGTTAAGATCAGTGACTACATGATCGTTATTGCAAGCTGAATTATCCTCAATAATCCGGGTTGGATCGAGACTCTTAGCCAGATGATAGCATGATTCTACCCATGTCTGTGTCTCAGGTACATATCTGCGTTGGTTCTTTTCATTCTTTGAAAACAAACCCCAGGTTTCATTAAATAATACCCATGAGAAGATTGCAGGATGATTAAAATCGCGCATTAACATCCCGCGCATGGCTATTTCCCACTCTTTTCTTGCTGATTCGGAGGGTTCTCCCCAGAAATTTGGGACATCTGCCATTATGAGCAGTCCGAGCTTATCAGCCCAGTACAATTTACGTGGAACTTCAACCTTAATATGAATTCGGTTACCATTTAGTCCGATTTTTTTTGAACGTATGATTTCGTCGCGCATAAATTCGTCGCTTGGGAATGTGTAAAATCCATCCGGGTTATAGCTTTGATCGAGGGTCAGCTGCAGATAAATGGGTTTATTGTTTAATGCTACATAAGGGAAGTTCAGACCAGGCAGGTTCATTACGCTGATCTTTCGCATCCCAAAATAGGTTGATACTTTATCCTCTTCCTTATTGTTTTTAGTTATAATAACTTCTGTTTCATATAAATAAGGATCCTCGAGGTTCCATAGGTGTTGATTTGGAATTGGAATGTCAAATGAAATTTCATGGCTCTCTTTTGCAAATTTTGGAGCAAAGACTGGTTGAGATATTCCGCCGTTCTTAAACTTAACCTGAACTGTAACATCTTTTCCCGGAACTGAGCTTAAGGAAGCATTAACTGTAACTTTCTGTTTATCGATATCGGGTGTGAAATGAACGTATTCAAGAGCAATTGATCCGCGGGCTTCAAGATACGGAGTCTGCCAGATTCCTTTTGCCTGGCCGTATCCCTGCTTACCTTCAAGCTTGAAATCATGAGGAGTATCATCTACTCTGAGAACAAGCTGAGCTTTTTGTCCGGGTTTTGTAAATTGGGTAATATCAAATTCGAACGGAGTATATCCTCCCTGAAATTTTCCTGCGAACTGACCGTTTATCCAAACTGAAGTGATCCAATCGGAAGCTCCGACAACAAGGAATATCCTTTTCCCATCCCAGTTTAAAGGAAGATCAACTGAACGGCTATACCAAGCAATGTCGGCCTCATTGGCCACTTCAGAAAGTTTTG
>JANXXP010000321.1 GCA_025350595.1 Bacteroidota bacterium
TCAATTTGATACCTTCACTTTTCATATATTTCATCATTTTATCCCTTAGATGAAAATACGGTAAATAAGCAAGCGTACTATCCCATCCCTTGGCAATGTTATCGGGATAAACCCATAAATTTCCCGTGAGAAGTCCGGCTAAGATTATGAAAAACAATATTCTTTTCCATCTACCTGTACTAACCAATTCAAAAAGATAATAAAGTACTAGTACAGATATAAGAATATAAACAGGAAGTAGATATCTGTGTCCGGAAAGGTTTTTATGAAATATCACTGCGTATGATAGTGAGATAGTTACACATACAAGGATAATTGACAGTGATTTAAAAATCAAGGTTAGAGTCGGTCTGTATTTATAATAATGCCACAGACAGAAAGCTCCTGCAGCCCAAACAAATACCCTTCCAAAATCTATAAGCCGCCATCCCAGTATAAGAATATTGAAGACAACATCCCTAAAACCAGCCGGTTCAAAAAGAGGATACCAGGGCATAGTTTTGTGGTAACCAATCCAACCAGTAATATGATAATGCCAAACAAAAAAAGCGCCTGCAATAAATATTGAAATAATATACCTTAAAATAATATGTAAAACGATTTTTAAAATAGCCTTCCCTCCTTCATTTCTGATCATCTCATTTTTGAAGGTATAGATCATCACTATCTCAGAAAGAAATAAACCTGCTACACACATCATTCCTCTCATACTGGAAAGAGTTAGACCTGCCAGAGCAATGGCATAAAAAATATATCGCCTGGTTAGCAGGTTGTTGATAGCATACAAAAAGAAAAAGATTACCATAACATCTGGCGATACCAGGGTACATTGTGCCAGCAATGTGGCATCTGCCAAAACAACTATTAATGCATAATAATGCCACTTATAATTAAATATTCTGCGAACCAGAATTACAGATTGATATACGATACCGATAACAAACGGCAACATCGCCAGATGACTCATCAGAAGCGATCGTCCCGTAACTTTCCAGATAAATGCAAGGTATATTCCAAGTGCCGGAATGTGTCCGCTATCAATATCATTAGGAAGAATAATGGTTGAAAAATCAGACCAATAGAAAAAATCCGCCTGTCTGGATGCCAGCTGGATCGTATCCCAGAAAAACGGGAAATCTAAGGTCAGCAGCATCAAAGCAATGAAGAAGAGATAAACAGGCAGATATTTAAGGTGCTGTCGAATTGTCATCTGGTTATGGTCTTTATTTTTTCAATAAGCCTAAAAGTAGTTATATTTAACACAGATTCTTTAAGAAAAATATATGAAGTTGATTAGGATATTTAAAATTGTCAGACATAATAAAATTCTTCCATTAATACTTTCAGTTGTAACTATTTTTATTTGTCAGATAAACTTTTGTCAGACTATCGACAGCAATACATTTTCGATAAATTCACGATTAAGTTTCTATTCCTTTGAAAGCAATGGAGAATTTCTCCTTCATGTACCTCCAGGACTGGTTCACACTGATATATCAATAATGGTAAAATCCGGAGCAGATACACTTGTCACATGGAATGGGAAACCGGGTAAAGATATAATCAGGTTAATGTTTCCTCTGAATTTAAAACCGTCAGTTTATAATGCTGATGCCAGAATTTCTGTGGTAAACAATCACGGATTGGTTTACAAGTCATCGACTAAGCTTGTCATTCTCCCTCACAAATCAAATGAAGTAAAAACCGATAATCTTACCGGAGGATTGATCGTTAACAAGATGCCATTTTTCCCTTTTGGGTTTTACTGTTATTCTCCCGTAAACCAGACACTTCCTGAAGAAGAGGTTGTAAAAGGTTTTAACGTAATTTCACCTTATCAGAAGATTAATCCGGAGACAATAAATGAAAGAAAGGCCTATATGGACCGATGTGCAGAAATTGGGATGAAAGTCCATTACAACCTTCTGTCAGTTTCAGGTGGCGGAGGGGTTGGGTCAAAAATAGATGGGCTTAGCGACGAAGAAAAAAGAAAGCGCTTGATTTCTGAAATTGCTGAATTCAGGGATCATCCTGCATTACTATGCTGGTATATTTCAGATGAACCAAACGGGAATAAAATTCCTCATGAAAAGCTGGAAGAGATATACAGGATTGTCAAAGAGAATGATCCATGGCATCCTGTTTCAATAGTCTTCACTGCACCGTTCATTGCTTCAAAAAAATATACCGATGCTCTCGATATTGTAATGGCAGACCCCTACCCCATACCTGATCTTCCTGTTAACAAAGTCGGAGATGTTTCAGGCCAGCTAAAGACAGAATTTAACGGAAGGAAACCTGTTTGGATAGTACCTCAGGCTTTTGGAGGAGGAGAAATATGGAGCCGGGAACCAACACAACAGGAAATCAGATCAATGACATGGCTGGCAATAATCAGAGGTGCCACCGGAATACAATATTTTGTACGACAAGGGCTTAACTATTTTCCAAAATCAGCAGCAACATGGAGTGAGTGCGGCAGAATGGCGATGGAGGTTGCGGAATTAACACCTTGGCTCCTTTCTGATGAAGAGACACTTCATGTAGAATCAAATTCAGATAATATAATTGTATCTTCCAGAATGCATAATGGCCAGCTTATTGTTATGGCGGCCAATCGAATAAATGAACCCACCAGGGCAATAATAAGAATTAATGGCTTAAATAAAGGAATAGCCAAATTAATATTCGAAAATCGGTCCCTCGCTGTTAACAGTGGTATATTAACAGATCAACTGGCTCCTTTCGGTTCACAGGTTTACCTTATTAATTTAAACACTGAGAAACCTGCTACAGCTTCATCGAATGTAAATCTTATAAAAGATCCGGGGTTCGAGGATATTTACAGTCCCGGAATTCCTTCAGCTTGTTATGCACGACCCGGGAACGACCGTGGTGCAACATATTTTCTTGACACAAGGGAATATTTTGAAGGCAATCACTCCCTGAGAATCAGAACACCTGAAAGTGATAAGAGTCTGGCAATCAGGTTTTTTCCGATACCAGTAAAAGCAGGAACTTCTTATATAATTTCGATCTGGGCAAAATCAGATCCTGAACAAAGCTATTTATCTGTAACGAATCAGAAAAATGATCGTCTATTAGAGAAAAAAACAATGTCACAGTACGTCGAAATATTATTGGGAGAATTCGGAAGGGCCAGGTTTATTCCTGATAAGGAGTGGAAGCGATATGTAACATTTGTTACCATTCCTGCTGATACTATTGCATCATTCAAGACTAACCTGATACTTAAGATGCCCGGACAGGGGGTTGCCTGGTTCGACGAAGTGAAAGTATTCGAGGAGAAGTAAGACAGTGTTAATGTCTTGTTAATGGAACAATCAAAATTATAACCAAGGATAATTATGAATACTTTTAAACTAAATTTCATCTAACCATATCATAAATTACATGTTTAAAAATCTCTTAAAAACCGCTATCAGACACATACTGAAACATTTTGGTTACAGTATACTGAATATTCTCGGACTAACTTTAGGTATAACCAGCGCTTTGTTCCTGATTATATATGTTTCTGACGAAGTAAGCTATGACAGATACCATAAGAACGCTGACAGGATTTACAGAGTTTCCTCTAAGATACAGGAACCTGACGATCAATTTACATGGACTGTTGCACAAATACCATTTGGCCCACAGGTAGTTAAAGACTATCCGGAAGTTCAGTCCTTTGTCAGGTTTATTAATATGCCGAGGGCGCTTTACAAATACGAAGACAAGGAATTTAACGAAGAGAATTTCTTTTTTGTCGATTCTACTATGTTTGACATTTTCACATATAAAGTAATTAAGGGTGAAGTCAAATCTGCTCTTCTCAATCCTAAGAAAATAATCCTTACTGAAAAAATTGCATCGAGGTACTTTGGGAAAACCGACCCGATTGGAAAAACACTTACTACAGGAACTGATACCTATGAAGTTACCGGAGTAATTCAGGATGTTCCGACAAATTCACATTTTCGCTTTGATGCTGTTGCCGCCAGGAGTAATTTACCAAAACAACTTGGTAATTGGGGAAATTTTGGCGTTTTTACCTACCTCTTGTTTCCGCAAAATTTTGATGTAAAGACTTTTGAAATAAAAATGCAGGGAATGTATGAAACATACATGAAGTCAATCTTCGGGCCAATGAATATCAAAATAAACTATATACTGGAACCAATTACCAGGATACATCTCTATTCTACAAAAGCCGGAGAACCTGAACCAACAGGTAGTATAACCTATGTCTACATTTTTGCTATTGTTGCGATATTCCTTGTTTTAATTGCAGCAATGAATTATATGAACCTGGCAACAGCAAGGTCAACCAGAAGGGCTCGTGAAGTAGGCTTACGAAAAGTTGTCGGATCACGCCGGACACCACTGGTTATGCAGTTCTTAACCGAATCTGTTGTTTTTACTTTTATATCGCTTGTTATCAGCTTAATTCTTTTGATTATACTGTTGCCAAAGTTCAACCAGTTTGCAGGAAAATCTTTCGATCTCCATATTATCTACGGTCATGTAGTGTTACTTACTCTTCTTGGGATAATTCTGGTGGTAGGGATTTTCGGAGGAAGTTATCCTGCTTTTTTTCTCTCACGATTCAGCCCTGTAACTGTGCTAAAAGGCGAAATAACTCAAGGATCAGCAGGTAGCTTGTTTAGAAAAATTCTTGTGGTTATTCAGTTTACAGTGTCAGTTATCATGATAATCTGCACACTTGTAGTATTCAGGCAGCTTAATTACCTCAAGAACATGGACCAGGGATTTGACCAGAAAAACGTTATCGGCCTTCAGCTTAATAATCAGCCTATGATCAGAAAATATCCGGTTCTTAAAGAGTTATTGCTTCAGAACCAGAATATTAAATTTGTTACATCAACCAACACCTCGGTAGGTGAAGGCTCAGGGAAAGTAATCTTTAATGTGGAAACAGATCAGGGGATGACTCAGAAGGGGGTAAATTTTACTGTGGTTGATCACGATTTTATTAAGACATTAGGGATAAAAATTGTTTCAGGACGTGATTTCCAGAAAGATATGCCATCTGACACTCTGACAGGGGTTATTGTAAATGAAACATTTGTAAAACGTATGGCATGGAAGGAACCACTCGGTAAGAAAGTTGAGTTGGGCGATGCTAATACTATCAGGGCAAGAGTAATAGGTGTTATGAAAGATTACCATCAGACCGGAATGTATAATAATATTGAATCACTTCTGCTGCTATGGCGACCAATAAATGACGTTATTTATATTAAATTAAGTGGCAATGAAACAAAACCTACAATAAGTTATATAGAGCAAAAATGGAAAGAAGTATTTCCTGACATGCCTTTCACTTATACTTTTCTCGAAGACAGGTTTAACAGGCAGTTCCAGGCCGATGAAAAACGGGGATTGATCTTCACAATGTTCACTATTCTGGCCATACTTATTGCATGTCTGGGACTATTTGGATTAGCATCTTATATGGTTGAACAGCGTACAAAAGAGATTGGGATCAGAAAAGTATTTGGAGCAAACGAGAGTACAATTCTGAAGTTAATATCAAAAGATTTTCTGATTCTTGTCTCAATCGGAATTGTTATTGCAATCCCGGTAGCATATTATTTCATGAACCACTGGCTTCAGAACTATGTTTACAGGACAAATGTGGGAATTCCAGTTATGATTATGGCAGCTTTGCTGACCATTTTGATTACCTTTATAACTATAAGTTTCAAGGCATACCAGGCTTCTGTTATGAACCCGGCAAGGTCATTGAAATCTGAGTAAAAAAACATAATATGAAGAAATCCTTTCTGATCCTCCTTATTACTATTCCGATCGTCTTTTCAGGGTGCAACAAAAATGAAGGAAATGTAAATTATAAAAGCAACTCAAAGCCTCTGCTTCAGAATGCCTTTATTAAGCTGCCTCTCGGAACTGTTAAACCTTCCGGCTGGTTGAAATCACAACTCGAAGCCCAGGCTTCCGGACTAACCGGGAATCTCGATGACTTCTGGCCCGATCTGGTTAACTCATCATGGCGCGGAGGTGAAGGTGAAGCATGGGAGAGAGGACCATATTATCTTGATGGTTTAATACCTCTTGCCTATCTTCTAAACGATGAAAAGCTAATTAATAAATCAAAAATCTGGATTGAGAAGATAATTACAAGCAGCCGTGATACAGGATGGTATGGTCCTGCCAAGAATAAAGACAGATGGCCCCTGGCAGTGGCAAACAAAGTATTGATGCAGTATTATGAAGCTACCAATGATATTCGCGCATTAGATGTACTGAAAAAGTATTTCCATTACCTGCATGATTCAAAACCCAATTGGCCTGATAAAGACTGGCGTGGGGTACGTGCAATGGAAAATGCTGTTACCGGTTATTGGCTGTTCAGACAAACCGGGGAACCATGGATATTGGAAACAATTGAATCAATACAAAAAAACAGTTCTGACTGGACTTCGTATTATGAGAATTTCCCCTGGGACTCTGCTGCAGTAACTGATAAGAAAATACCATTAGACTGGAAAGAGAAAGGATTAACAGCACATGTTGTGAATAATGCTATGGCAATTAAATATCCGGGATTATGGTACCAGCAGTCGATGGATGAAAGATTTAAAAATGCAGCATTAAACGGAATCAAAAAATACGATCTTAATCATGGTCAGGTTGGGGGAAGATTTTCAGGTGATGAACATCTTTCAGGGAAAAGCCCGGATCGTGGAACAGAACTTTGCTCAGTTGTAGAATACATGTTCTCACTTGAAGAACTATATGAAATATTAGGACAAAACAGCCTGGCCGACAAGCTTGAACTTCTTACATACAATGCTCTGCCAGGGACAACTACACCTGATATGTGGTCGCATCAATATGATCAGCAATCTAATCAGGTAATAGTCTCTGGAGTGAAAAGAGAATGGACATCTAATGGAGATTTCTCTAACATTTATGGACTTATGCCAAACTTTGCCTGCTGTCTTGCGAATATGCACCAGGGTTGGCCAAAATTCGTAGAGAGTATGTGGATGGCTACAAACGATAACGGTCTTGCCCTGGTTGCCTACGGACCTTCAGTTGTCAAAGCTAAAGTTGGTAAAGGAAGAAACGTCACCATCACCGAAGAAACTGATTATCCGTTTAACGGATCAGTTAAACTCACGATAAGTACTGAAATGCCTGTAAGATTTCCAATTGACCTTAGAATTCCCGGCTGGGCCGACTCCACATCGGTCATTTACAATGGAAGAACAGTTAAGGTAAAAGGTGGATCGGATTATAAGATCAGCGAGAAGTGGAAAAACGGAGATATAATCAGAATTGAAATCCCTATGGAATTACGTACTGAAAAGAGATATAATAATTCAGTTTCCCTGCTCAGGGGACCGCTTTATTTCTCATTAAGGATTGATAAAGAGTACAAAAGTGTAAAGATCAATTATGACAATTTCAACTACAAAGGGAGCACCGATTGGGAGATTTACCCAAAAAGTGCATGGAACTTCGGAATACTGATCGATAAAGGAAATATAAAGCGGGGAATAAAGGTGGTAGAGAATCCTTTTGGCAAATATCCGTTTTCTGACAAAGGTGACATGATATGGTCTGCTGATTCTTCCAGGTATGTTTCAATAAATCAGGATGCTCCTGTTGTTATAACTGCAAGAGGAATAAAAATACCGGAATGGATATTAAAGAATAATTCAGCTGATATTCCTCCAATGAGTCCTGTAAAACCGTTAGGTGATCCTGAAATTATTACACTTGTCCCCTATGGCTGTGCAAAACTGAGGATTACTGAATTCCCGGTAATGGATATTGTAATGATGGAGGATATTATGAAAGCGGGGAGGAAGTAATTATTTGCAAAAGCTGGCGACTATTTAATAATAAACTGACCTAAATATCACTATTTATGTATTTGTACATATATTTGTACTCTTAAACGTACAAATTAAACACGATTATGTTAACAACAACAATCTCAGATTTTAGAAAAGACATCAAACAGTATCTTGACCGAGTAACTGAAAACTTTGAAACCTTGATAATAAACAGAGGTAAAGACAGCGGCGTTGTTATTATGTCATTAGACGAATATAATTCGCTTAATGCAACCTATCACGAGTTGTCATCAAAGACAAATGAAAAAAGACTAGACTCGGCCATTGAAAAGCTTAAGACAGGCTCATCATTTCAAAAAGAGCTCTTATAACTATGAGATATATTTTTGTTGAGGAGTCCTGGGAGGATTATTTGTATTGGCAAAAAACTGACAAGCGGATTATGTCGAAAATTAATGATTTATTGAAAGACATATCACGGACCCCTTTTTCGGGCCTAGGAAAACCGGAGCCATTGAGGCATAAATATAAAGGATTTTGGTCTCGAAGAATTGATGGCGAACATCCATTGATATACAAAGTGAAAGATGATGAAATACTAATTGCAAAATGCAGATTTCATTATGACTGAAGTTGAATAAAAATAGACTAAATATCACTCAGAAAGCGTGAAAGATTTCAATATCTAAGTTTGTTTTATATTTTGATTTTTCTGGTATTAAATTTGTTATCTTTAAGTTTAACGAATTTCCAAACATGAATAAATTCAGTTTTCTTGTTGGAGTACTGATTTTACTATTCAATCAATTATCTGTCTCCAGAGGTAAATATATTCAAAATCAACATGAAGATGATTCTGTTAATATCGTTGAGAAAGTATATCTTCATGTAGATCGGGATACTTACTATCCCGGCGAAAATGTCTGGTTTAAAGCATATCTGATCGACGCTTTGGACCACTTACTCACCGATCATAGCAACAACCTGCATGTCGAACTGATTTCTACTGATTTAAAAATCATCTCAAGTAGGACAGTTCGTCTTGACAGTGGTTTAGGGAATGGTGACTTCAAGCTACCTCTTGACTTACGATCAGGCAAGTACAGAATACGGGCTTACACTAACTATATGAGGAATTTCAGTGATCAGTTATTCTTTAACAAAGAAATCACTATTGTAAATGGTAACGATAGTCAAGAAGAAATCTCAGATAAAGTAAATTATGTAAAAAATAAGATCAGACTAGACTTTTTCCCGGAAGGAGGTTCCCTTATAAATAATGTGTCTTCAAATGTTGCGTTTAAAGCTGTAAATAGTCTTGAAATAGGTTGTGATGTTTCGGGTAAGGTCTTTTCATCAAAAGGAGACTTGATTACTACATTCAAATCATCTCACCTTGGCATGGGTTCATTTTTCCTTAAACCATTACCGGGCTTAAACTATTATTCCATATTCAGGAGTGCCGATAGTATTGATCTCAGAGCTGAATTACCGGCAAGTTTCCAAAAGGGAATATCTTTAAGCACAGCATTAAATGAGGATAATGAAATAATAATTACGACCCGGACAAATTCTGAATCATTGCCATCTTTTTCAGAACAGGACCTTTTTCTTAATATCTTTTACTTGTCTAAATCTCCTTCCAGTTGTATCCGACTATTAAAAGATCAAATCTTTTTTGACGTTAATGGCTATTTCGATGGCTCAGGAATTGAACTCTCAGGTCAAATGGTACAGCAACGGATTGGGGATCTCCTGCCATATGATTTCAAATTAAAATGACATTCTCTTGTCTTATGCAGCTCAGAAGGAGCTAAATATTAATTATGAAAAAAACTTTTCATTTAAACATTAAGCGTCAGCCATAAGTCTTTCTTAAAACATAGTTTTTTGCCTTGTTTTCCTTTGCGTTACTTCTCTTTTTCCTTTGTGGTCATTTGTGGTTCAATACTTTATCTTTTACCACAAAGGTCACATAGGGTTTTTGACACAGCCCCTATTCACATTAAGCCAATCGTATGTTTCTTCTTCCTTTCCCGATTGTTATTTAAAAGAGTAAATTTGCACAAAAATTTAGCAATGATAACTAACGAACAGATAAGGGATTTATCGGGACGCCGCGATGCGTTAAGGAGGTATCTTTGACATTCAGGGCAAGCTTGAACAAATAGCAGAAAAAGAAAGTCTGTCACAACAACCCGGGTTATGGAACGATCCGAAAAAAGCCGAAGATCTACTCAAGGGTATTGCTCAGATTAAAAGCTGGATTACAGATTTTGATAAAATAAACAGCGGACTGGATGATCTTCAGGTCCTTTATGATTTCTGTAAAGAAGGTGAGGCTACAGAAGATGATGTAGATTTCCAATATAGCAGCTGCCTGTTAATGATCGAGGACCTTGAGGTCAGGAATATGCTTCAGAAAGAGGAGGATCAGCTTGGTGCAATATTGAAAATCAACTCAGGGGCAGGAGGTACAGAGAGCAACGATTGGGCCTCAATGCTGATGAGGATGTATCTCAGATGGGCAGAAAGGAATAATTATAAGGTAAAAGAACTTGACTATCAATCGGGCGACGAGGTTGGTATAAAATCAGTAACAATTGAGATTGAGGGAGACAGAGCTTATGGTTACCTTAAAAGCGAGAACGGAGTACATCGTCTTGTCCGGATATCTCCATTCAATGCCCAGGGTAAACGTCAGACAACGTTCGCATCAGTCTTTATCTCGCCATTGATCGATAACACTATTGATATACAAATCAATCCTGCTGATATAACCTGGGATACTTTCAGATCGAGCGGTGCCGGCGGACAGAATGTCAATAAAGTTGAAACGGCTGTAAGACTTAAACACGCTCCTACAGGAATTGTTATTGAAAATCAGGAGTCACGATCACAGCTCAACAATAAGGAAAATGCTTTGAAGATCCTGAAATCACAACTTTACGAACTTGAGCTGAGAAAACAAAGGGAAGCACAGGCACTAATTGAAGGAGAAAAGAAAAAGATCGAATGGGGATCACAGATCAGATCTTATGTCCTTCATCCCTATAAAATGATTAAGGATGTTAGAACCGGCCACGAGACAGGCAATGTACAGGCTGTTCTGGACGGCGATCTTAATGCATTTATAAAGTCTTACCTGATGGAGTTTGCCGGAAAATAACACGACGATTCACAAGCATTTGAATATGATAAATTTCATGGAAAATATCTGTAACAAGTTGCTTAATTTGTAATGTTATAAAATTCTTCCTGACAAAAAGTTTTTATTATGCGGTTTAACTATTTAACAAATTGAATATCAGTTATTTTATCAAGTTGACCCCCTTTTTTATTTCCCCTCACTTCGGCGGGGGTTGGGTTGGGGGGAGTAACTCAAAAAAACATACAAAGCATATGCAACAACATTTTTTTAGGTTATAAATGATGAAGAATAAGGAAAATTTATTTGATCAGTTTCCTCCGGTTACAACTAAAGAGTGGATGGATAAGGTTCATGCTGACCTGAAGGGAGCTGATTTTAATAAAAAGCTGGTTTGGAAAACGATATCAGGAATAGATGTAAAACCTTTTTACCGTGAGGAAGATGTCGAAAATCTAATGTATATCAATACTCTTCCCGGTGAGTTTCCTTATGTAAGAGGGTCAAAAATAAAGGATAACAACTGGCTTGTCAGACAAAACATTGAAGTGACGGATTATTCCGATGCAAACAAGAAAGCACTGAATATCCTAATGAAAGGAGTTGATTCACTTGGATTTATAATACTTGATCCAGAGTCGGTCAGTCTGAATAATTTTTCTATTCTTTTACATGATATACACATTGACATAATTGAGATCAACTTTTTATGCAATGGAAAAGCGAAAGAAATTCTTGATATTATTAAGATTATCGTATCTGAAAGCAACCTTGATAAGAGTTGTGTAAAAGGGGCCATTGAGGCTGATCCACTTGGAAGATTGATGATAAATGGAACGCTATGTATCCCGGTTGAAGACGGATTTGATTACCTGGCATCACTTACCGGATCTGCTGCTGAATTTCCAAATCTTCGTACAATTCATCTGAACGCCTCCCACTTTAACAATGCCGGTTCAGATATTATTCAGGAACTTGCATTTGGTCTTTCTATGGGAAACGAATATGTGAGTCAGCTAACTGAAAGAGGATTAAGAGCTGATCTTGCAGCATCAAAGATCCGTTTTAGTTTCGGCACAGGATCAAACTACTTTCCTGAAATCGCAAAGATAAGAGCTGCCCGACTGCTTTGGGCAGTTGTGATGAATGGTTATAAGCCGGCAAATAGGGAAAGTTCCAGAATGGATATTCATTGTGTGACAAGTGAATGGAATAAAACTATTTATGATCCCTATGTGAATATGCTGAGAACCCAGACTGAATCAATGTCTGCTATCCTAGGAGGAACAGATTCGCTTACTGTTGAGCCTTTTGATATTGCCTTCAGACACCCTGATGAATTTTCAGAAAGGATAGCCCGGAATCAGCAGTTGATACTTAAAGAAGAAGCATATTTCGATAAAGTTGCAGATCCATCAGCCGGCTCATATTATATTGAAACTCTTACAAATCTTATTGCCGATAATGCCTGGAAATTATTTCTTGAAATTGAAGGTCTTGGCGGATTCCTCGAATGTCTGAAATCAGGTGTAATACAGAAAAAGTTATCAGAATCAGCCGGCAAACGGAAAAAGGATATCGCAAGCAAAAGGACAATTCTTCTGGGAACAAATCAATACCCTAATACAGGAGAATCAGCCTCTGCTACTATCGACCTAAACATAGCTTTCAGAAATAAATCTGTAGAGGAAGATTTAATAATTGATCCGATTACACTTCTTCGCGGATCGGAAGAATTTGAAAAACTCAGATTATCAGTCGATAAAGCGACTAAAAGACCTCTTGTATTTCTTTTATCAGTAGGTAATCCTGCTATGAGAAAGGCCAGAGCGCAGTTTTCCACAAACTTCTTCGGTTGTGCCGGATATCACATTCTTGATAATACTGAGTTCAACAATATTGAGGAAGGGATTAAATCTGCCATTGAGTCGAAAGCAGATATTGTAGTTATATGTAGTTCTGATGAAGAATACGCACTTTTTGCACCGGATATTTATACCAGACTTAAAGATAAGGCAATTGTAGTTGTTGCAGGGAATCCGGCATCAATAGAAGAATTGAAATTAAAAGGACTGGAACTTTTTATCCACATGAAAAGTGATGTAACAGAAACTCTGAATTATTGTAACACCAGGTTGGGAATAACTCAATGATTAGCAATAAAAAGAAATGAGACCAAAATTCACATATAACGACCTGAGTTCACTCCCAACTACAACAAAGGAGTATCATGACTGGGGAAAAAAGAATGATTTAAAGAAGGACTGGGTAACACCGGAAAGAATCCCTATAAAGAGTGTATATACAAAAGAAGATCTGTCAGGAATGGAGCATCTTAACTATGCTGCTGGTCTGGCTCCGTTTCTCAGAGGGCCCTATTCAGGAATGTATGCAATGCTTCCATGGACCGTACGACAATATGCGGGATTCTCAACTGCTGAAGATTCAAATGCATTTTACAGACGCAATCTGGCAGCCGGTCAAAAAGGATTATCAGTTGCTTTCGACCTTGCAACACATCGGGGATACGACTCGGACCATGAGCGTGTTACAGGCGATGTAGGAAAAGCCGGAGTTGCTGTTGACTCAATTCTCGATATGAAATTGCTATTCGATCAGATACCTTTAAATAAGATGTCTGTATCGATGACAATGAATGGAGCTGTTTTACCTATAATGGCTTTTTATATTGTTGCTGCGCTTGAGCAGGGAGCAAAACTGGATGAACTAAACGGTACCATTCAGAATGATATTTTAAAGGAATTCATGGTAAGAAATACCTATATCTACCCCCCTGAATTCTCGATGAAGATCATTGCCGACATTTTTAAATACACCTCGGCTAATATGCCAAAATTCAATTCAATAAGCGTATCAGGTTATCATATGCAGGAAGCAGGAGCTACCTGTGATATTGAATTAGCCTATACTCTGGCTGATGGACTTGAATATCTGCGGGCTGGTGTCAACGCCGGACTTGATATCGATGCTTTTGCACCTAGAATTTCTTTTTTCTGGGCAATAGGGATGAATCACTTTATGGAGATTGCCAAGATGAGGGCTGCCCGTATGTTGTGGGCAAAAATTGTAAAAGAATTCAATCCGAAAAACCCTAAATCACTTGCTCTCAGAACACACTGTCAAACCTCAGGGTGGAGTTTAACCGAGCAGGATCCTTATAATAATGTCGGCAGGACCTGTATTGAAG
>JANXXP010000333.1 GCA_025350595.1 Bacteroidota bacterium
AAACAAGTATCAATCATTAGAAGATGCAAAAGAAATTTTGGGAGACGTTGCGAACATAAGCAGACTTTTCATAGAGTTTCAGGAACATTTGTACAAACAGAAAGTTGCATAATGACTGGAATAATGAATCATACAGCCCACGCTTCACAGCCACACACATTGCCAAGTCGCTCAAAAAGCCAACCGCACGACCAAAACTTGTCAAAGAGTGTGTCTGTCCCAACGCACGGCAGACAGGAAAGTGCTTCGAAATGCCAAACGTTTCATATACGTAAACGTTGTTGGCAGTCATGCTAAGAAAGATAGCTTCATTACTAAATTTAAAACTTGATTAAATGAAAACATTTTGTAAAACCATCATGATTACAGGATTCATTTTAATAAGTATAAACGGAATACTGGCACAAAAGATTGATAATAAACTCAACCAGGCCGGCTTGATGAAACAGTTTGTTGGAAGTTGGAAATGTGAGCTGGGCAAGACACAATAATGATTGGAGATAATATGGAATTTGGAACAGGATTGGTTTGTAATAGTCAGATTATTGTGAAAGCCAAGATTATTAATTCTATGCGATACTTCCTGCCTTTGTGCCATTGTGCCGCGGCGCATTACCCTGAGCTTGCCGAAGGGTGAGCCATTATACCCATTTATTTTAGATACATCCTTATTATCATTTTGAAATATTGAGAATGTTTTCTATTTTTGTTACTGTCTCGGTAATGCTGCTAAATTTTCAGATCAGTGCTAAAAGTATCTGGAACATCGGATCGCTTATTGGTCTTGCTTTTCTGTTTGGTGTTGTCTCTGAATGTGTTCGGACAAAGTACTAATCTGGAAGAAGAGCGGATAGCTTCTTTATTGCTAAAAGTAGAGCAGGAAAACCGGACTGTTGATGAATTGATCTCAACAAATCTCACAAATCTTCCTGTCGGAATAAAGAAAACCATCAACGGAACCAAAATAGTTATTGCAATTGATAGTGCAAAGCTTACTCCTGAAGGGATGATTATCAGTGCATTCACCCAGATTAAACTGCCCGGAACAACCAAACCCATATCATTTGCAGCCCGAAATATGTTGATTACCCCATCCGGGATATCTGTAACAGGAGCCTCACGTCTTGTATTAATCAGTGAATGTATAATTCCTTTCAGCGAAATGGTGAAATTAATACTTCCGGCCGATGGACGTAATTATATTGAGTGGGACTGCAATGGCTTCAGATCAGTTAATTTAGGAGGAATATTTGAATTTTCGAGTGAATATTTTACACCCGATCCTTCACTAAGCCCAAATAAGAACAAAGTTACTGCTGGTTTTGAAGTTAATACCACTGATCTCAATAACATCCTCATATCCGCATCAATAGATCCTTTCAGAGTCAAAGGTTTAGGTGACATGACCTTTATTGTCAGACAAGCTTCATTAGATATGAGTGACTTTATTAATTGCCAGGGTTTTGTTGCACCATACGGATATCAAAATTTATTTTCTGACTCTCCGCAGCTATGGCGGGGTTTCTTCCTGAAAGAATTAACTATTCTTCTTCCGTCCGAACTGAGCAGCTCTACAGAAAGGACGGCAATAAGTGCAAATAACTTACTGATTGATGAATTCGGGATTTCAGGTAATTTCTCAGCAACTAATGTGTTGCCAATTAACAAAGGTAACGCTTCCGGCTGGCCATTTTCTGTGGATAGAATTTCTATTGGAATTACACAAAACAGAATGACAGGAGGAGCAATAGAAGGAGCAATTGGAGTTCCATTTCTCGGAAGGGACACGCTGGGTTATTCTGCCCAGATTGAAAGTTCACCTTCAGGATTGCTTTACAATTTTTCAGTCGAAACAAATACTATCAGGAATTATTCAGTTCCGTTCGGAGGTACGGTAAGGTTAGACAAAGGGTGTGTTTTTGGAATGAAGGGAGGCAATGGTAAGTTTATCCCATCTGCAATTCTGAATGGAAGTCTTACAATACAAAAGGATCAGGTTAAATTAGAAGCGTTATGCTTCGAAGGACTTCAGTTAAGTGCTGAAAGCCCTTTTATATTTGGTGGTACTTTTGCCTCATCAGCTGGTGGAGATATTAAATTAGCTGGGTTTGAGGTAGCCGTTAACAATGTTTCACTTGATATTCTGTCTGGAAAAGCTTCACTCGGTTTCGATGTAAAAGTGGCCTTGATGGGTAAAAACGAAAAAGGAGTGAGCGCCAGTACCCGTTTTTCAGTAAATGCATCAATTGAAGAGGTCCACAGCCCTTCAAATTCGCAGTTTACTGAGCAGAGATGGGTGTATGACGGGACAGTAATTCAAAAAGTTTTAGTAAAAGGTAATGTTTCTATATTTTCAATAAATGGAAGAATAGATATTTTCAGAGATCATCCGGTTTATGGCGATGGATTTCATGGAAACGTCGGATTCATGATAAACAAAATTCTTACAGACACAGCTAAAGTCGAAATCTACTTCGGCACTAAAGTCAATTACAAATACTGGTATGCAAAAATTGATATCCCTACTGATCTTCCGGTTGGAGGAGGTATCACCCTTTGTAAATTAGCTGGAGGTGCATATTGTAATATGGAGAAAAGAGATCTGTCAAATGTTGAGAGTGAGTATATTCCAAAAGAAAGCAATGGACTCGGATTTATTGCAGAGGTTGGGATCTACGTGAAGGATAAAGAGCTTTTTAATGCCGATACGAGATTCGAAATTGGCTTTAATATTAATAACGGGGTCAGATTTATTCAGTTCTCAGGTAACGGAAACTTCTTTTCAAAGACAACTGTTCCTGCGAAACCGGGAGAAATAAAGGTTGACCCTGTGACTGCATCAATAAACATGGTATTTGATAATGAGAATGACGTTTTTCATGCCAACCTGAGGGTCTATATGAATCTTGCCAATGCTATCCATGGTATCGGTCCTGATGGATTAATGGGAGAGGCAGTAATTCATAGCGATCCTACTGACTGGTACATCTATATTGGTCGTCCATCCTTTCCGCTAGGGGTAAAAGTAATTGGTCTCTTTGAAACGCAATCCTATTTTATGGCGGGCACGAAGATTGAAAACATGCCGTTGCCACCTTCTGAAGTTGCTTCCATCATCAAAAATATTGATCTGGATTTCATGAAGAACGAAAGTGGTTTTGCCACAGGCCGGGGTGTGGCTTTCGGAATCCGCTTTAAAGCAACTGCTGGTATTGGAAAGGATAAGGGTTTTGTCTATGCATATTTTAATGCAGGTGCCGGAGCTGATATAATGTTAAGGAATTATGGATCAGTTCAGTGCGAAGGTCGTTCCGGACCAATTGGTATTAACGGTTGGTATGCTTCGGGACAGGGATATGCGTATCTGACAGGTAAGATTGGGGTCAGGGTTAAAAAGACAGAATTCGATATTATGAGCGTTGCTGCTGCTTTGCTACTGCAGGCTAAAATGCCCAATCCGACATGGTTCCATGGAAATATCGCAGCCAGGTATAGTATATTAGGAGGATTAGTAAAAGGAAAAGTCAATGTTGCAGTTACTCTTGGAGAGGAATGCGTTTTAGTTACCAACGGAGAGGAACTTGGTGAAGTTAAACTTATTGGCGACATTAAACCTTCTGAGGGAACCAGCGAGGTGGATGTATTTGCTGCACCACAGGTTTCATTTAATACAAACATCGATAAAGAATTTGGTATGGTCAACCTTACCGACCAATATGCTGTATATAGGGTAAAACTTGATTATTTTAAACTCTTAAATTCAGAAAATCAGCCAATTACCAGCAAACTTCAATTAAACGATGGCGGTGATCTGGCAATGTTGGAATTGCAGAATATACTTCCCGGTAAACAGAATCTCACCGCATCTGTTAAAGTGCATGTTGAGAAAAAATCACAATCAGGTGCCTGGGAACCAATTGAAAGCAACTCAGAACTTAAGGAAGCAAAGTTTATAACCGGAGAGGAGCCGAAGTCTATCCCTGAAAGCAATGTACTCTATAGTTATCCTTTAAAAAATCAATACAATTTTTACAGAAATGAGTACAGTACAGGGTATATTAAACTTAAGCAAGGTCAGGCAAGTCTCTTTAGTCCAGTAAGCGGAGGAACAAGATGGAGCTACATGGCCAGATTTAAGGCGAGTACCGGGAGCATAATAGAATCGCCTGTTACTTACAGTGAAGCTGAATCAATGGTCTTGTTCGATATTCCAAAAACTTTAGGCTCTTCAGTTGCGTATGATATGACCATTGTAAAGAAACCTGTATCAGATGGCTCTATGGATAGAAACCTTCAACGGACTGAGGTTTCAATGATTACTGCTAATGAAAGTGACTCTCTTAGTATGTTGAAAAATAAACTTACTGGTACAATTAGTTCTGAAGTTGAAACTGATCTTCATTCATATTCATTTCGATCAAGTTTGTATTCGACATTCAATGATAAAATAAATATAATGACCAACTGGGAGGTTCGTTATGCGATTGATTTTACCCTCATGAGCCTCATTGGAGTACAGAGTACACTAAACGAAACCTTTGATAAGTATGAAACTGAAGGGAATGGCATTGGAATTTCACCAATGATTTCAGTCGAAGCGTTAAGAGGGAATCCATGGTTAGATTCTCATGTTTATCCTCAATTATATGAATTATATGGAACTGCGGGTATCACTTTAAACAGAAACACTGACTTACTGGGATTAATACCATTGAAGACAATGACAATATTTAATTCCGGCGAAAAGGGTTATTTACTAAATGGATCAGCTGCAAATGCAAAAAACGGGGAAGTGAATATCCGTTACTTTCTCCCACATTATGTCTATTCTGATTTTTCGGAACTTAGAAATAAAGCGGCTTCCATGTATCTTGGCAGAACAGATATCCCACCCCAAGCCCAACGCTTGCTTGCAGGCAGTATAGATGACATATCAAGGGGTAACTATCCATTCAGGATCAGCTACAGGTTACCGGGGTTAAATACTATTACTACCTCGAGAGATCTTAATATAAAATATTGATTTATTGTGAGAGCATTGAGTAAATATATATTGCTGATTATCCTTTCATTATGCTTTTGGGTTTCCACTTTAGCTCAGACTGAAAATAAATTAACCTGCATTGCCCTGGTTAAAAAGGACTCTGTTGTTCTTCGATGGGTTCCGGCATCAATTCCAGTATGGCAAATTGGTAATAAGTACGGGTATATAATTAAACGATATAAAATTGCAAAAGGAGGAGTCTTTATTCCTGACGGATTAAGCAAAGGAGAAATACTTAATCAGATTCCGGTAAAACCAATCAGCAATGAAGATTTCAACAAGCTGGCTTTGTCTGTACCCCGATCTTCAATTGTGCAGGAAGCCATTTATGGAACTGATTTTCAACCTCAGTCAGAGGGCAATAATTTTTCAGGGTTTCTAAAAGCTTATAATGATCTTGAGGTCAGGTTCGGATTTGCTCTTTTTATATGTGATTTGTCTCCGGTTGTTGCAAGAGCAGCAGGGTTACAGTTCACGGATAAGAATGTTCTGTCGGATGAAAGGTATGCCTATAGTATTTCGCTGGCAAATGTTCCTGACGGAATGCAGGTAGCTCCGGCTGTTGTTGTTTTGGATGCCGGATTAATTACAAAACTTCCTCCTGTAACCGATGTTCAGGCTATCTTTCTTGATAAAGCTGTTAAGCTCCAATGGCCGATAATGATTCACAAGGGTACTTTCACAGCATATATTCTTGAAAAAAGTACTGATGGTGTTAACTTCTCACCGATATCTGACTTACCTCTGGTTAATCTCACAGAAGATGAAAGCCCCGATTACTTTGTTTACACCGATTCTTTGATTTCAAATTATGAGCAGACCCGGTATAGAGTAAAGGGGATCAGCCCTTTTGGTGAAGAAAGTCCTGCTTCGGAAGTTGTCAAAGGAAAAGGTGCTCCTGAGTTTACGGCTTATGCAGTTATTGATACAGCTGAGGTTCTTGATAATAAAAAAATTGTTGTTCACTGGAGGGTAACTGAAAGTAAATCATCACCTGTTTCCGGCATTACAATTCTAAGGTCAGACAAGTCAGACGGAGTGTACGTAACCCTGACTCCGAAACCGATATCTCAAAGCTTGAGGACTTTCACGGATAGTCATCCGGGAGTTTCCAACTACTATAAAGTTGAACTGATCGGAAAAGAAAATCTCTCTTCCAAATCATTCCCTTATCTGGTTCAGACTGAAGACAATAATCCTCCGATCGCTCCGCAGATGCTTACCGGAAAGGTTGATTCATCAGGTATAGTCACAATAGCCTGGAAAGCGAATCAAGAACCTGATTTGCTGGGTTATAAAGTATTCCGGGCTAATAGTCGTGATGAAGAATTTATTTCACTTGACCGGAAAATTACTTCTCAGAATATCTGCATTGATACTATAAACCTGAATACACTTACGCACAAAATCTGTTATCAGGTAATTGCGATGGATAAAAGATATAACAGTTCCGGTTATTCATCAATTCTTGAACTGACCCGTCCGGATACTGTTCCTCCGGCACCGGCTGTTATTCGAAGAATTGATGTAGATAATGGTAAGGTTACCATGCAGTTGGAAGGTAGTCCTTCAAACGATATTAGCTTATACGAGCTTTACAGAATAGCAGAAATTGACAGCTCTCAAAAAAAGGTTATGACGTGGAAAGGAAAGCTGCCAGTTACTTTTGATGATATGCCTGATAAACAAGCGATTCGTTATCGGTATAAGCTAAATACTATTGATTTTGCAGGGAACGCTTCTGAATATGCCAGGAATATATATGTGCCTGGTTCAACGCAAAAATCAATAATTCTGAAAGCGGAACAGAACAAGAATGGTAAAAGTATACTGCTTTCATGGAACTTGCCTCAGAATTTCAAAATGGCAAAAACTATTATATACCGAAGTAAGGATAAGGAACCGATTAGTATTTACAAAACGATAGAAGGAGAAGATCAGAAATTTCTGGATTCGGATATTGAAATGAATATGGCATATGATTACAGGATAAAGGTTTTTGGAAGTAGAGGCAATGAATTTCTCACCTCGAATGAGATAAATTTTACTCCGGTATTAAATTCAGTTTCGGATTTTAAATAGAATTCGTATGAACCAATTACTGAAAAAGAGTTTTGGAATTATTTTGGCAGAATTTACTTTGCTGGTTGCGTTAGAAGCCCAGTTCTTTCCAACAATATCTATTAGTTTGACGGATATTCCAGCTGATTCAAAAGTATGTTATTCATCAAATTTTTCTTTAGCTTGTACAGTGACACCTTTTACCCCGGTTTACAATCCTGATTTTAATATTTTTTTAAATGGAATCGCGAACTCTTTTTCTTCATATCCCAGAGTTGTAAATGCTATAAAGAATACTAATTATTCCTATATGGCAGGTTACCTCTATTTATGGGATGATCTTCCTTCGAATAAAAATACAATAGCAGAAGATTTGAGAAGGGAAGTTATGTCACGTAATACATATCTCACAAATGAAGAAATGAACAAGATATATACTAATTTTTTCGCAGCAGCATATGCCCAGTCATCCTGGCCTCCTCCATATTATTCTTATTTATACAAATGGGAGTATATGGAATCAATCAGAGGATCAGATAAACCCTGGAAAATTCTGTCAAACCCAATAGGAGAATCTGCCACTGTGAAATTTATCCCGAAAAATTTTCTCCCAGCGCTCCAGGATAAGGCCACGGTAACTTTTAAGGCAGTGGCTTTCAATACCTATACCGGGAAATATTGTGACATATATAGTAATGCAATTATTGTTGATGTACTTCCCGAGCCTCCAAAAGCAGGTTCAATATATACAAATGCCTCTTGTGTAAATAAACCATCCGGGGAAATTGTTATTTCCGATATCACTGGTGAAGTCCCGACTAACTTATTTACATACAGGATAGTAAACAGTAATTCATCTTGCGGAGATTGGGATCATAATACGATTGATATTACAACCAATAATGCCATTGATCATGCTTATAGCGGTAATTATAAATTGTGTCTGACCTATACAGCAACAGATCTAAAGAACTGTTATTCTGAACAATCATTTACTGTTGGTTTCCTTCCTGAACTCAAGTATTCCTCTATCGCCTTAGATGTTTCATGCCCTGGTAGTGCTGATGGTAGTATCGAGGTTAATTTAACTACTTGGGCAGGGCGAAATAAAATTATTGTGAATGGAGTAACTATCAACGATGCAATCTCTTATATCTTTTATGGTCTTAGTCAGAAAGAGTATGATATTAAAGTCAGCGATGCGTGTTTTGATGATATTACAACAACAAAAAAGATTAATCAACCGGAATTTGTAATAATCACTTCTGTCACATCCAAAGATCCGACCTGTAATAATCCGGGTAATGGTGGATTTGATATATCTGTTTCAGGGTTATCTGAAGGTTTATACGATTTCTATATTTATAATTCTTCGGGGAGCCTTGTGGTGAGTAAGACAGGACAGAGTTCTTCATGGTTCTATAATTCTCTTTCTGATGGTACTTATAGAATTAATGTCAGGGACCATGCCCATCCAAATTGTGAAGGTGTTTCCAAATCCATAACATTGAATCCTGTAGTTCCTCTTAATCTTACACTTAAATCAAAAACCAATGTTGTATGTTTTGGTGAGAGTACCGGTGAAATTCAACTTATTGGATCTGGGGGTTCCGGTTATTATAACATTAAGCATGGGAGTAAAATTATCACGACAAATCCAGCAATTTTTAGTTCGCTTCCAAAAAGCAGTTATAATTTTGAAATTACCAATACCGACCAGACTTGTAGTGATGTTAAAACATTTACCGAAGAAATTTTAAGCAATGAAAAGATAAATATTACACTTACTCCACAAGATGTTAAATGCTTTGGGAATCAGGATGGCCAGATAGGTACCTTGGTCAGGGAAGGTACAGGCACATATAGATATTTCACCTGGGAATTACTGAAAAATAGTAATTGGATCTTTTTTTCAACCACTCAATCACCAAAAGATTTAGATATAGGCCTTTACCGGCTTACAGTTGAAGACAACGGAGGTTGTAAAGCTTCAGCAATCACAGAAATCAAACAACCCGCTTCACTCTTAATAACAAATGTCAGTAAGGTTGATGCCAGGTGCTTTGGAGAAACCGGCAAAATCGATATAACATCATCCGGAGGGAATGGTGGCGATTTCTATCAATATTCAACCAATGATGTAGATTATAGTACTTTTTCTTCCGGAAGTTCATTTTTAAGGGGCCAGTATTATCTCAAAGTCAGAGATATAAAAGGCTGTGAGACTAAATGGCAAAATAAAGTAGCGATAAATGAACCATCACCATTAGATTTCACCTCAACTTCACCAAATTTTAATGGGTATAGTATTAAATGTTTTGGGGAGGCGACAGGAAGTATAATCTTAAATCCTCAAGGAGGAAATCTGAGCTATATATTTTCCATAGATGGAGTAAATTTCCAATCACAGAATCAATTTAGTAATCTCGTAGCAGGCTCCTACAACATTACTGTAAAAGATATCAGGAACTGTTCGTTAACTAAACCAATTACACTGACGCAGCCATCAAAACTAACGCTTCCGATTCCTGTAGTGGATAATGTAAAATGCTTCGGATTGGCGACCGGGAAAATTTTAGTCAGTCCTACCGGGGCAGTTGCTCCTTTTGTATTCGAGATAAATGGGAGTACTCATGGTTCTTCTGGTGAATTCATTGGATTGCCTGCAGGTAATTACAATATTAAAGTGACAGACAAAAATGGTTGTAATCAGGCACTTTCATCTAATGTTATTAATAAGAACCAACAAATTAAAACGACTCTTACACCTCAAAATGTGAGGTGCGCCGGCGAGAACAATGGAAGAATTACAGTAATAACCACAGGAGGCTCAGGGGGGTTCAGCCATATTTGGGAAAAAGTCCCGGGAGGTACTTTGTCAAGTGGATCAGGAATACCGGATATTCAGGGTCTTAGTCCTGGATTATATCGTCTTAAACTCACTGATTCTGACCAATGTTTTGCTTCCGACAGTGCTAAAATAATGACTCCATTACCTCTTTCTGTTTCAGGAGTTACACCGCATGATATTGTCTGCTTTGGAGGTTCCGGAAGTATTGATATATCTGCAACTGGTGGTAATGGTGGGTATACCTTCTCCAATTCTTTAGATAATTGGGTTTCGTGGTCTAATTTTATTTCAGGCGTTCCGTTAACGGCTGCTGTCTATAAATTAAAAGTTACAGATATCATGGGTTGTGAGACAAAGTGGAACAATGATGTGAAAATCACAGGTCCTGCTTCTGCTCTGAATTTTTCTACTAATCTCTCGGCTTACAACGGCTTTAATATTTCATGTTACGGTGTTTCGGATGGTAATATTTCAATTAATCCTTCCGGAGGAAATGGAACAGGTTACAATGGTTACTCTTTCTCCTTTGCGGGAGTTGGCTACAATAGTCAGAGTACTTATTCAAATCTGACTTCCGGTACATATTCCATCTCTGTTAAAGATGGAAGAGGTTGCATCGTTACTCAATCGATTTCACTTACCCAACCTGCTCAAATCGGATTAATGATTACTAATCAGGTAAATACAAAATGTTTTAATGATTCATCCGGCCTGGTTACACTTACTGCTTCGGGAGGTGCATTGCCGTATGAATACATGATAGGACAGAAGACCTTCGTTAGTACCAATGAATTTGGTAAACTCCCTGCGGGTAATTATGTTTTTACTGTTAGGGATAAAAATAATTGTTCAAATACTATCAGTTCAGTTATCACTAATATTTATCCCAAACCTTCTGTTGCTCTTATCCCACAGGATATAAGTTGCTATCAGAAAAGCGATGGTGTTATTCAGTCATCATTAACAGGTGGTTCTGGCAGTTTTGGTTTGAAATGGTATGAAAAATCGGGCAACTTATGGCAGTACCTTAAGTCTGACAGCACCAGAATTACCAGCCTTTCTCCGGGAGTCTACCTGATTCAGGTTACAGATCTTGCCGGCTGTCCTGCCATATCCGACAGTACTTCTGTATATCAGACAGTAACTCAACTGGTGATTGACAACGTTTCGATGCATGATATTGTATGCTATGGTGAAAGCGGCAGCATTGATATTCAGGCTTCCGGCAGTAATGGAGGCTACACTTACCAATACTCAAAAGATAATCAGCCTTTTGTAAACTATTCTTCCGGAACACTCCTTGGGGCCGGTTCTTATAAACTAAAAGTGAAAGATGCAAAAGGATGCGAAACGTTATGGCCTGATAATAAGATAATTACATCACCAACTGAAACTCTTGGACTTACATGGCTAGTAAAAGATTATAATGGCTATAATGTATCGTGTTTCGGCAGTACAAATGGACGCCTGGCTATCAAAGCTTCAGGAGGAAATGGTGCCGGATATAGAGGATATTCATTGCTATTGTCCGGCAGGCCTGCCCAGTCAGATACGCTATTTGATAACCTTGGGGCAGGCGATTATAACATCAGAATTACCGATGGAAGAGGTTGTACGATAAACCGCCCGGTTTCTATAACTCAACCATCAGCTGCGGTAGGACTATCTGTTTCTAAACTCGTTGATACAAAGTGTTTCAATGACTCGACAGGTATAATTTCTCTTACCTCGTCGGGAGGAGTTCTACCTTATGAGTTTAGGATAGATCAGAAAAATTTTGCAGGAACAAATGAGTTTGGAAAACTCCCCACGGGCAGTTATTATTTTACCGTGAGAGATAAAAATGGTTGTTCGAATTCCCTCAATTCAACTATAAAAAACATTTATCCCAAACCTGCTCTTTCCCTTGCGCCACAGGAGATAAGCTGTTATCAAATAAATGATGGATCGGTTCGATCTTCATTAACAGGTGGTTCAGGTAGTTTCGGTTTGAAGTGGTTTATTAAATCGTCCGGGTTATGGAAATACCTTATAGCTGACAGCACACAAATAACTGGTCTGGCTCCGGGAGATTATCGTATTCAGGCTACTGATTTGGCCGGATGTCCTGCCATATACGATAGCACAACTGTTTTTCAAAATGTAACTCCATTAGTGCTTGATTATGTATTGCAGCAGGACATTAAGTGTTTTGGAGATTCAGGAAGTATAAATATTCATGCTTCAGGAAGCAACGGAGATTATATCTACCAGTATTCAAAAAACAATCAGTCATACATCAGCTATTCTTCAGGAGCACCATTACTTGCAGCTACATATAATCTCCGGGTCAAAGATGCCAAAGGCTGCATAACATCATGGCCTGAAAGTAAGGTCATTACACAGCCTTCAGAACCTCTTGGTCTTCGATGGATTGCTAAAGACTTTGCGGGGTATAATGTTTCATGCTTTGGTAATAATGATGGTCTCATCTCTGTTAAATCGTGGGGAGGGAATGTAGCAGGTTATCATGGTTATTCTTACTCTTTATCAGACAGATCCGTCCAGACTGATACTTTGTTTGAGAATCTTAAAGCAGGAAATTATAAACTTGAAGTAACAGATGGACGAGGTTGTACTTTAGAAAAAAATGTGACACTTACTCAGGCGAAGTCAGAGTTAGGTCTTTGGACGACCAGCATAAAACAGGCTACATGCTTTGATGGATCAGACGGAATGGTTTCCCTGGCTGCATCTGGCGGCAGTTTGCCATATTCCTTTTCAGCAGGAAATGAGATCTTCGTCCCCGGAAATGAATTCTCCAATCTAGAAGTTGATAAATACCATTTTACAGTTAAAGATGCGAATGGTTGTACCCAGATTTTGGATACTTCAATATTCAATATTATTCCAAAAATGAATATTACAGGAATAGTGTCAGATGTAAGGTGCATTGGTCAGAATAATGGGACAATAGGTGCTGTTGTCTCAGGAGGAGTAAAGCCATTCAGCTATCAATGGAAGGAGATAACATTCTCAAATCCCAATATTGTAAATCTGTATAAGGGAAATTATACTCTTTCAGTACTTGATTCAGCCGGTTGCCGGGCAGAGAAACTGTTTGAGGTAAAGGAGCCTTCTGAACCATTAGTTATTAGCAGGGTCGCATTGCATGACATAATATGTTATAATGATAGTGGCAGTATTGATATACAGGCGTGGGGCAGCAATGGTGGTTATATTTACCAGTATTCAAAAGACAATCAGCCCTTTGTAAATTATTATTCAGGAACAAAACTACCTTCTGCTGAATATAAACTTAAAGTTAAAGATGTCAAAGGATGTGAAACCCTGTGGCCTGAAAATGTGATAATTACTCAACCTCCTAAAGCTCTTGGACTTGAATGGATTGCTAAAGATTATAATGGTTCGAATGTTTCTTGCTTTGGAAAAAATGATGGGCAGCTGATCGTGAAATCGTATGGAGGGAACGGTGCCGGATATCAGGGTTATACTTACCACTTGCAAGGAAGACCTATACAGACGGATACTCTTTTTTCCGACCTGTCAGCTGGCACTTATTTTTTGAGTCTGACAGACGCCAGAAGTTGCACTATAATGAAGGTAATTTCCATAAAACAGCCAACACATCAGGTTAGTTTGTCGGTTTCAAGGCTGGTAAATACAAAATGTTTCAATGATTCTACAGGAGTGATAACTCTGGCAGCAACAGGTGGTGTACAACCTTATGAATTCATGATTGATCAAAAGGACTTTGTAAATGATAATGAATTCGGAAAATTACCAATTGGTCTTTATCATTTTTTGGTAAGAGATAAAAATGGCTGTCCCGGAGCTCTGAGTTCAGCTATTACCAATATATATCAAAAACCTGATCTAAAACTTATTCCTCAGGATATAAGATGTTACCAGGAAAAGGATGGGACAATACTGGCGTCATTTACCGGTGGTTCCGGAAAATTTGATATCAAATGGTATCAGAAAATTGTTAATTCATGGCAGTTAATTAAGTCTGACGGCAACAGTATTAGAGGACTTGTTCCAGGAGAATACCGGATTCAGGCAATTGACAGAGCAGGCTGTCCTCCGATTTACGATAGTACAACCATTTACCAGAAAGTCACTCCACTATTTGTAGCAGCGACATCTCAGTCTGCATGTGCTCAGACTCAAAATGGTACAATCATCACTTCAGCTTATGGAGGTACCTCCCCTTACCAGTTTGCTGTAGATCAATCAGGAATGCAGAAAAATTCTTCGTTTCAGGTTTATGGAGGACAACACAAGGCATATGCTTCTGATGCGTATAACTGCAGGGCTGAAACAGAAATTAATGTTGATGTAAGAAATACTATGCCGCTGATCAATTTCATGGTTGCAACCAGCCGCTATGAACTTGATACACTTGTAATTAAAGATGTAAGTCTGCCTAAACCCGACCGTGTTTCGTGGGAGTTTTCACCAGAGGCATTGTTAATAACAACTAATCAATATGAGGCAAGAGTGAAATACAGCTCGACAGGCATTTATCCTGTAAGAATGACTGGGTATTTTGGGACATGTGATTACACTCTTGAAAAACTTTTGAACATTGCCCCCTTCGATCCCATGGTGAATGCTAAGGATAAGTACCTGTCAGGAATTGAGAGTGTTCAAATCTCACCCAACCCTAACAATGGACTGTTTAAGGTAAAAGTTAAGCTATACACAAAACAGCAGGTTCAAATAAAAATTCTGGACTATTACTCTAAGCTCTGGTATTCGAACAGGTATCCTGTTGCTATGGAGTTTGAACAGGAAATTAATATTCCGGAGTCACTCCCTGGTACCTATGTGCTTTGGGTAATATGTGATAATGACTCCAGGGCAGTGTTATTTATTATTTCGCAATGAAAAATATAAGATAGAATTGCTGCACTTAAAATTTCATATTACTTGCATTTTGTCAGGAATAGTTTTCCTTAATACTGCTAATTCACAGGATCTTAGCAGTATGGGTTTTAAAAGGGGAATAAAAGTTACAGGAGGAGTAAATCTCTCAAATATATTTTATCATACTACTGACACTGTGTCCCGCCGCGATCCATACCAGTTTATCCTTTCCGGAAATGTTAACCTTAATCTTTTTGGTTTCGACACCCCTTTTTCATTCACCTACAGCAATTCCCAGCGCAGCTATACTCAGCCATTTAACCGGCTGAGCCTTACCCCGCAATATAAATGGATAAAAGCCTACATTGGCTATACGAGCATGAGCTTCTCGCCGTATACACTTTCGGGTCACAGTTTCAAAGGTGCGGGAGTTGAACTAACTCCGGGTAACTGGCGACTGGCATTCATGTCAGGTCAAATGAAAAAAGCAATTGAATATAATGCGCTCAATGAAGCTTCATTACTTCCATCTTATAAGCGGATGGGGTATGGATTAAAACTGGGCTACGAGAAAGGAATAAGTTCAGTCTCAGTGAATATATTTACGGCAAAAGATGATGAGAATTCTATTCATCAGTTTCCAAATGTTGTTCAGATCAGCCCAATGCAGAACACGGCTTTGGGGATTTCGGGAAGAACCGCTCTGTTTGGCCATATAACTCTCGAAGGAGAGTATTCGTTATCAATGCTTAAAAGTAATCTGAGATTAGCTTCTCTTACTCCCGATTCTTTAAGCGCCAGGTCAGGAAATGAAACTTCGTTAAATCAAACGTCAGCTAAGCGTACATTTGATGCTTACTCTGCCGGTATAGGTTATCAGTCGTCTCCTTTTGGTATCATGATAAGATATGAAAGAGTAGCCCCCGATTATCAGACTCTCGGCGCCTACTATTTCAATAACGATATGGAGAATTTAACTCTGGTGCCAAACATTCGATTATTGAACGGCCGGCTTTCAGTTTCAGGCAATGCAGGCATACAGCATAATAATCTTGATAAGAGTAGGGGATCTACAACAAAACGGTGGGTAGGAGCAGGGAGCATCAATTTCAACCCTACTGAAAAATGGAACCTTGCAATCAGCTACTCCAATTTTTCTACTTATACCAACATGAAACCGCAGAGCGATCCTTTCTTCAAAAACAGCATGGACAGCCTGAATTTCTACCAGGTCACAAACCAGATGGGAGGATCGGCAAACTACACCTTCGGGAAGAAAGATGCTCCCAAAAGCATAATGGTAAATGCGTCCTATCAGAAAGCAGCTGAGACAAATCCTAACGTACTAAACACCAATTCATCGGGTTTTATTACAGCCTCTACCTCATATTCACAACTATTGGCAAAAGCTGGTCTTTCTATGTCTGTAACCTATAATATGAGCGCGAGCTCTGCCCCTGAAATGAGGTCCTTTTACCAGGGTCCCGGGCTGAATATCAGTAAAATGATGCTTAAAAAAACCCTGCGTGCAGGATTCAATACATCATATAACCGGAATACATTAAACGGTCAGAAAGGATCACCAGTAATGTCAACAGGATTGAATTTCTGTTATTCTCCTAAGAAATCACAGGACGGGAAACACAGCATTAATTTCAACCTTACATGGCTTCAGCGATTCCCTTCTGCCATTCAAAAGCAAAAACGCAGCGAATTTACAGGGAACCTAAATTATTCATTTGCATTTTAAGGCAGAATATTCCTCAATATAATTTTAAGAATTATTATTCATCTTTAGCTCGCTCTAATGGCAATTTGGTCTTCTCTTTTTTATCGGCGATCTTAATTAATTTATCCTATCAGGGATTATATTAGCGGTAATCCCGAAAATTGGAATATTTATTATTTTTACAATTAATTCAAACAATTCGAATATGTCGCGTGGTTTTTAGAGAATGATTTTTTCAGGCTTACAAAGCAGGTATTAATTTAAAATCTACATCAATGTCAGAATCATTTCAAATTTCGGCATCATTTACTGTAAAACCATCATTGATTTACAATGCATGGTTAGATAGTAAGAAACATTCTGAGATGACTGGCGCGGAAGCAATTTGCAGCGCAAGAGAAGGTGATAATTTTTCGGCCTGGGATGGATATATTACCGGCAAAAATGTGCGGCTAATACCAGATAAAGAAATAGTACAAAAATGGAGGACTTTTGAATTTGATGATTCAGATCCTGATTCAGAATTAATTATCAGATTCAAAGAAATTAAGGTTGGGTGTAAACTGATCATAATTCATAATAATATCCCTCCGGGTCAACCTGATTACAAACAGGGCTGGGTTGACAATTACTTTATACCCATGGAGGATTATTTTAAATCCAGATGAAGTATCCTTCGATTCTTAGGATTTAGTATGCGCTTTTTGCCGTTAAGTTAAATGTATTATCAAGGGGTTGCTAAAAAAGTCTATATTTGACAAAGCAAATATAGCAGGAGTCTTTATTTCATTAAAATGATCAACCTGGCCAATCTCAAGTTACATCTATTAAATCTCCTTGCTGCATCAGGTTCAATTACCTGCAATGGAATCCTTATTTATATTAACCATGACGCTAAGTAATAAACAGAGAACCAATTATTATGTCTAAAGAAAATTCAACAGCTAGTGGCATGGTATATAATAAGATTACTTTGGCTTTCCCTAAGGAGAACGAAGTACTCTTTTTAAAAAAGTACTATACCGATTCAATAATTCAGTTCAGAATTGCATTTGTCTTTGTGACATTGCTTTATTCAGCATTTGGATTTCTCGACTTAAGGCTTGTTCCGGAATATGCAAATACCTTTCTGGCTATCAGATTTTATTTCGTTGTTCCATTACTAATAGTGGTTTTAATTTTATCATTTACTCCAATTTTCCACAAAGTATGGCAGACATTGATGTTGGTAAGCTTTGTTGTGGCAGGAACGGGTATTGGTGTTATGACAATGCTCTTGCCGGAAAACTACTTTTATTATGCAGGAATGATGCTGGTTTTTTCTGCCGGTTACTTCTTTATCAAGCTTCGTTTTTTCAAAGCAACAATAGCAGGATGGACCACACTTCTTATTTTCAATTTAGGATCGATATTGTATTCTGATACTACCGGCTTGATTCTCTTAAGTTTCAACTTCTTTTTTATCAGTGCAAATTTAATTGGAATGTTCGCTGCCTATTATATTGAATACTACGCTCGCCGCGACTTTTATCAGAAACAGGAACTTGACAGTCAGAAAGATACTGTGGACCAGATTAACATAAACCTTGAAAAGATTGTCGCAGAACGAACAAAAGAATTAGTCAGGGCCAAAGATGAAGCTGAAGAGAGCAGATCTAAGACGGAGGCGCTTCTGAATGCAATACCCGATCTTATGTTTATTCAGGATATTGATGGTGTATATTTAGATTATCACGCACCAAAGTCAATGATGCTATATGCTCCACCCGAAGTGTTTCTTGGAAAAAATATGAAAGAAGTTTTGCCTCCTGAGATTGTCAGCGAATTTAAAAAAGTATTTGATAATGCAATAAGAACCAGGAATTTACAAAAGTATGAGTACTCATTGATTATGCCGGCAGGACTAGAATATTATGAGGGCAGAGTAATTTCTTTAGATGAAAAAAGAGTTTTAAGCATTATCCGGGATATTACAGCCCGTAAACTGGCAGAGGAATATAGTATACTTAAAAATGCTGAGCTGCAAAAAATCAATGCTGAGAAAGACAAATTCTTTTCTATAATTTCCCATGACCTTCTTAGCCCTTTTAACGGCTTCCTTGGACTTACACAACTTATGGTAGATGAATTGCCTGATTTAGACATGGACGAGGTTCAAAAGATAGCTGTAAGTCTGAAAAACTCGGCCACAAATCTTTTCAGACTGCTTGAAAACCTACTGCAATGGGCCAGAATGAACCAGGGATTAATTCCTTTCAATCCGGAAATATATCAGATTGTTCCAATTGTTGAAGAAAGTATTACAATGCTGATGGAACCTGCCAGGAACAAGGGAATTAAATTAGTAAACAATATTGCTCCGGAGGTAGTGGTTTTTGCTGATAAAGACATTCTTTATTCAGTATTCAGGAATTTGATTTCCAATGCCATTAAATTTACCCCAAAGGGTGGAAGCGTTGAGATTTCAGCAAGATACACCTCAGACAAAAAATTAGAAATTTCCATTAAAGATTCTGGTATTGGAATGAACAGCACAATGATTGAAAATTTATTCCGGCCCGATGTTCAAACAAACCGAAAAGGTACAGAAGGGGAACCCAGCACGGGTCTTGGTTTATTGCTATGTAAAGAATTTATAAAAAAACTTGGCGGTAAAATCTGGGTTACAAGTGAAGAAGACAAAGGGAGTGTTTTTAGTTTTACACTTAATTACACTAAATATTTCAACCTGCAATTTTAGAATGTAACAAAAAATTAACAAAAAACTTTGGAAACATTTTATAGAATATTTGTTTCCTAAGTTTTTTGGTTCTACTTTTGCCACGTGAATGAAGATTTGAAAAATATACTCTTAAAAGTTCGGGACTTATACATGAAGTATGGGATTAAGAGTATTACCATGGACGATGTTTCAAGGGAACTAAGTATCTCAAAAAAGACATTATATCAGTATGTTACAGACAAGGATGACCTTGTCGGGAAGTTCGTTGATTATGAAATTGAGGTCAGGCAGGAACAGATATGCAAATGCTTTGGCTTTGGATACAATGCCATTGAAGAGTTGTTTGAGATATCAGATTTCATGAATAAACTTATGAGGGAACAGAACCCTGCTACTGAGCATGATCTGAAGAAATACTATCCTCAACATCATCAGAAAACCATTAAAACAAGAAGAGACCGGATGTACACCTATATTCTTCTTAACCTTAAAAAAGGCAAAGAAGAGGGGTTGTATCGTCAGGATCTGGATGTAGATGTAATTGCAAAACTATATCTGTCAAGGTCTGAAAATATTCATTTTAATGATTTGTTTACAGTAGAGGAATTCACTTCACTCAAACTTTTTATTGAACTACTGACTTACCATGTTCGAGGTATTGCAACCGAGAAAGGAATATCTGTTTTGGAAAATAAATTAAAGGAATTAGAAACCGGTAATAAAATAATTTAAAGTATGAATTTGATTCGAAAATGTCTCTTAACATTTCTTATCCTGGGGCTTGTTAATAAAGGGTTTGGTCAGGATAAAAAAGCAGAAATTAAACTCTCTATTTCGGAAGCACAAACCTATGCTCTGCAGAATAACCGTACTGTTCAGTCAGCTAAGATCGATGTAAGTTCTGCCGACAAAAAGGTATGGGAAACAATTGCGATGGGACTCCCCCAGCTTAGCCTTGCAACAAATTTTCAACATCAGTTTGTTGTGCCGGAACTAAGTTTCGGAAAATATCTTGATCCCGGATCATTACCTGATGGAAATCTTACCCGACCTGATATCATTGCCGCATACAAAGATTCTCCTGCTGTACCTCTTGGTGTAAAGAGTAATACTACATTCGATTTTACTCTATCTCAACTTATTTTTAGCGGCGAATTCATTGTTGGTTTGCAGGCTACCAGGGTATTTAAAGAAATATCAGAGAAGTCCCTTGTTAAGTCTGAAGCTTTGACAAAAGAATCAGTTGCCAGCACCTACTCGCTAGTATTAGTCCTTGGTGAAAATATCAGAGTGTTGAATGAAAGTCTTAAGGCAATTGATCAGACTTACAATGATCTGACTAAAATGAATCAACAGGGGTTTAATGAGGAAACAGATGTAGACCAGATAAGAATAAACAGGTCAAACATTCAGACGCTTATTACATCTCTTAACTCTCAGAAGGAGATATCAATGAAACTGCTTAAATTTCAGCTTGGTATTGATTTTAATCAGACTCTTCTTCTAACCGATAGTTTACCAGGAATCATAATTACCGGAAATATGCAGTATCTGTCTGCGCCTGTATTTAATTTAGAAAATAGCGTTGATTACCAGATGATAAGTAACCTCGAAAAAGCATCGGAGTTATCACTGAAACGTGAACAATCGAAATACCTGCCTACTATCTCAGCTTTTTACCGCAGGCATGAACAGACTAATCAACCC
The DNA here is from genome assembly GCA_025350595.1 of Bacteroidota bacterium. Classification (GTDB taxonomy): domain Bacteria; phylum Bacteroidota; class Bacteroidia; order Bacteroidales; family VadinHA17; genus LD21. The sequence continues at coordinate 20,987 of JANXXP010000333.1, forward strand.
TCTTTCAACTTTAATGTGAAGGATATGGTGGGAGTATCTTTGAACATCCCAATCTTTACGAGCGGGATGCGAAATTCCAAGATAAGTCAGGCAAAGTTTGATCTTGAAAAATCACGACTCACCAAAGATAATACCGGCCAGGGTCTGATAATGGAATTTGAAACAGCTCAAAGCAACTACCAAACCGTATTCAGCAATTATGCGATTAACAAAGAGAGTATGACCTTAAGTAAAAAGGTATATGATAGAACAGTAATTAAGTACAAGGAAGGCGTAGCAACAAGTTTTGAACTGACACAAAACCAGAATCAGTATTTGACCTCTGAGTCGAACTACTACAATTCAGTTCTGTCGCTGTTGAACGCAAAAGCAAAACTAGATCGTATTTTAGGAAGTAATCAGTAAGTTTATAAGACAAGTAATATTAATTATAGTACAAATCAGATCAGATATGAAAACAATCAAATTAAGTATAGCAACCTTAGTCGTATTAGTTCTTGCATTTTCGTGCAGCAGCGATAAGCAGGCTCAACTGGCAAAATTAAAACAGCAGCAGATAAATATAACTGACAAAATTAAGACACTTGAGACTGAAATTAGAGCCGGCAATAAGGATCAGATAAATCCTGAAGATTTTAAATTCATTGGTGTTACAGATGTTAAAACCAGTGAATTCAATCATTTCATCAAGGTTCAGGGCAAGCTTGACGGAGATCTGAATGCGGGTGTATTTGCCGAAGCTCCGGGAACAATATCAGCTAAATATGCCGATGTGGGTCAGCATGTTGTTAAAGGGCAGGTTCTGGCTCAGATCGATGATCAGCAATACAAAAGCCAGCTTGAGGGTCTGGAAACTCAGTATAAGTTTGCCTCCGATATGTTTGATAAGCAAAAGCGATTATGGGATCAGAAAATCGGAAGCGAAGTACAGTACCTTCAATCAAAAACAACAAAAGAATCTCTCGAGCGTCAGATTGCATCTTTAAAACAGCAGACTGATAAGTTCAAAATAAAATCACCTATTGAAGGTACAATTGAAGAATGTAATATTAAGGTAGGTGGGGTCGTTTCTCCTGACCCTCGTCTTGCAGCATACCGGGTAGTTGAATTTAAAAACCTGAAGGTTATTGCTGAGGTTTCTGAAGCGTACTCTTCAAAGGTTCAGATTGGAGATAAACTGATTGTTTCCTTTCCGGATGTTAATAAACAACTTGAAACTGAAGTTACTTTTGTAAGTAAATATATTAACGCAGTTAACAGGACCTTTCTTATTGAAACTAAAGTGAGTAATGTGCCTGATTTGAAAGCGAATATGATTGCAATCATTCAGATTAACGATTATCATTCTGATAAGTCAGTGCTAATTCCAATGAATATTATCCAGACAGATCTGAGTGGAAGTTACGTTTATGTTACCCGCCCAAAGGATAAGTATAGCGTAGCTGTTAAACAACCTGTCGTTATTGGAAGTAGTTATAATGGTGTTGCTGAAATAGTAACCGGACTTGTTGCCGGCGATAAGGTAATATCTGTTGGTTTTCAGGAATTGATAGATGGAGAATATGTAAGGTTTTAAAAATCAATTGTATATTGATTAATAAGTTAAGAAAAATCTATTTTCATGGAAAAAAAGTATAAAGAATTTTTTGCAACCAGCTGGGCCATTGACAATAAAATCAGTGTCTATGTGCTGGTCTTCATAATATGTACATTTGGTATTATAAATTATAACACCATCCCAAAGGAACAGTTTCCGGAGATTGTGATCCCAATGATAAATGTTAACTCAATTTATCCTGGTACTTCGCCAACGGATATGGAGAATCTTGTAACACGTCCATTGGAGAAGAATCTTAAATCAATCAGCGGTGTTAAAAAGATTACATCCCGTTCTGTCCAGGATTTTTCTGCTATTATTGTTGAGTTTAATACAGGAATTGAGATTAAAGATGCTAAACAGAAAGTAAAGGATGCGGTTGATAAAACAAAACGGGATCTGCCTACCGACCCGTCTTTTATCGAACCTTCAACTATGGAGATTGACCTCTCTGAGATTCCTATTCAATATATAAACTTATCAGGCGATATACCTTTGGACAGGCTTAAGAAATACGCTGATGATATGCAGGAGCGTATTGAAGGTCTCAACGAAATAACACGCGTAGAAATCGGAGGAGCCCTGAACCGGGAGATCCAGATTGATATAGATATGTACAGAATGAGAGTTGCAAGTCTTACATTCAGAGATGTTGAACAGGCAGTAAGTCTAAACAATATGACTGTTTCCGGTGGAAATATTGATTTACAGGGAATGAGCCGTTCAATAAGAGTAGTAGGAGAAGTTAAAAATATTGACGAAATCAAAAACATCGTCATTAGTACTGGAAGCGGCGCTCAGATTAAACTGAAAGATATTGCTATAGTCCGTGATGGTTATCATCAGGCTGAAAACTACGCCAGATACAACGGTAAGAATGTCGTTACTCTTAACGTTATAAAGAAAAGTGGTCAGAATCTTCTGGATGCCGCTGACAAGATTCAGGCAATAATCACCGATATGCAGAAGACTAAGCTGCCTTCAAATCTTATTGTTGAAGTTACAGGCGATCAATCAGTTCGAACACGTAGTATTGTGACCGAACTAAATAATACAATAATTATCGGATTCATACTTGTTACAATTGTTCTGATGTTCTTCATGGGACTTGTAAATGCTATTTTCGTTGGGTTCTCGGTTCCTCTCTCGATGGCCATTGCATATATCTTCCTTCCATGGATAGGTTTTACAATGAACATGCTTGTAATGTTCTCCTTCATCTTTGCCCTTGGGATTGTTGTTGATGATGCGATTGTTGTAATAGAGAATACACACAGGATTCATAAGAAGACAAAGATGGATATAGCCCATTCAGCCAAGTCGGCTGCAGGGGAAGTCTTTGTTCCTATACTTTCAGGGACCCTTACCACCCTTGCTCCATTCTTCCCTCTTGCTTTCTGGCCTGGTGTTGTTGGTAATTTTATGTTTTTTATTCCCGTAACACTTATTATTACCCTTTTTGCTTCATTAATTGTCGCATATATATTCAACCCGGTTTTTGCTGTGGATTTTATGAAACATGATGAAGAAGATCGTCCGGTTTCTCTGCCACGCGTATACAAAATAGTGGGAATAATATTACTGGTTACAATACCATTTTACCTTCTTAAAGTTTATGTAATAGCTAATCTTCTGGCATTTCTTGGAATTTCCTTCTATCTCCATAATCTTGTGGGATATAAAGTCCTGCGCAAATTTCAGTCGCATGCGATTCCTGCAATGATGAGAAAATATGAGAGTTCACTGGTGTGGGTACTTAAGGGGAAAAGACCTGTATTTTTGCTCTGGGGAATGGTTTGTCTATTTATTTTTACTATGTTCTTATTTAATATTGTTAAGCCAAAAGTGGTATTTTTCCCTGATAATGAACCAAGTATAATAAATGCATATGTTAAGATGCCTGTCGGCACAGGGTTAAGTGTAACAGATTCGATTTCACGTATTGTTGAACAAAGAATAATGGGTGTTCTTGGTAAGAAAAATCCGATTGTGGAATCTGTAGTAACAAATGTGGCATTCCTTGCTTCGGACAACAATTTTGATAATTCAAGTAAATCATCTAACCTGGCCAAGATTGCTGTAAATTTTGTTGAGTTCAGCAAAAGGGGCGGACAAAGTACGGGTGTTTATATGAATGAATTCAGGAATGCTTTAAAGGATATAGCAGGAGCTGAAATAGTTGTTAGTAAAACTGCAATGGGTCCTCCTACCGGTAAACCGATTAACATAGAAATAGCAGGGGATGATTTAGGAGAACTTTCTGCAACATCTGAGCGCTTCAGGAGATTTGTGGATTCTTTGCAGATTGGTGGAATAGAGAATTTAAAGTCGGATTTTGCAGCAACAAAGCCTGAACTTATGATAACTCTCGATCGCGAACGTGCTAATTTCGAGGGGATAAGCGCTGCAGTAGTGGGTGATGCAATCCGCACAGGTCAGCTTGGAAAAGAAGTTTCAAAATTCAGGGAAGGTGAAGATCAATACCCAATAATTCTCCGTTTCGAGGATAGTCAGCGTAAAGATATTGAGCAGCTGCTTAACCTCACCATAACATATCGCGACATGGTCTCAGGAACGCTGCGTCAGATACCTCTTTCTGTTGTGGCTCATGTGGATTATGTTAATAATTACGGACAGATTAACAGATTGAATCTTAAACGTGTAATAACATTATCATCTAACGTGATTACAGGGTATAATGCAAATATAATAAATACCCAACTTAAAAAGGTTCTTCCACAGTTTACCAGATCTTCAAATGTTGATATCCGCTTAACAGGTGAGCAGGAGGATCAGAAGGAATCAATGTTGTTCCTGTCAAAAGCTCTCATTCTCTCATTGTTCCTAATCATGTTTATTCTGATTACTCAGTTCAATTCGATGTCTAAAGCATTGATCATTATTTCTGAAGTGATATTCAGCCTGATTGGTGTACTGCTGGGATATATGATCTTTGGCATGACCATTTCAATTATCATGACAGGTATGGGGATTGTTGCACTGGCCGGAATTGTCGTACGTAACGGAATATTACTTGTGGAGTTTACAGATGTGTTGAAAGAGCAGGGTGTCAAAACCCGCAAAGCGATTATTGAGGCAGGAAAAACACGTATCACACCGGTAGTCCTGACAGCAACCGCTACAATACTTGGACTGATTCCATTGGCAATCGGGATGAATGTTAACTTTGCTACATTACTTACGGAATTTAATCCTCATTTGCATTTTGGAGGCGATAATGTAATGTTCTTTGGACCGCTTTCATGGACAATAATTTTCGGTTTAACATTTGCTACATTCCTGACACTGTTACTGATCCCGGCAATGTACTTTGTTATATATTCAGGATCTGTCATGAGAAGACGCCGCAAATCACTAAGGCTTGCATTAAAAAATAGTAAAACTTTGTAAAGAAATATTTATACGCAGAGTGAGCAAACCCCTTCTTTGCAAGGGCTTCGGAGGGTTAAAATTATGTAGAGGGCCTGCAGATTAACGAATGTTTAAACTGCGGCCCTTTGTTTTAAAATAACATTGCGCCGTTGAGCCATTGTGCCTTTACGCCTTATTCTCCAATATATCCTCCACCACCATCGAATAAAGTTCCTCAAACGATATTCCGGCAGCGGCAGCTTCTTTAGGGACCAGACTCTCTTCTGTCATTCCGGGAACTGTATTTATCTCAAGGAAATATGGCTTGTTGCCGACTACGATGAAGTCAACCCTCACAATTCCTTTACATCCTAATAGGTCGTATATTAAAGAACTTAATCTCTGTATTTCATCAGTTATGTCTTCAGGCATAATAGCAGGGGAGACCTCTTCAGATCTTCCGGGTGTGTACTTAGCTTCGTAATCGAAGAACTCATTCTTGCTGATTATCTCGGTTACAGGAAGAACAATTGACTTATTTTTTGTTTTTACAACGCCGCAAGCTACCTCCCTGCCATTCATGAATGCTTCTATCAAAACCTCGCTGCTCTCTTTAAAAGCAGTTTCAATAGCCCCTGAAAGTTCTTCGATCTTTTTGACCTTGGATACTCCAAAGCTCGACCCGCTGTCATTTGGTTTAACGAAACATGGCAGTCCAATCTGTGAAGCAATTTTTTTGGTGTCAATTTCCCTTCCTTTTCTTATTAAAACCGCTTCAGCCATTTTTATCTTGTACTCTTTCAGGTAAAGTTTGGTAGCCTGTTTATTAAATGTTAGGGCTGAACAAAATGCACCGCAGCTCGAATAAGAAATGCCCATCATATCGAAATAACCCTGAAGTAAACCATTCTCACCGGGAGTTCCGTGTATAGCAATGAATACTGCATCAAATTTTATCCTTGATTCGTCAGTAACAAGACTGAAATCATTTTTATCAATATTATGATAACGACCTTTATTATCTTCCCAGTACCAGTTGGTACCCCTGATCATTATATTATAAACTTTATATCTGGAACTAAGAGCCTTATTGACTTCAAGGGCGCTTTTTACAGAAATTTCAAATTCAGAGGAATCGCCCCCTGCTACTATTGCAATTGTCTTCATCTTATAATAATATTTCTTCCCAAATTTATTAAAGAAATCCATTAACCGCAAAAATCTCATAGATTGCGCAGAGATCGCAAAGGATGATAAAATATTTCTCTGTTTATGTTGCTTAAACTTAGTGTGCTTATCGGTAAAATTAAAATTAAAGATGACTAATTGTTTAATCAATGCGTTATATTAACTTTGATAAAACTTTTAAATATAGAAAAAATGAAAAAAGGTTGTATTATTTCAATTATAGTAGTTGCCTTTCTGGCGCTGGTTGTTTTGTCATTTGTAGTTTGGGGAACAAAAGCATATAACGGTATGGTTACTATGCAGGAGAGCGTAACAAGTCAGTGGGGGAACGTGCAGACGTCCTACCAGCGCAGATCCGATCTGATTCCCAATTTCGTAAATACCGTCAAAGGAGCTGCCAATTTTGAGCAGACAACCCTTACACAGGTTATTGAAGCCAGGGCAAAAGCTACCTCGGTTACCATTGATCCATCAAAAATGACTGCAGAAAATCTTCAACAGTTTCAAGCTGCACAGGGACAGGTTTCTTCCGCTCTTGGGCGTTTGATGGTAGTTATGGAGAAATATCCGGAACTTAAGGCAACTCAGAATTTCAGGGATCTGCAGACTGAACTAGAAGGTACTGAAAACAGAATTTCAGTTGAAAGAAGGAAGTTCAATGAAGTCGCCTTAACTTATAATACCTATATAAGAAAATTCCCTCAAAGTATGCTTGCCGGTATGTTTGGGTTCCAGACCAAGCCTTATTTTGAGGCGGCTGCAGGTGCTGAAAAAGCGCCGGAAGTTAAATTTTAATTTATTCATACATTATATATGAAAGCTTCATCGTTCTTCACAAAAGAACAGCAAGCTCAGATTCTTGCATCTGTTAAAGAGGCGGAAAACGCTACATCTGGGGAGATCCGGGTTCATATCGAAACCTCATTTAAAGGTGACGTCCTCGACCGGGCTGCCTGGGTGTTCAAAAAGCTGGGAATGCACAAGACAGCTGAACGGAACGGTGTTCTGTTTTATCTTGCTGTCAGCGACAGGAAATTTGCCATAATTGGCGATGCCGGGATTAATGCAAAGGTAACTTCTACTTTCTGGGATGAGGTAAGTCTTTTGCTTCAGAAAAATTTCAAAGATGGCAAATTCACTGAAGGCCTTTCCGAAGGGATAATCCTTGCAGGACTGCAACTTAAAACATATTTTCCTCACCGGGATGATGATGTTAATGAATTGCCTGATGATATTTCATTTGATAAAATCAGGGGGAAGTAAATATGAACCGAAAAGAATTATTTTTCCTGGCCCTTGTGGTCCTGTTCTGCGTTTTTTCAACTAATAATGTTAAATCACAGAATCTTCCGGATAAACCGGTTCCCCCACATCTGGTAAACGACTTTGCCGGACTGCTATCAGGATCTGAAGCCGGGATTCTTGAAAGGAAACTGGTTTCATTCAATGACTCAACCTCGACCCAGATAACTATCGTAATAGTAAAAAATCTTGATGGGTATGACAAAGCTGATTATGCACAGAGGTTAGGCGAAAAATGGGGGATAGGTCAGAAAAGTCTTAATAATGGCCTTTTAATACTTATAAAACCTAAGACTTCTGATTCTAACGGCGAAGTCTTTATTGCCCAGGGTTATGGTCTTGAAGGTGCAATCCCTGATCTTACCTGTTTGGATATTGTCAATAAGGAAATTCTTCCTGCCTTTAGAAATGGTGAGTACTATAGAGGATTGGATAATGCCACCAATGTATTAATGTCACTCGCAAAAGGTGAGTTTTCTGCAGCCCAGTACGGACATAAAGCAAAGGCAGGAAAACAGGGCGGAGCTCCGTTTGGACTAATTATAGTTATTATTTTCATAATTATAGCCATTGTTTCCAGAAATTCGGGAGGCTCGAATAACAGGCATATCGGAACAGGCGCATTGCCATTATGGTTACTTCTCGGAGGATTAAATTCCGGGAGAGGATCAGGCGGTACCTGGGGAGGTTTTTCAGGAGGCGGCAGCAGCGGAGGCGGTTTTGGTGGCTTCGGTGGTGGAAGCTTTGGTGGTGGTGGAGCTGGAGGTAGCTGGTAAAAAATTATTCCTGATCTCTACCTGAAGTGTACTTCCTCCATTTTTCAATAATCTGCACCATATCATCAGGCAGATTTGAGTTGAAGGAAAGTCTTTTTCCGGTAACTGGATGATTGAACGCCAGCGATTTTGCATGTAGTGCCTGACGCGGCAGGATCTTAAAACAGTTCTTTATAAATTGTTGATACTTTGTAAATGTTGTTCCCTTGATTATCTGATCACCGCCATATTCTTCATCATTAAAAAGCGGATGTTTAATATGACTGAAATGTACTCTGATCTGATGAGTGCGACCTGTTTCAAGTTTACATTCAACAAGTGATATATAACCCAGATTCTCAAGAACTTTGTAATGAGTTATCGCTGATTTTCCTTCACTCTCATCCTTGTACACTTGCATTACTTTCCTGTCTTTAACACTTCGTCCTACATTCCCGGTGATTGTCCCCTCAGGAGGATCAGGTACACCCCAGACAAGGGCATTATATCTTCGATCGGTTGTCCTGTCAAAAAATTGTTTCGAGAGCCTGTTAAGTGCAAATTCATTTTTTGCGATGACAAGGATTCCTGATGTGTTTTTATCCAGACGATGTACCAGGCCTGGTCTGGCTTCTCCTGTATTAAAAAGAGGAAGATCCTTGAAGTGCCACATTAAAGCCTGTACCATTGTTCCAGTATAATTGCCATGTGCCGGGTGGACCACCATACCAGGATCTTTGTTCACAACCAGAACATCGTCATCTTCATAAACAATATTCAAAGGAATATTTTCAGGAATTAGTTCAATTTCCCTTGGAGGAGTAGGCAGAAGGATCTTAACCAGATCGCCGGGCTTAACTTTGTAATTTGGTTTAACAGGATTGTTGTTAACGAGAATATTTCCAGCATTTGCTGCATTCTGAATACGTGTTCTGGAACAATTTTCGATTCTGTCAGCAAGGAATTTATCAATCCTCAGCACAGTTTGTCCTGGATCGGCAACAAACCTGAAATGTTCAAAAAGCTCTTGCTGGTCTGTAATATCTTCTGGTATCATTTTTTTAGATTACCTTGTTTTAATTATGCGGTCAGAGCTTATTGATTTGCCCTTAATACTTGTTATAATAATGTAAATTCCTTCGTGCAGAGAAGAAATATCAATCCGTTCACTGAAAGGGAGTTTCATCAGTTGGCGACCGGAAATATCCATCACAGTTAAATATAATAAGCCTGATAATTGCAAGTCGCTGCAACTGACATTAAGAAAGTCGGTTGCAGGATTAGGCCATACTCTGATAATGTTTTTTTCCTGGTCATAAATGTCTGCAATTGAAGTAATCTTAGGCGGATATCCGACCACTGGTCTTATCATGATGCTCCCTGCAACCTGCGAAGGTTTCCATTCCCCGTTTAACCAATAAAGCTGCCTTCCGGCATTTGGCGTGTTTATATCAATACCGGCATTCAGAAATGTTTCAGAACGCTGTTTCCAACCTATATAAAAAGTGCCGCTAACTATTACACCTTCTGGTATATAGTAAGTATAGAAACCATTTATCAGGTTGGTCTGTTGTACCATAACTTCTTCTTTTGAGTACAACACATTCCCAGGCACCCCGTTATTATTGTCCCAGACCATCAGATCAAAAGCTCTTTTATTTGCTTCCTGATAACTGTCGTTGAAGCATATACGTACGGCTCTCAAAGTGTCAGGGAGGTAAGATACAAATCTGTATGCGACCATTGCGTTTCTTGAGCCGAGACCGTTTATTCCATACCCGCCTTCCGACGATCCGTCATCAAATGCAAAGTAGTTTTTAAAAACCTGGTAATAAACAATGGTATCATTTTCTTTTGGATCGGTTGCATCGGTTTTCAGGGAACAGGTTATCCTGAACATAGCCGAATCAGTATTATCAGTGTTGAATGAATAAGTGTGGTTTTTCTTATAATCGACGTTTGTTAATGAATTTATATCTGTAGCGCCAGCTGTGAAGAAATCGGCCTGAGAATTTTTATAAACATCCCATATCTCGAAATCGCGGGTTACATTTCGTTTGATGGTATCGTTGTTTCGGTACTGTATTGTTATTGATGAACCCATTTCCTGAAGCTCAATCTTTCTGAACTGTTTCCAGGGCATTGCTTCATAAGTCTTAAGCAGAGAACGGATCGGAGATCTGAATGCCACATCATGATAGATTGTATCGCCTGCATTTCTGTTTTTGTCAAGAAGAACATAATCAACATTCCATATATCGCAATTGCCTACCATTGAGGGGTCACTCAGGTTCGGACTCAGGCTTGCATAGTTTATAAACCGGAACTGAAATCCATTTTTAAGGTAACGTGATTTATCAACCCTAATGATAGCCTGTTTGAATCTCCGGTCAGTTGTTCCGTCTGCTTCCCATACAGAATACCATTTATTTTCGTCAGGCGCCAGAAACTGAAGAGTAAGGCTGTCACTTGGCTCAGGTGAATCGCTCAATCCACCTGCCTGATAAAGAAAGCTGAGCCAGATATTATCGGATGAGGCGTAATTAAGATTGATCGGTTGGGAAGTCAGCTGGTCGGCTTTGAACCCTGAAACAGATGCAGACTCATAAAGAAGTCCAGTATTGTCTATAGCATCAAATGTTGCAACTCCGACAGTAATCTGCTGGTCGGAATAGGTATTATTGATAAAAATATAATTGTCAATCCATTTTGAACTATCAGGAAATATTGATCGTCCCGAGAAATCATCAAAGAAAGGAAGCTCAAGAGCCGCATTAGATAATGATTTACTTAATCTCTGTTTGTCTTTGTTTTTTGTAATACTGTAATTTGAGCGGAGACCCGTAACAACTTCCTGGGCAGGTGAGAAAACCAGAAAAACATTGAGAAAAACAAAATATATAAATAAATGTCTGATCATCAGAATTAGTTAGATACCACCTTAACTGAGTCTATTGCAGGTATTGAATCGGGTTTAACGATAAGTGTTGAATCGACCGGCATCTTGGCTGAATCTACTGTAAGCCAGAGGTATATCGCAGATCCAAGCTGCATAGTCGAATTCTCGTTGTATTCAGGATTCTGTTTATAGACAAAAGCCTTAAGGGTGTCCTGTGCAGTACGGATCGTATTATCATAAACATAAGTACCAAGACTCAAAGAGGAGATTAGAATTTTATTTCGTGCCGGTTCAAGATTCATCCACATAAGGTCAGGTAAAGGAGTACGCTGATTACTTAGTCCTTTGCCAAGTACAAAACTGACGACCGATCCTTTCTGCAGAGAATCACCTGGATTAATCTTCTTCCCATTATAAAGCTGTTCCAAAACAATCCCAATTGAAAGATCTGATCTGTATCGTGGCTCACCCATTTTCAGTCCTGAACTCTCAATCACCGCTGAGGCCTGCCTGATAGGTAGATCTATTAGATTCGGGACAGCCACCATTTCAGGGCTGAATGCATTAATTACCAGAATAACGTTTCTCCATTTTTTCACCTTAAATCCTGGTTTTGGATTCTGTTCTGCAATACAACCGCGAGGAACAAGTGTTGTATAAACTGAATCAATAATCTGAAAACTGAGTTTATTTTTTTTTGCCAGTTTTTCAGTCTGCTTCAGTGTCAGACCATAAAAATCAGGTACGGGCCGGGCTTGTCCATGTCTTGTATATAAATTAAGCCAGATAAGTAAGATCATTATTGCTCCAACGATAATTGCAACAGCAAGACCGAGGTTTTTGATAAATACTTTGCTTAGGATAAAGTTTTTTAAGCTCATATTGCCATATTGAACATTAGTAATAACGCAAAGGTACTGATAAAATTATGAAATCGGGTTGTAGAGTGAATCTCTCTCTACCGGTGTAAAGCCAGCTTCCCTGATCAACTGACATATCTCATCCGTTGTCATTGCCGGGTTTCCCTCCTTTGATCCAGCCATAGAGTAGATCCTTGTAGTGTCATCAATAGTACCATCCATATCATCTACGCCAAAAGAGAGAGAAAGCTGTGCACTTTCTTTCCCGATCATGGGCCAGTAAGCTTTGATATGCGGAAAGTTATCGAGATAAATTCTTGAAACTGCATAATTTCTGAGATCCTCAATGATACTAACCTCTCCAATGTATGACATACTGTTGTTCGACTTCTTGTATTTCAATGGAATGAAAGCATTAAATCCGTTTGTTTTATCCTGAAGTTCACGAAGCCGGTCGAGATGGTCGATTCGATGTTTATAATTTTCAATATGCCCGTAAAGCATTGTTGCGTTGGATGGGATTCCATTTCTGTGAGCGGTTTCGTGAATCGTCAGCCAAAGTTCTGAGGATGACTTTTCGTCACAGATCATTTTCCTTAGCTCCTCATCGAATATTTCTGCTCCTCCTCCTGGTATTGAATCAAGACCATACTCCTTTAATAACTTTAACCCATCTTCAATTGTACATCCCGCTTTAGTGATCATATAATCGAGCTCAACAGCTGAAAATGCTTTTACATGGAGTGATGGCCTGTGCTCTTTGATTTTTTTCAGAAGCGATCCCCAGTAATGTAAATCATAAGAAGGGTGAACTCCTCCGACTATATGAACTTCAGTTACTTCCTTATTATCAAAACGTTTTACAATATCGAGCATCTCATCATGACTAAATTCCCAGCTTTCGGGATCACCCTCCGGTTTATGGTAGGAACAGAACCTGCAGTTATATATGCATTTATTGGTTGGTTCAATATGAAAATTGCGATTGAAATAAGCATTGTTCCCATTATGCTTCCTCCTGACTATCCCGGCAAGCAGACCCAGCAGTGCCAGATCGGCTTTTTTAAACAGCAAAAACCCATCTTCAGGAGTTATACGGGTATTACCGGATATCTTCTCAGCGATCAATTTCAGATCCTTATCGTCAATGTATTGTAAAAGGTCGTCCATTTGTCAGAATTATATGGATTGCAAAGATAAAATATATTACATATTTTATGCTCAATGAGATCCCTCCCAGTACCTGTCATTCCGAGCGAAGCGAGGAATCTTTAATCAGAAAAGAATAACAACAAACAAAAAAGGTGTCCTGTTATAGACACCTTCAAGATGATATTGTAGAATATGTATTATCCTTTTAATTTCAGCTCGGTTGAAACAGAAAGTTTTTTTCTTCCTTTAGCCCTGCGTGCAGCAAGAACTCTTCTTCCGTTGGGAGTTGACATCCTTTCCCTGAAACCATGCTTGTTCGTTCTCTTCTTTCTTGATGGCTGGTATGTCCTTTTCATCTTTTTTCTTATATTTGTTGACTACTATTCAATTTTGAGACTGCAAATGTAGTACATTTTTGAAATATAAAAACCAGTAATGCGTTTTTTTTCAAAAAAATCAGTTTCTAAGGTATATTATCTTCTTTGATTCAAAAAACGGTTCGTTAAAAAAGTTCTTTATTTCCCAGATTTTCACTCTTTTTTGAAACAGGGAAAGCTCTTGCGAAAGATCGCCGCCTTTAAGGTATAATATACCATTTCCAAGACTGTTTTTCTCGCTGCTATCAATATTTTTCAGAGTATGTTTTACAAATGCAGGGAATTCTGTCACTGCTCTGCTTACTATGAAATGGTATTTCCCTTTTTCTTCTTCAACTCGTCTACGCAAAGGTTTAACATTTTTAAGTCCGAGTTTTTCA
>JANXXP010000343.1 GCA_025350595.1 Bacteroidota bacterium
GTTTCTCGGTAAGTAACTCTGGAGTTGAGGTTCTGAAGAGCTATATTTTAAATCAGAAGGAGCATCATCTTCATCTATCTGCAATGGAGGAGTATAAAGCGCTTCTTGATGAATATGGAATTCCTTACGAAGACAAGTATCTCTGAGACTTTTTTATTTCGCCCCTATGGGGCTTAAAAACATTGAAAGGGCACTACATCGGGCGAAGCCCGATGTTAAAGTATATGAGGCCTGCGGCCTCTTTAAAGATAGATCAGTTCTCAAGATAATCTCAATCGAAACAATCATCTAAAAAGGCCTTAGGCCTTATATAGGATAGAGCAGGGCATCGCCCTGCTAAATGAGTACCAGAAACAAATTGAGCCCCGTAGCGGGCGAAATAATTGACAACATGTTCTTTGTTGGCCGTAGGCCTTACATAGGATAGAGCAGGGCATCGCCCTGATAAATGAGTACCAAAACCAATTGAGCCCCGTAACGGGCGAAATAATTGACAACATGTTCTTTGTTGGCCAGTACGACATAAGGTGCTTCATACCAGGAATACTGGAGAAAATGTAGGCCATACCTACTCCCAGTGAGACTGCCCCTCCTGTTCTTCCAACAATCTTTTCACCTACTTCCGCTGAAAGCTCAGTGATTTTTGAATCGGTAAATCCCATTGTATGAAGCTGGGGAATAAGAGCCTGAAATTTTTCAACAGGTACATTTATCTGAAAATAATCGAGAGGTAAAAGACTGCATGCTGCAACAAGTGCAAGTATACTTACAACACCCTCAGTCAGCATCGATCCAACGGCAATGAACCGGATATTCGACTCTGACATTATCATTTTCGGAGTAGTTCCGGAACTAACAAGGGAATGAAAACCAGAAATTGCTCCGCAAGCTATTGTAATAAAAAGATAAGGAAAAAGCTTTCCGGGAATTATTGGTCCTCCCCCGCTCCCAAACGAAGTGAAAGCTGGCATTTTAATTTCCGGAGCAACAATAATGACTCCAACTGCAAGCAACCCTATAACTGTAACTTTCATAATTGAACTAAGATAATCCCGGGGAGAAAGGAGCAGCCAGACCGGAAGTACGGAGGCAAAGAAACCATACCAACAAACAAGAATAGTTAAGGTCCTGTGACTGAAAGTGAACCATCCTGCAATTGAAGAGCCAGGTATGTATCTGCCAATAATAACTGCAAGAACCAGCATAGTTACTCCAAAAACTGTAGCCTCCAATGTCTTACCTTTTCTAATTTTGAACATCCATAATCCCATTATTATTGCTATCGGGATCGTTGATGCAATTGTGAAAGTTCCCCATGAACTCTCAGCCAGAGCATTTATAACAACCAGACCAAGTCCTGCCAGTGCAACGATTATTATTACAATTATTGCAAAAGATGTTGTAACACCACTCACTTTATTAATCTCAGCCCTGGCAATAGCTGCAAGTGACTTGCCATCATACTGTACTGATGCAGTCAATATTACAAAATCATGAACTGCTCCCGCCATTACAGCCCCGATAAGCATCCAAAGAAACCCCGGCATAAAACCGAATTGCTGCTACAAAACTGAAGTAAAAACGATACGCCAGTGCAAACACAACAATGGCTCCCACAACAAATGGCATCGCATTCATAAAAGGAAATTAAGGTATGAATAGAGTCTACAAAGTAATCAATTCATAATTACTATGCAATTCCAAAAAATAAAAGGTTAGAATACTTTGACTTTAAAAAAGGTGAATTCAACCTATTCTGACAATTCTGTTCTCTATTGGCTGATCGATAGTAATAGGGACCTGCTCCTCAATGGTATTTGCAGAATCAAGCTGCAGTGCTTTCACATCGGAAATACAAAGTTGTCTGGAAAGGCCATGAAGGGCCAAAGTGATATTTTCCATCCCTGAGAGCTTATAGTCACGGGGCATAATACGGTCAATCAGGATATATTTGAAGTCTGCAGGAAATGAATGCTTCTTAAGTGAATCAAAACTGCTTTCAAGTTTAATCTCTCCCGAAGCTACAAGATCTTCCAAAACCTCTTTGAAGTAGAGATCAATCTTTGGTTCTACTTTAAACCCTATATGGAAATCAACTCTTATTAAAATTCCGGGAATAAGCTGGGTGACCTGATAGTCTATCCTGTCAGGCTCATCAATACGGTCCACATGCAGAAGCCAGTATGTATCTGCCCTCTTGGGTTGTTTCTGAAATATGGAATATATCACTTTCGATTCAACCTGATCAGGTCTGTTTGCTTTGATAATATACACAAGGTTGGTTGCATATTTGGTCACTGAATTATCTTTTGAGAGGTCCTTAAACAGGTCGAAATATTTATAAAGATCCGTAAAGGTTACATACCTGTTTTTCAATTTTCTGCCGAAGTACCACCCAAAC
This sequence comes from Bacteroidota bacterium, assembly GCA_025350595.1. GTDB lineage: Bacteria > Bacteroidota > Bacteroidia > Bacteroidales > VadinHA17 > LD21. The sequence goes on from JANXXP010000343.1 coordinate 2,402, forward strand.
ATAACCAAAAAATATAGTGATGCCAGCAAAAGAGTAAACCATCCTCCGTATTTGAATTTGTGAAGGTTGGCTATTAAGAAACTACCTTCAATTGACAAATAAACAGCCAGCATTAACAAAACAAGTCGGTGATTCCATCCACTCTGATATGAATAATACGAAAGCAACAAAGTGGTCATTATCATTGTAATGGTTATTGCTAACCCATAGGCTGCTTCCATGTTAGCCGATTCCTTAAAGAAAAAAACTACAAGGCTGCATGTAATCCACAGGAACCAGTTTACAAACGGAAGATATACCTGACCACGGATAAAAGTAGGATGCAAGATTCTGACCTTGGGCCAGAAATTAAGCGAAACAGCCTCGCTGAGAAGAGTATATGATCCACTGATAAGAGCCTGACTTGCAATAATCGCTGCTGCAGTTGAAATCAATATTCCGGGAAGAAGAAACCATCTTGGCATTATTGAGAAGAATGGGTTTAAATCAGCTCCTGATGAATCGTTCATCATTACCCATGCTCCCTGACCAAAATAGTTAAGTAACAAAGTGATTTTTACAAAGATCCACGAAACTCTGATATTTGCTCTACCACAATGACCGAGGTCTGAATACAGTGCCTCAGCTCCCGTGGTACAAAGGAATACAGCACCAAGCAAAATAAATCCGCCCGGATACTCTCTCAGAAATTTTACTGCAAACATTGGGTTTAGTGCTCTGAGAATATCGGGATGAAGAGTAAGTTGTGAAAATCCAAAAATTCCAAGCATTGAAAACCAGACTACCATAATCGGACCGAATGAACCTCCCACGAAGTTTGTTCCGAACTGCTGAATAAAAAACAACGCAGCAAAGATGATCAGAACAATCAGAACAACCGGAATCTCCGTATTATAATACTTTAAACCCTCGACGGCCGATGTTACTGTAATAGATGGAGTTATAACTCCGTCGGCTAAGAGTGCTGCCCCCCCTATCATTGTCAGAAGTGCGGCCCATCCCGATTTTTTCTTTATCAGTGCGAAAAGGGCAAAGATTCCTCCTTCACCATTATTGTCAGCACGAAGTGTAATCAGAACATATTTAACTGTAGTTTGAAGAGTAAGTGTCCAGAATATACATGATAATGAGCCGTATATGAGAAGTTCATTGATATTGGCTCTGCCGGCAAGAATGATTGCCTTCATAGTATAAAGGGGACTCGTTCCAAGGTCTCCGAATACTATTCCCAGGGTAACTATTACCCCAGCTAATGAGAGCTTTTTAATATCCAGATGCTTAGACTTCTCACTCATAATTCGCAATTTTTTTGCTTCTGCCGACTAAAAATCTAAACAAAAACGCGCAAAGTTAATAATTAATAAGATTTTAAGGGTCGGCTTCTTAGAAATTATTTTGATCTATTTTTGTACCAGCTTATTACCAATGCTACAACCTGGTTATAGTTCTTTACTCCGGCCTCTATATGATTGGCTTTTAAGTAGGTGTTGTAAACAGCGGACTGAGCATTGTCAAGCGTCTTATTATCAAGTCGCTCATAATAACCTCGACGATATCGCAAATCATTTATTACCTGTTTGTCAATTTTTTTTACATAGTCATGATAGTTCTTCAAGTGACTTGCATCATCAAGAAAATATAAAAGAAGGAATAAGTTTCCTGAATATTGAAGTCGCTTGTCATCAGAAGTTGTACATACAATAAAGGCAAGCAGATTAGCCTCTGCCTCATTTGTAATTCCAAACTGGTGCGATTTTTCGTGTGCCAGTGAAAAAGCGTAATCCATTGGAAGCAAACTTGAATTTAAATGAACCTCATTGAAAAATGGTCCAAAATAGCCGCTTATCCCTACTTTTGCAATAAAAGAGCTGAAAAGCATTGGTTTTGGTCGACGTGTTCCATTTGGATATTGGATCCCTATTTTCCCACTGTTTTTGAGAAATGAATCTTCAATTAGCTTATCAATAGCTGAATAATCAGATACTGTAACTGAATCGTAACTTAAATTGGTCTGAACGATCACTGAATCGAGTATTGAAAGGAAACCATTTACATCAGCAACTGGCTTAGTCCATCCAAGTCGGGTTTCAATTGCCGGTCTGAAATAATTAAAACCCCAGACAATATAAAAAACTGAATAAAGTACAGCCAGGTATTGGGCTACCCTTAAACCATACCACCAAAATTTCAATTTTCCGAAAATTACTAATATAAGTCCTCCTATTATGAGCAGTACAGACATTGTCAAAAAAAGATCCCAAAGTGAAAAAGGAAAATGTTTGCTCACAGAGGATAACACTTTTGCGATTAAGGGATAAAATCTTTCAGAATAATAAGTCTCCACAAGGTCAGATTTCTGATCAGCTAATCTGATAAACAGGAAAACCAATGCTGCAGGAATAAACGGCAAAGCATTAATAATAACCTTCCGAATTCTAAAACTTTTTCTGGTGTTATCTCTTTCCGGCATTATCTTACAAAAGATCAATTATACAACAATTTAAAAATGAAATTTGTCAGGCAAGATAAAATAATTACAATTAAAAGTACTTACTGATTGTCAATTTGTAACTTTTCGTGAATTTGTTTTAAATTATTAGCTTTGCATAAAATAATAATCTCCGGATGAATTACGATTACAATACGCAAAGAAAGAGGATGGCATTACCCGAATACGGGAGGAATGTTCAGAAGATGGTTGATCATATCAAGACCATCGAAGACAGGGATGAAAGAAATCGGGCTGCGAAGACAATTATTTCTATTATGGGGAATCTGAATCCACATCTTCGTGATATCGGCGATTTTAAACACAAATTATGGGATCATCTCGCATTGATAGCGAGTTTTGAACTGGATATTGATTCTCCTTATCCTGTTCCTGAACCGGCAAAATTCGTTGAAAAACCGAAACAAATACCATACAGACAGGGCGATATACGGTATCTTCATTATGGGCGCATTATCGAACTTATGATTGACGCGGCATCTGAATTGGAAGAAGGAGATCAAAAGGAATACCTCACTACTCTGATAGTCAACCAGATGAAGAAATCCTACATCACCTGGAACAGAGGACAGGTTGCGGATGAGGTTATTATCGCCAATATGAAGTTATTGTCCAGAGGCAGACTTAAGATGACCGAAGGTGTCAGAATTCTTGAAGTAAAAGAACTCATCCCTCCTGTAAAAAGGAAACCTGCCGGAAAACCATATAACAAACAACAGAATAAACCATTCGTTAAGAAAAAAGGATATAGCAGACATTAATGGGTACCTTTATTGTCCATGGGGGAAAATCACTTCAGGGAGAGATAACACCACAGGGTGCTAAAAATGAAGCCTTGCAGGTAATCTGTGGAATTCTCCTTACTTCCGGAAAAGTTACTATCAAGAACATCCCTGATATCAGCGACGTAAATAAACTGATTGAACTGATTGAATGTATGGGTGTTAAAGTAACCAAAGAATCCCATTCTGTAACCAGTTTCGAGGCAGTTAACGTTAATCTTGACTATCTTCAGACAAGCGAATTCAGGGCACAAAGCAGCAGCCTGAGAGGATCTATAATGATTGTCGGACCTCTTCTTGCCCGCTATGGAAAAGCTTTTATCCCAAAACCCGGTGGAGATAAAATCGGACGTCGCAGAGTCGATACTCATTTCATTGGATTTCAAAAACTTGGGGCCAGATTTGAATTTGATACTACTGACCCTTTCTTTAAAGTTGAAGCCCCTTCATTAACCGGTACATACATGCACCTCGATGAGGCTTCCGTTACCGGAACTGCGAATATTATAATGGCTGCAGTTCTTGCAAAAGGGCGCACTACAATTTACAATGCTGCTTGCGAACCTTACGTTCAGCAGCTTTGCAGGATGCTTGTTTCCATGGGTGCTAAAATAGATGGCATTGGTTCCAACCTGCTTTATATTGACGGAGTCAAGGTACTGCATGGTTGTACCCACACTATTCTGCCCGATATGATCGAAATTGGATCTTTTATCGGAATGGCAGCTATGACAAAATCAGAAATCACAATTAAAAATACATCCTACGATAATCTTGGAATAATTCCCGACTCATTTCGACGGTTGGGCATAATTCTTGAAAGGAAAGGTGATGATATTTATATTCCCCGTCAGGAACATTATGAAATAGAAACCTTCATCGACGGATCAATTATGACTATTTCCGACGCAATCTGGCCCGGCCTTACACCCGACCTGCTTAGTGTCTTCCTTGTCACGGCAACTCAGGCAAAAGGCGCAGTACTTATACATCAGAAAATGTTCGAAAGCCGTCTCTTCTTCGTTGATAAACTGATTGATATGGGGGCTCAGATAATTCTCTGCGATCCTCACAGAGCAACAGTTATAGGTCAGGACAGAGCATTCAGACTACGTGGAACCGTTATGTCTTCACCCGATATAAGAGCCGGAGTAGCTTTGCTTATTGCAGCACTTTCAGCAGATGGGAAAAGCGTTATTCACAATATCGAACAGATAGACAGGGGTTATCAGAATATCGATGCAAGACTAAATGCACTTGGGGCGGATATACAGCGAATCTGATCACCATAGAGCCTAACTACTCACGACGCAAGGAAAACAGAAAAAATGAATTCTTCATTCTTCATTGTACCGTTCGTAGTATGTCGTGCGTCATCATTCCCACTGCCAATTTGTCAATTTTATCCCCTTGGCAGGTAATTTGTTAAACAACTATATTAAACTGAAATACAGTGTGTGATGATGAAGAAAAAGAATAAGCCACAGAAAGAGACCATGCAGAATATTAGAAACAAAATGACTGATAATAAAGAAAGTAATAATACTTCGGAAAATATAAACGATATAATAACTAATATCGACACAGAGGTTGACCAAAAAAATTATACCCGGGAAAAAGGGAATGACCCTATTCCGAATTCTGACAATAACGCACAGTCTGTTAAAGCTGTTGAGGAAAAACTGGCAGAGATGCAGGATAAATATATCCGTCTCTCCGCTGAATTTGATAATTACAGGAAAAGAACTCTGCGTGAAAAAATGGATCTGTCAAAATATGCCGGAGAAAGTCTTCTTCTTAATCTGATACCTATTATTGACGATTTTGAAAGAGCTTTGAAGCATATGGATTCTGCAACCGATACCGCTGCAATAAAAAGCGGCATTGATCTTATTTATATTAAATTCAGTGAATTCCTTAAACAAAATGGGGTAAAAGAAATAGAAGCATTGAATACAAATTTTAATGTTGATATTCATGAAGCAGTAGCTAAAATGCAGGTTCAGGAAGATGATAAAAAAGGGAAGGTTGTTGATGTTTTACAGAAAGGTTATTATTTGCAGGATAAAGTTTTAAGATTTGCGAAAGTAGTTGTTGGTGAATGAATTAAACGGCTAAGACAAGATCTGAATAGATTGACTAATTCAAAATATTTTACGAGGGATGGGAAAAAGAGATTATTATGAAGTGCTTGGAGTGTCGAAAGAAGCCACTAAAGAGGAGATTAAAAAAGCATACAGACAACAGGCTATAAAGTTTCATCCTGATAAAAATCCGGGAGATAAGAAATCTGAAGAAAACTTCAAGGAAGCTGCTGAAGCTTATGAAGTTTTAAGTAATGCAGAGAAAAAAGCCCGGTATGACCGATATGGCCATGCAGGAATGGGCGGAGGTAATTCAAATGGATTTGGAGGCCAGGGAATGACTATGGATGATATCTTTTCATCTTTTGGTGATATTTTCGGCGGATTTGGAGGATTTGGAGGTGGCCGGCAACAGGGACGAAGAGTCAATAAAGGGAGTAATCTAAGGGTTAAGGTTAAATTAAATCTCCAGGAAATTGCAGCCGGGGCAGAGAAGAAAATCAAAGTAAATAAATACGATACATGTGATTCATGCGGTGGAACCGGAGCGGCTGATTCCTCAAGCCTCTCAACCTGCTCAACCTGTCGTGGATCGGGACATATCACAAGACTTACAAATACAATGCTTGGCCAGATGCAGACGACTTCAGTTTGTCCGGCATGTGGCGGTGAAGGAAAAACAATTACTAAAAAATGTACTGCCTGTTACGGAGAAGGTATCATTCAAAAAGAAGAGATTATTAAGATCAATATTCCTGCAGGTGTTGGTAAAGGCATGCAGATGAGTGTGAATGGCAAAGGAAACTCCCCAAGGAGAGGCGGAATAAATGGTGATTTGCTTGTTGTGATTGATGAGGAAGAACATCCTGATCTTATCCGGGAAGGTAACGATCTTATTTATAACCTATTCATCAGTATTCCTGATGCTGTTCTCGGCACTCATGTTGAAGTACCGACAGTTGATAATAATGTAAAAATAAAGATTGAGCCAGGCACCCAGCCCGGTAAAATTCTTCGTCTGAGGGGAAAAGGATTGCCGGAGGTAAATGGATACGGCAGAGGTGATCTACTCGTTAATGTTAATGTCTGGATACCTAAAACTATTACCAAAGAAGAGCAAAAAACCTTCGAAAAATTTAAAGACTCCGATTCATTCATTCCTGTTCCTGATAAAAACGATAAAGGATTCTTCGACAGAATGAAGGGTTATTTCGAATAAAACCAATATAACAAACGAATAAAATAACATTTGAATATTGAATTCAGAAGTAAGTTAACTTCTTTATTCAGTATTCTCATTTTCAATTGTTCTATTGTTCTATTATTCTTACTTCAACAATCCTGTTAAAATAATCAACTCAATCTATGTCGATTAAATCAAAAAATATCTTACATTAAGTTTCTAAGAGTTTTTCTATATTTACACCTCTATTAATTTATTAATTATTTTTCATATGGCACTTTTTGAAGCAAAGAATGTCACAAAACAATACGGGAACCAGTTTGCACTAGATAATGTCAGCATCTCTGTACCGGAACAATGCATTTACGGGCTACTTGGACCAAATGGTGCAGGTAAAACAACACTGATTCGAATAATCAATCAGATCACAGGGCCCGACTCAGGTGAGTTATTCCTCAATGGCAAAAAATTAATGCCTGAGGATGTTCAGTTTATCGGCTACCTGCCTGAAGAAAGAGGATTATACAAAAAAATGAAGGTCGGGGAACAGGCTTTATACTTTGCCCAACTAAAAGGACTTTCGAAACCCGAGGCAATGAAAAGGCTTAAATACTGGTTTAAAAAACTTGATATCATCGACTGGTGGGGTAAAAAAGTTGAAGAATTATCAAAAGGGATGCAGCAAAAAGTCCAGTTTGTAACAACAGTCCTTCATGAACCCAAACTTTTAATCTTCGATGAGCCATTTTCGGGATTTGACCCCCTTAATACAAAAATCGTGAAGGATGAAATTCTTTTTCTGCGCGATAAAGGTGCGACCATAATTTTTTCAACCCATGACATGGAATCTGTTGAAGAACTTTGCGATAATATTACCCTTATAAATAAGTCAAAAACAATCCTGGAAGGAAGCGTTGATGAGATACGCAGAAAATGGGCAGCTCATGAATATGATCTGATTTTCGAAGGCGATGTTACAATAGAGGGGAATGGTCATTACAACATACTGCATCAGAATAAAGATAATAATAAAAGTATTATCCGACTTAAAACTACAAGCGATATCAAATCAAATGATCTCCTTCAGTCTGTAATGAAATCAGGGAACTTATTATCCTTTAACCCTGCATTGCCTTCAATGAATGAGATTTTTATCAGGGTTGTTGAAACCCATAATTAAACCTGACAATTAACGTATTAACCTTCATATTATGAACAAGATATCTGTTATTATTAAAAGAGAATATGTCACAAGGGTAAGAAAAAAATCGTTTATCATTATGACCGTTCTTGCCCCTCTTCTCATGGCAAGTATGTTTGTACTGCTTCCCATACTGATGATGAATCAGAAAGGTGACTTTAAAAAAATTGCAGTAATTGAGGATAACTCCGACCTGTTTAAAGGTGTAATTAAATCAACAAAGGATGCCGAGTTTGTTTACCTTGATAATGCAAAAGTTGAAGATCTGAAAAAGACATTCGTGAAAGACGGATATTATGGAATTCTTTACATTTCTCCTGAGCTTGTACATACCCCGAATGCAGTTTATCTTATCTCATCTAAACAACCAGCTATAGGACTTCTTCAGCATATTGAAAACTCCCTTAAGAAGGAAATTGAAAGACAAAAACTGTTGTCATATAAGATCGAAAATCTCGATGAGATAATGAAAAACGTCGAGACAAATGTCTCTGTCCAGACTAAAAAATTAGATGAAACAGGTAAAGAAACCGGAACAAGCACCGGTATCGCAATGGTACTTGCATATATTAATGCTTTCATAATGTACATGCTGGTATTCATTTTCGGAGCCCAGGTTATGAGGGGTGTAATTGAAGAAAAGACAAGCAGGGTTGTTGAGGTAATTATCTCTTCAGTAAAACCTATTCAGCTAATGATGGGTAAAATTATTGGTATTGCACTTGTTGGACTTACTCAGTTTTTGATTTGGGTTTTTCTGACAATGGCAGCGGTTACAGTTCTTAAAACTACGGTCCTTAATAAGAATAACACAACTGAAATTGCACAATCAGTTTCACAAAACTTAATGGCTGGCGATCAGCAGGCTGCTGTAAATGCGAAAACAGCAAATATATCTCCTGAGATGGCCGAATTTTCAAAATTATTTGATAACGCTATGAATCAGCAATGGGGTCTGATAATCATATGTTTTATATTCTATTTCATTACTGGTTATCTGCTTTATGCATCAGTATTTGCGGCTATCGGATCGGCAGTCGATAACGAAACTGAAACGCAACAGTTTATGCTTCCGGTGATGATTCCGATAATACTTGGACTGATGGTAGCTATGGGGACAATGCAAAATCCCGAGAGTTCAGTCTCTTTCTGGTGCTCAATGATACCACTTACCTCGCCTATAGTTATGATGGCCCGAATTCCATTCGGCGTTCCTTACTGGCAGATAGCTCTTTCAATGGTTATAATGCTTATTACATTTGGCGCATTTGTCTGGATGGCAGCAAAAGTATACCGCACAGGTATCCTTATGTATGGAAAGAAAACCTCCTGGAAAGAGATGTGGAAGTGGCTCAGGTATAGCGGATAAAAGACAAAAGATAATTGGAACCGTTAGATTTTGACTCCACGAAACTCCGTGCTCTCCTTGGTTAAAAAAGAAAACAGATGCCAAAAATACTAGTCATAGATGATGAAAAGGCAATCAGGAATACGCTGAAAGAGGTTCTTGAATATGAAAAACATGAGGTTGACCTGGCTGAAGACGGACCAAGAGGTATTGAGATGTTTTCTACCAACACTTACGATATAGTCCTTTGCGATATTAAAATGGCAAAGATGGACGGTATTGAGGTTCTTGGAAAGATCTGTGAAACATCGACCGATACTCCTGTTATTATGATCTCAGGACACGGTAACATTGACACAGCTGTGGAAGCAATAAAAAAGGGGGCATACGATTTCCTTGAAAAGCCACTTGACCTGAACAGACTGCTTATAACTATTCGCAATGCAATGGATAAGTCGACTCTTATCACGCAGACTCAGGTTCTTAAAAACAAGATCAGTAAAATGTATGAGATAGTGGGCGAGTCAGAACCTATTCTTATGGTTAAAGCCATGATCGACCGGGTTGCTTCTACTGAGGCACGGGTACTTATTACTGGATCAAATGGCACAGGAAAAGAGTTGGTGGCTCACCAGATTCATGAAAAGAGTAACAGGGCTAAAGGGCCATTTGTTGAAGTCAACTGTGCGGCAATACCATCTGAGCTTATCGAAAGTGAACTTTTTGGTCATGAAAAAGGATCGTTTACATCCGCTATTAAGCAAAGAATAGGCAAGTTTGAACAGGCAAACGGCGGAACCCTTTTCCTTGATGAAATAGGCGACATGAGCCTTTCCGCTCAGGCAAAAGTACTGAGAGCTCTTCAGGAAAACAAAATCACACGTGTCGGCTCGGACAAGGATATACATGTAAATGTGAGAGTGATAACTGCCACAAATAAAAATATAAAAAAGGAAATTGAAAACAACGGTTTCAGAGAAGACCTATATCACAGACTTAGTGTTATTCTGATTCACGTTCCTTCTCTTAATGAAAGACCTACCGATATTCCTCTGCTTGCTGAACATTTTAACACTCTTATCTGCAATGAATACGGTATGAGTAAAAAAGTTATAAAAGCAGATGCTATAAACGAACTG
>JANXXP010000368.1 GCA_025350595.1 Bacteroidota bacterium
CCGGCCCATCCACCGGCAATTTTATCCTTGAGAACGTCAGCTTTAATAGTTTTAAAATCAGAATTTTGAGTAGTACAGGAAGTCAATACCATAATTGACATTACAAAAAATGAGGTCAGTATTCTTGTTTTCATATTTGGAATTTTTTACCGATTTATACAGACATAAATATAGACATTTCATTCAGAAAGTAACCAAAAGATTAATCTGATTAGTTGCTGGAATTACTTGTCATAAAAGTATCCTATTTCAATTACCCTTGGCTTCAGCCAACGGTTTGAGAGACTCCGAAACAAAAGGGCTTTAGCCCAAATCCTGTTGGACTAAAGTCCGTAAAGAAGTGGGGATTCCTCATCCGTCGATTAAAACCGACGTTAATTGATTATAATTCAATACCATGTTTTAGAATAGATTTTAATATTTTGAGATGATAACTCAATCAGTTAAATTTGATTGAATTTATTTAAACTATTAAAGCAGATGAAAAAAATAATATTGATTGCTGTTGCTGCCCTTATTTTTGTAAGTGTCTCAGCACAAAAATTTGACAAAATTGCCAGAACTCCACCGATGGGATGGAACAGCTGGAATAAATTCGCATGTAATGTCAGCGAGACCCTCATAATGGGTATGGCTGATGCGATGGCAACTAATGGGATGAAAGATGTTGGTTACGAATATATTGTAATTGACGACTGTTGGCAGGTTTCACGTGATGAGAACGGCGAGATAGTTGTTGATAAGGACAGGTTCCCGCACGGGATGAAATATCTGGCAGACTATGTGCACTCAAAGGGATTGAAGTTTGGCATTTATTCATGTGCAGGCTCAAAGACCTGCGAAGGACGTCCGGGCGCTTTAGGACATGAATATCAGGATGCCCGCACTTATGCAAAATGGGGAGTTGACTATTTCAAATGCGACTGGTGCAACACCACTACGCAGGATGCAAAATCTTCCTACATAAACATACGTAATGCCTTATTCACAGCAGGGAGACCGATTGTTTTCAGTATCTGTGAATGGGGCGCAAACAAACCATGGGAATGGGCCGGAGAGGTGGGCAATCTATGGCGTACCACTGGTGATATCAGCGATAACTGGAACAGTATGATCAGTATTTTCAACCAGCAGAAAGATCTGGCCAGATATGCAGGCCCAGGCAAATGGAATGACCCTGATATGCTTGAAGTTGGTAACGGAGGTATGACAACTGAAGAATACAAGACACATTTTTCATTATGGTGTATGCTTGCTGCTCCGCTTATTGCTGGTAATGATCTGCAGAACATGACTCCCGAAACAAAATCTGTTCTCCTTAATAAAGAGATTATTGCCCTGGACCAGGATACCTTAGGAAGACAAGCAACCTGCTTCAGAGATAATGGCGATTACCAGATTTGGATTAAGCCACTTGCTAACCAGGAAAAAGCTGTATGCCTTCTGAATAAAAGTGATGAGAAGAAAACAGTACTGGTTGACTTTGCTCTTCTTGCACAATCAAGGGGTGGCAGAAACGGATCAGCACCGATGAAACTTGAAAACTATACTGTACGGGATCTTTGGGATCATAAGGAAGTAACCCTGAAAGAAACATCAGTTTATGTTGATTTGATGCCTCATACGGTTAAGGTCTATAGATTTACAAGGAAATAGATCCGATTTTTTAATTATCGTTGGTTCCTTTATGGAGTGTGAGTTCGTCATCCGTCGGTTAAAACCGACGGTAATTGATTAGAGCCAATCAATTTGCAAACGGTACCTCTTTGCCAGTTAATTTAATTCTGCCAGTCAATACCTGTGTGAACTGGGGATCAAGATATCCTTTGAACCCCGGTTGTTTTCCACCAACAGAAACAGTAAAATAGCCTGGTTCGATAACCCTTTTATCTTTGGCATTTATTATTGAGAATTGTCGTTTATCCAATGCAAATTCCACATCTTTACTCTCACCAGGTCTTAAGGATATCCTTTTAAATCCTTCAAGTTCACGGACTGGTCTGGGTGTAGAAGCCTTTTCATCAGTGATATAAAGCTGGATAATCTCATCCCCTTCTACCTTTCCGGAATTTGTCACGGTGACTTTTACTTTAACAGTTTCACCTGCCACTGCTTTTTCAGGAAGTGTAAGATTGCTGTATGTAAAGCTGGTATAGCTTAGTCCGTAACCAAAAGGATACAGCGGTTCCTGTGTAAAGAATCTATATGTTTTCCCCTTCATGTCATAATTCTCGAAAGCAGGTATCTGATCAATTGATTTATAATATGTTACAGGAAGTCTTCCAGCAGGATTATAGTCACCGAACAATACATCGGCAACTGCATTTCCACCTTGCTGTCCGCCATATCCTGCAAGTAAAATAGCAGATGCTTTTTCCTGTGCTTTGTTTATTGACATAGCTCCACCACTGGTAAGAACAACAATAACCGGTTTGTCTGTAGCAGTAACAGCTTCAAGTAGTTGTTCCTGAACTGCAGGGAGATTAAGATTTGTACGGTCACCCCCACTAAACCCTTCAATTTTAATAGGCATTTCCTCTCCTTCCAGACGTTGAGATAATCCCAAAACAAGTACCACGACATCAGCTTCTTTTGCTGCTTTCACCGCGTCGGCTCTAAGTGTGGGACGCGGTGCGGCCCAAAGTAGTTTTACAGCTGCATCACCTGCATAATTTTTATAAAAAACTTCAATTTTATATTTTTTTCCGGCCTGTAGTTCAGCAGGCGCTTCAATATGAATTGCTTCATGCTCATTCATGGAAGATATGATCTTTTTACCGTCGAGTCTGATCTCATACCCCGATGATCCCCAGCTGCCAATTGCATATGTTCCTGTAACGGGTGGTACCAGCCATGTTGTCCATTTAATCCCAAAATTATCATCAGGCATATCATACCTTGGTGACAGGTGTTCCCAATAGAAATCGATATTATCATCGACTCTTGTGAAAACAGGCTGACCTTTCATATCCCTGTTATTGAAATATTCGCCGAAAGCACCCTGTTTTCCTTCTTCTGTTTGAAGATATCTCGAAGGAATAGGAATAAGATTATGAATTCCCTCAGCCAGATCGCTTCCTTCAGCATAAATGATTTTTGTATCGGGAGTAACTTTGTTTATTATCCCTTTAAGAATTGTGATCGGATCTTTTGGAATACCGTTATAATTTCCGATAAGCGATTCAAAATTATCGGCATTCGGACCAATCACTGCAAGTGTCTTAATATCTTTAGAAAGTGGAAGAAGATTCTTTTCATTCTTCAAAAGAACAATTGATTTTCGTTCAGCCTGACGGGAAAGTGAATTATTATAGTCGGAACAATTAACAAAGAAAGGAATCTGGGCATAGGGAACCGTTTCGTCCGGATCAAACATGCCCAGTTTAAACCTCGCCGTAAAGATCCTTTTTACTGCAACATCTATATCGGCTTCAGTTAATAATCCGCGCTTAACGGCTTCAACAATGTTTTTATAGTCTGAGCCGCACTCAAGGTCAGTCCCTGCCTTAACAGCCTGGGCAGCAGCTTCCGCAGGATCTTTTGCAAAATGTGTAAACTTATAAAAATCAGAAATAGCCCAGCAGTCTGAAACAATATAACCTTTAAAGCCCCATTCATTTCGAAGTATGCCATATAAAATCGGATTTGCACAACATGGGTAGTCTCTGAACATGTTATAAGCACCCATAACTGAATAAACACCTGCATCCATTACAAGCGTCCGGAAAGCCGGAAGATAAGTCTCTCTCAGATCCGTTTCACTTACTTTTGCATTGAAAGAATGTCTCAGAGACTCAGGACCAGAATGTACCGCGTAATGTTTTGCTGTGGCAACAGTCTTCAGATATTTTGGATCATCACCCTGCATCCCCTTTACAAATTCATAACCCATTCTTCCGGTAAGGAATGGATCTTCACCATAGGTCTCATGTCCTCTTCCCCACCGGGGATCGCGGAAAATATTAATATTCGGCGACCAGAATGTAAGTCCCTGATAGATTCCGGTTTTACCTCTTCTCTGAAACTCGTGATATTTTGCCCTTGCCTCATCGCTGATAGCAGTTGCCACATTGAATAGCAATCCTTCGTCCCAGGAATTGGCTATTGTTATAGATTGAGGAAATACAGTTGCGTAACCGGCACGTGCAACACCATGCAAAGCTTCATTCCACCATGTATATGCAGGAATACCCAAACGTGGAATTGCAGGTGCAGTATACAAAAGCTGATCGGCCTTTTCCTGGAGAGTCATTTTCGAAACCAGATCTGACACCCTCTCTTCTGTGGAAAGTGCCGGATTTTGAAATGGGAACTTATAAGCCGGTTGCTGTGCTGAGGCAATAAATCCGGTCGTGAATAAGACTACAATCAGAGCTAAGTAAAAATTCCTTTTCATTTATAAATTATTTAAATTGTTCGACAAAGTAGAAAAAAACGCCGGATTTGAAAAGAAATATTTCTATCAAATCCGGCGGAAGGTCAGGTTAAGCAGGGAACAAAAGGTACTAACTGTCTTTGTTCCCTCAGGTCAATATCATAGAACCAGTTAAACCACAGGTAATTTCCATGGTTCCCTGTAACTGGGTATAAGATATTTATTGGCATCTTCGTCGTTGGTAAATTTAGTACCATCCCATATCAATTTTTTGCCGGTACGGTATGCAATATTTCCAAGCGCTGAGAATTTGGCAATATGTCCTGCTATATCCGGGGTTACATGAGTATTCGGATTACGGCTTGCGATACAGTCGAGATGATTTATAACATGGTTCTTTAAGCCTTCACCGGTACCACTTTTCCAGGGAACTGCTTCCATACGTGTCACTTTATTAACAACTTCCGGAACTACTTCCCATCCTTCGCGATCAACAACCAGTGTTCCGTTCTCACCAACAAATCCTAAGACTGCATTTCTTTTATAACCACCATCATTTATTCCAATAGCATGGTCCCACATAACATTGAATCCCTCGAATTCATAAATTGTCTGCAGACTATCAGGAGTTTCGCAGGCATCGTCAGGGTAACCATATTTGCCACCCATAGCCATTATAGATTTTGGAGCGGTAACATTCATACCGAATAAGGCGAAATCGAGAAGATGAACACCCCAGTCGGTCATAAGGCCACCTGCATAATCCCAGAACCAGCGGAATGTGAAATGGTAGCGGTTCCTGTTGAACGGACGGTTCGGTGCCGGCCCTAACCACATGTCATAGTCGACTCCTGCTGGGGTTGCCTCATCAGGACGTACAGGAATTGAAGTGTTCCATCCCTGATAGGAATAAACTCTTACAAGCCTGATCTTTCCAAGTTTGCCTGAACGGAGAAAAGCTACCGCATCAAGCCAGTGGGGATCGCTTCTCTGCCACTGTCCAACCTGAACAATACTCTTATATTTCTTGGCAGCCTTTATCATCAGGTTACACTCTTCGATAGTACGGCCAATTGGCTTCTCACAATAAACATCTTTTCCTGCTTCACAGGCGGCAATCATTATCAGACAATGCCAATGGTCAGGAGTACCCACAATAACAAGATTAATGTCCTTGTTATCAATCAGTTTTCGCCAGTCCTTATAAAGATTGGCTGGTTTCTTGCCTACCATTTTTTCGACATCTGCAGCTCTGCGGTTAAGTACCTCATCGTCAATGTCACAAAGGGCAATACATTCCACCTGTTTATGTCTGAGAAATTCTGTTAGGTCGGCAAAGCCCATTCCATTGCAGCCAATAAGACCAACATTGATCCTGTCGGAAGGAGCACAACCAGCCAGGGCTGAGGATACTGAAGTAGCCGCAAGTCCTATACCTGCAGTTGTCAGTGCAGTGTTTTTAATAAATACGCGTCGTGTAGTCATAATAAATATTGTCTATTTAACTGAAAATCTGTAGATTGTTGTGGTTTTGAAAACTTCACCCGGATTAATGATTGTTGTAGGGAAGTCGGGATGGTTTGGACTGTCAGGATAATGACCTGACTCGAGGCACATTCCTGAGCGGTAGTTAAATGCTTTTCCACCATGGCCTATTTTTGTTCCATCAAGGAAGTTACCTGTATATAACTGCATCCCAGGCTGGTCTGTAATTACCTCTAGCATACGTCCGCTAACAGGCTCATATACTGTTACATTTACCTCTTCTTTGCTATTGAGTAAATAATTATGATCATAGCCTTTGCCAAGTATAAGCTGGTCATATTTCTCATTGATCCTTTCTCCAATTGCATGAGGAGTTGTAAAGTCAAACGGAGTTCCGGCAACCTGACGAATTTCACCGGTTGGTATCATTACTGAATCTACCGGGGTAAATGAAGCAGCTTTCAGAGTGAGAACATGGTCAAGGATATCTCCGTTACCTGCTCCGTGAAGATTAAAATATGCGTGGTTGGTTACATTAACAATAGTTTTCTTGTCAGTTGAGTAGACATAATCCATTTTAATCTCATTGTTATCTGTCCATGTATATGTAACTGATACATTTACTTTTCCGGGGAAACCTTGTTCCATATCGGGACTTACATAAGAAAATTTTACAGACGGAAATTTGCTGTCTTTCAGAATCTCTGTATCCCAAACAACGCTGTGCCATCCTTTTGGTCCTCCGTGAAGAGTATTTGGTCCATTATTCAGCGGTGTATTGTATTCAACGCCATCGATAGTAAATTTACCTTTTGCAATCCTGTTGGCATATCTTCCTACAACCGAACCAAATGACATATCACCTGCAACGGTAGCATCGAAGGAGTCATATCCGAAAGTAATATTGTCTTTCTTTCCATTTTTATCAGGAACCTCAATCCAGTTTATTTTTGCTCCGAAATTTGTGAGCCTGATTACATTTACTGCTTTGTTTGTCAGGGTTAACAGATAAACCTCTTTCCCATCATGCGAACCAAAAACATCTTTTTTTACCATTTCTTTATTTTTTGCAGACTGGGAGCAAGATGATATAATAACTGCAGCCAGAATCAGTGTCAATACAAGGAGTCTTTTCATAGTTTAAGGATTAGTATTTTGCTAAATTAATAATTATTTCGAGACATAATCTTCATTTTTTTGAGAATAGTGCTTCAACAGCCCCGGCAAGATATGCAGCCGGAGCATTCCAGTTTATTGCGATTTCATTTGAAGCATACGAACACATTGCATCGGTATATGATTCATCAGGAATTCTGGATGGATAGGTCTTGCATCCGTCTTGCTGTCCTGGATTTGGCCCCCCAACTATAAGTCCAGGTATTGGATCTGCAATGCCATCAGCCTCTGATTGGCGATGATGAGGGAACATCGGGGTTTTATGTCCGTATCCTGTTACAAAGGAATATCCTGTTGCATTACGCCCTAACACATAATCAAGATTGCTTAGAGCGCCTAAGAGATATTTTCTCTCATTTGTCAGTTTGTAAGCCTGGATTAATAAAATACCTTCATTGGCAGCTACGGAATTGCTCCCCCAGACAAAATCCCTTACAGATTTTCCCATAACAGCCATATAGGCACGATCAGAAACTCCTTCCAACATTCTGTTTGATGTGGTGACTATCTGATTTTTAAGTTTTGGAAAGTCTTTTTGTGCCTGACCAGTCAGATTTTTTTCAAACCTGGCAAGGGTATAATACCCGAGTACTCTGACATCCCCCCATGACGGCAATGGCATAAGGGTATCAGGAAACATTGGAACAGCTGCGTAGTAACTTTCTTTTTTTGTACTTATATACAACTCAGAAGCTGCCCATATAAACTCATCATCGAATTTTGAATCACCATAACCTCCGGTATTAATTACAGGCTTAAACTCCTTATTCATAGCGTTCTGATCGTAACTTACTTTAGGGTTTTTTACGGCCCAGATCCATGCCTTCTCGGCTGATTTCATACAGGAATCAGACAAACCCGGAAAGACCGTTTTGAATTTGCCAAATACTCGTCCCGATTGAGCCATCACAGCAGCAAAATCGAGAGTTGCTCCTGTTCCTTTCGGAACCACATAGCGCGGAGTTGTACAAACTGCCGGCATAACCATTCCATCGAAATTGGCGTTGGTAACTTTATTATACACACCACCATCGTTTGGATCCTGCATTGTAAGCATCCAGCGAAGGTTCCATGCTATTTCATTCAGCAGATCCGGAGCTTTATCTCCACTCTCAGGAATATTAGTTTTTAGGGTGTCGAAATAGGATGTGAAGTCTTCATAAAGGGAGAGCAAGGTACCCATCGTAATACCGCTATTAACGATATATTTATTGTAATCACCGGCATCGTACCAGCCTTTCGGACATGAGATTATTGTTCCGGCAGGCCTCTCCGGAGAAGCGGCAGCAGGATGAACCTCAACCCGGGTATCAGGATGACCGGCAAGTCTGCTCCATTTTCCTGCATACTGAGGAAGCAGAGGAGTAGACATCCTTTGAAAATAATAGCCTTTTATAAGTGCCTTTGTCACCTCACAGAACACTTTAGGTTTTATATCAAATGCATACGAGTCGCCAATTCCCGAAACATTCAACTTATATGTACCTGGTTTTGTAACTGATGAAAAATCAGCAATCCTTGTGACATTTGGTGAGACAGCTGATTTATGCGTACCGCTCAGTTTTGAGGTAAAAACCACTTTGTCGGTTCCAGCTTCTTTCACAGAAAATACCCCGTCTTTATCATCTGCTACAACAGCTATTTTAGGACCATCGGGGTAGAAACCAATCTGGTTAAGACGGATTTTTGAAGCAACATCCTGAGCTGTCAAGACTGATGTCCCGACAATGCAAATTAAAGATAACAGAATTAATTTCTTCATGATAATCCTTTTAAAAAATTAAAATAACTTAATCGTATAAGTAAATGTAGTTGGTGTGGCATAAACAACATATTGAGGAAGAGGTTTTGGGCCGCATCCTGCGGTTCCTACTCCCATGGTAAAATGACTTATGCAGAACACAGTAGCGTTTACAGGAGGAAGATCAATACGGTATTCTACTTTATCCATTTCCTCATCACTGTAAGGAAGAGTGGATATTTGCATAAGTGAATCTGACTGAGCAATAATTCCTGAACCTGAGGCAGAAGTTAATTTTGCCCATCTGACATCTTCGTGATTTCCACAATCCATTGGTTTCTCGTATGGCGTCAGCTGCTCTTTTACAGAGCTGTTATATATTCCAACATCAAAACCACGTTTACGGTCGGCATAATTTTCCATCGGGCCGCGACCAAAATATGAAACCTGATCATACTTCTTATTGAGGAACATCCTTACACCCACTCTTGCCAGCACCTGCTTCGGATCGCTCGAACTAAAACTGTTTTCTGATTTAATAGATCCATCACCTGAAATAGTATAAACAACATCGTGATTAACTGTGAAGTTGTTTTTGCCTTCGGCAAGAAGCCTGACTGTAATAGTTACTGAAGAAGGTGTCTTCTGCTCAGCAGCAACAGCCTGAGTTGTCCATTTAAGATCCCGTAAACCTGATGTAACCCAGCTTTTATCGGCCCACATATCATCGTTACGGTGAGGTGCCCTCCAGAGATGAAGCATTGGACCACCATCCTTAAGAAGCATATTGACTCCGTCTTTTTCAAGATTAGTAAATGTCCCGGTAATTTTATCAAATACAATTTTAAAACCAGCACCTTTTACAGTATACTCGTTTTCAGCAGGGATCAGAGCTACCGGATTAGTTGCCGCAACCGGTTTTACAGCAAGTGCTTCAACTGGAACCTTAAACTGCTCTGATGCCATTTCAAATCCCTTCTTTGCCCAGAGGTGATCTTGCTGAGTAGAAAAATGAATACGAACAAAGTATTCTGCACCCTCTTTAATCTTATCTATCTTGTATGGAATAGTTATCATGGATTCACCTCCCGGAGCTATGGAAGGGAAACTTATATCATTCGAATCTATTACAGTTCCGTTTTCACTTAAAGAATAGCTGGCACTGAAACCATTAAGATTAATAAACTGATATTTATTCTGAATGAGGAACTGGCCCTTAGCAATATTAACGGGGATTATTCTGATCCACTGATAAACATGCTTCATTTCAGGGTAGTGTGGTTTGAGGGAGCGGTCGGAAGCCACAACACCTTTATGAATAAAATAATGATCGTTAGGAAATTCTCCAAACCCTCCTCCAAAGGCAATAATGGAATGATCCGGATCACGTTTGTTATAAATACCCTGGTCCTGCCATTCCCAGATTGCTCCACCTAAGAGCTCAGGATATTTGTCAAAAACGTCATTGTATTCACCAATAGCGCCCATTGAATTGAACATCGCATGAGCATATTCGCATAAAAAGAAAGGCTTTTTAAAAGTTGTATCGTTAGCTATACGCTCCACTTCTGATGGTGACGTGTACATCCGGCTGTCGATGTCAGCAGGGTTAGCCTTACCTGTACCAAACCCTTCATAATGGACCGGTCGAGTCGGGTCAATACCCTTAATTGTACTCAAAGCTGCCCTGAAGTTCGATCCGCCTTTCCCATTCTCATTTCCGAGCGACCAAATTATGATTGAAGGATGATTCTTAAAATTCTCTACGTTTGCAACATTTCTGTCTATAATTGCAGCCTTCATTTTTGGTTCTTCATCAAACCTGCCCATATAACCGTGACATTCAACATTAGCTTCGGCTACAAGAAAGATTCCATACTCATCGCACAATTCATACCAGCGTGGATCGTCTGAATAATGCGAAGTCCGGACAAGGTTACAGTTTCCCTGTTTAATAAGTTCCAGATCGCGGATCATCTGGGATTCAGTAACAGCGTGGCCAACATCTGGCCAGTTTTCATGACGGTTGACACCTTTTAGTTTTACAGGAATTCCGTTAACCAGGAACCGTCTTCCGACGATTTCTATTTTCCTGAAACCAGTCCTTGAGGAAAGTGTCTCAATAATATTTTTCCCGTCTAAAAGGGTAAGAACCGTGGTGTAAAGCCTTGGAGTTTCTGCTGTCCATTTTTCAGGATTTACAACCTGAAAACTCAGGGTTACTGAAGTTTCCTGTCCTGGGTTAAGAGCTGGCACAACTATTAAGGCTTTTGATGCCTCAACAGAATTTATTCCGTCATAAAGTGCTGCAGATAATTTATATAATTTGGTAACTTTAATTCCATAGTTCTTCACCCTGGCTATAATCTCAACTGTTGCGTTGCGGTAACTGCCATCGAGATCAGTCTTAATAAAGAAATCACGAATATGCTGTTGTGGGGTACTCCACATTGTTACATTACGAAAGATGCCGCTTAGACGCCACATATCCTGATCCTCAAGATATGTGCCCGAAGTAAATCTGTAAACTTCCGCAGCGACAATATTTTTTCCCGGTTTTACATATTTAGTTATATCAAACTCAGCTGCATTCCTGCTGTTTACACTATATCCGACTTTCTCTCCGTTTACCCATAGAAAAAATCCTGCATCAACACCATCAAATGTTATAAAAATCTGACGTCCTTTCCAGTCAGGGGGAAGATCAAAATCTCGACGATAACTGCCAACAGGATTTCGTTCTTCATAAGCTGTAAAAGTTTTGGGAGGCATGCTCATAACATAAGGAAAATCTTTCTTGAGTATATACCCGGAGTTACGGTAATATGGTGTTCCGTATCCAAGAATCTGCCAGTTTGAGGGTACCTGGATCTCTTTCCATGAAGTTACATCAAATGCAGGTTTATAGAAATCGACAGGTCGCATCTGAGGCCACGATACCCAGTTGAATTTCCACATTCCATTAAGGCTTCTGCAATATGATGAAGCATGGCGGTTTGCAGCAAGTGCCTCAACAAGATTTGCATAAGGCATTAAAGAAGCGTGATAAGCTTCCTTGTTTATTCCTGTAATTTCAGGATTCTCTATTTCAGGAGGAACCGGTGCACCTCCAAGAGAATCCTTTGGTGATTGGTTTTGAGAATAACCAGTTAATAATGTCATTATAAAGGCGGTGAAACTCAAAATAATTTTAATACTTTTTTTCATTTAATAATTGATTTTTTAAATTTATTCAACATGATGTTTTTCAATGATTTCCAGACACATCCTCGAATTATGGTAAGGACATTTCCAGAAGCCTGCCTTGTCGTCTTTAATATTTTGCTTCATATCTTTATCAACACTCCAGAACCATTCTCCGTTCTTTCTGTCAATCAGATGTTCAGAAATGAATTTCCATGAAGCTACACCAAGATTGAGGTATTCTTCTTTTCCTGATAAATTATAAGCATTCAGAAATCCCACAACAGCTTCTGCCTGTACCCACCAGTGTCTGTCATAGTCGGTATATCCGTTACTGAAGAATTTTTCGTAAATCATACTGCCATCCTTCATTATACCATCTTTTGAAACATTAGCAATTTTAAGGCATAACTTTTTTACTTTACTTGTAATCGTTGCATCTCCCAGAACAAGTGCAGCTTCATAGATCAGCCAGGAAGATTCTATGTTGTGTCCATAAGAAACAAGGTCAGTTTTATCGTTCCACTCCTCATCAAAGAACATACTGAGGTTATATGTCTGACTATTAACGATCTTGTCTGTAAAAACTGCAATCAACCGTTCAAGCTGCTGTTTTAAATATTCGTCTTTCCATACCCTGAAAAGATTTGTATAAGCCTCAAGAACATGAAGATGGGTATTCATAGTCTTCTTTTCATTAGCATCTTTTGCACTAAGTCGAAGATCGTCGAGAAGACCCCATTCCATGGTGAAAGCTTCAGAATACCCATCCAGCTTTTGATCATAACTGTATTTCTCAATCACCCTGAACAGATCAATAGCTTTATTAAGGCAATTCCCGTCATTTGAAACACGAAAATATTCAACCAGCCCATAAATAGCAAATGCCTGGGCATAGATCTGTTTTTTACCGTCTTTTACATTTCCCGTATTGTCAAGAAGCCAGTAAACTCCGCCATTTTTTCTGTCAAAGAAATAATCAATAAGATAATCTTTTGACCTTTCCGCGATTTTAAGATACTCAGGATTTTTCAATATTCTATAAGCAGAGGAAAAGGTCCACAGTATCCTGGCATTTAATACGCATCCTTTGTCGGCATCAGAATGAACCACACCATTTCCCTCAATCCTTCCATAGAATCCGCCATTTGCTTTATCGATCATTTTATTAATCCAGAAAGGCAAAATATTCTCACACAGTTCTGCTTCGACTTCAGATTTTAAAATATCAAGTTTTCTGGCTGACATTTTTTATCGGTTTAAGATCAGACTATTCACTTTTAACAGCATCTCTTCGTACAGCAAGTTCAGCGCTGATTGTCAACATTTTTTTCTCACTTAACGGATAAATAAACATAAAGAATGCACCCAGCAAAGTTCCAATTGCAGGGAAAATACTCAGCATCATTTTTATACCTGTCTGTGTTCCGGCTGTCTGAACAACATTTGCTTTGAAACCGTAATATCCCAAGAGCCAGCCGGCGAGCGCTCCACCAATAGTCCATCCGAATTTCTGCGACATTGATGAAGCTGAAAATACCAGACCAGTCGCCCTTCGTCCGGTTTTCCATTCAGAGTAGTCTGCAGTATCAGCATACATCGACCATACCAGTGGAAAGATTATTCCTGCACTGACGCTGATCAGGAACTGAAATACAAATATCAGGCTGACACTACTTCTGTCGAGCCAGTAAAAACCTACGCTGAACACTGCTGCAAAAAGCATGGCATAAAGGAAGGTATATTTCTTCCCTATCCTGTCGGAAACAGGTTTTGCAAGCAATACTCCAACAATATTGGCAGCTTGTCCCAGAACAAAGTAAAGGCTGCTGAGAGTGATAGTAAGATTTATAGCACTGATTGAAAAGGCACTTTGTCCCTGAATGTAGTATTTGAAATAATAGATTGCGGCACCATCGCGTATAGAATTAAAAAATATAGCAGAAACACCGGCGCCAAGAAGTATAAACCATGGTGAATTGTGCAGAAGGTCGTTAATATCCTTTTTCAGCGATGTTTTTACAGTCACTGGCTTAATCCGTTCACGTGTCCACGAGAAAGTGAACATAAAAAATACTATTGCAATTATGGCAAAAACAACAGCAGCCATCTGCCAGCCAAACTGAAGGTTGACACCACCCTTGCCCATCTTACTGAATATATCAACCAGTGGTTCTGCCAAAGCTAGTACAAGCAGGCTTCCTCCAAAGGCAAAAATAAACCTGTATGTGGCCAGTGCGGTTCTCTCTTTTCCATCTGCTGTCATCACGCCCATCAGAGAGGCATACGGAACATTGATCATGGAGTATACCATCATCATCAGGGAGTAAGTGACAAAAGCATAAACTATCTTTCCTGACTGTGCAAATGCAGGTGTAGTAAAGGTTAATACCCCTATAATACCAAAAGGGATTGCCATCCAGAGCAGGTAGGGCCGGAATTTACCCCAGCGGGTTTCTGTACGGTCGCCAAGGATCCCGACAAAGGGATCGAAAGCAGCATCCCATATCCTGGTTACCAGGAACATGGTACCTACGAGTGCAGCTGAAATCCCGAAAACATCAGTATAGAAGAACATCAGGTACATGGAGAATAGTTTCCAGAACATGGAGCTGGCAGCATCGCCAAATCCGTATCCGATCTTCTCTTTTAGTTTTAACTTTGGTATGGTCATAGAGCAAGGTTTTTATTAATCAGTTTTTTCAGTGTTTCAACAGAGCTTGCGGAACGTAATCCATCAGCCGGAGTATTGAGGCAATAATCGACAAGCTTTTCAATTGCAGATACAGCAACATGCATCCTTGTATCAGAAGATGCATAATAAATAAAAACTGTTCCGTCGTCATTGATAATCCATCCATTTGTAAACAGCACATTAGATACATCACCAACTCTCTCACGACCTTCGGGAGCCATGAAGAACCCTGCCGGTTCTGCAATAAGTCTGGATGGATCCTGTAAATCAGTCATATACAAATAAAGAACATATCGCAAGCCGGCGGCACAAGCTCTCACACCATGTGCCAGATGCAGCCATCCCTGAGGTGTCTTTACAGGATGCGGACCCTCCCCGTTTTTCTGTTCCTTAATCGTATGATAATAGCGAAAGTTGATGATTTTTTCTTCTTTAATCTCTGCGTTTGTTATATCGTCAATCAGCGCCCAGCCTATTCCACCTCCTGAACCGGCATCAATGAATCCGTCCTGGGGCCGGGTATAAAGGGCATATTTACCATTTACAAATTCGGGATGAAGAACAACATTTCGCTGCTGACTGCGGGTTTTAAGATCGGGAAGTCTTTCCCAGGTTTTAAGATCGTGAGTACGTGCAATTCCTGCTGCAGCGACAGCCGATGAGAGATCGCCTGCCGGGGCTGAAGGATCTTTCCGCTCGGAACAAAAAACACCATAAATCCATCCGTCTTCATGCTTGGTTAAGCGCATATCATAAACATTTGTGTCGGGGATTTCAGTTTCAGGCATGGTTATCGGGTAATCCCAGAAATGAAAGTTATCAATGCCGTTAGGGCTTTCTGCAATGGCAAAAAAAGACTTACGGTCATTACCCTCAACACGAACTGCGAGAATGTACTTTCCCTTAAACATCATTGCACCGGCATTAAAAGCAGCATGTATTCCAAAGCGTTCCATGAGGTGAGGATTAGTCTCAGGATTCAGATCATATCTCCAGAAAAGAGGAGCATGACAGCCAGTCAGAACCGGATATTTGTACCTGTGGAAGATTCCATTTCCCGGTTCCACTTTTATGTTTTTCCGACCTATTAACTCTTTATGTTCCTCAGATAGGATTTTCAATCTTGATTTAAACTCTTGGTTCATCTTGTTATCATTTATTGTCAGGACCTTTTCTATTTTCTGCTTATTGTAATTTTCTTTCCATCATATTTAATTGTCTTATCAGGAGTTGTTCCGGGATCAAATGGAACAGGCTTATCTTTTCCGATGTAGACAATATTAAATGTACGCGATTTCAGCATCCCTGAGAATTCACCTCTGCGATCATCAATTGTAAGTTCAGATTTCTCTTCATCATAACTGAATCTGATCATACTGCATGACCCTTTTTCATAGTTATAATTTATCCCTTCATCTTCATAAAGAGTAAAGCTGCAATTTTTTCCTGTATAAACAAATAGAGTGATCGGATCTGCAGGTTTTTCGTCAGTGAACTGAATGTCAGGACCTACCGGCAGGATTGTACCTTCCCGTACAAACAAAGGCAGTCTTTCGTAAGGCGCTGCCACAGTGTTTTTCTGACCTCCGTAAATAAATCTGCCGGTGTAAAAGTCATACCATCCGCACGATGCCGGAAAATACACATCCCTTTCACGAGCCTTATACTTATAAACAGGAGCTACCAATAATGAAGGTCCAAACATATACTGGTCTCCTATACTATTCACTTTTGCATCCCCGTTAAAATCCATTATAAGCGGTCGCATAATTGTATAATCATTGAAGTGTGTCATACCCGCCAGGGAATATATATAAGGCATCAGGCTGTAACGCAATTTATCGTAATAAACCATGCTTTTATAAGCAGGATGTGACTCAGGTGAAAGATTGTAAACCTCACGCAATGGGTATTGTCCGTGGCTGCGGAAAAGAGGACAGAATGATCCGAACTGATACCATCTTGTGTTAAGTTCTCTCCATTCTTCCATATCTTCAGAACCCTCCTGAGCTCTTGCATATCTGTTTTCCACACAAAAACCACCGATGTCCATTGTCCAGTAAGGTATCCCGGAGATTGCATAATTCAATCCGGCAGGGATCTGTGCCTTCATATCCTCCCAGCGTGTTCCGATATCGCCGCTCCAGGTGGCAGTAGAATATCTCTGTAGACCTGCAAATCCGGAACGTGTAAGCAGGAAGACACGTTTATTGGGATCTACAGATCGTTGACCATTATAAATTGCCATTGCGTTCATCAAAGCATAAGTATTAAAGTATTTGGTTGACGGGCCAAGTGCTGTAGGTGTTGTGAGTTGTTTACGGTACTCAATACTGGCGTTTGATAGTATATCAGGTTCAGAGGCATCCATCCACCAGGCATCAAACCCTTTAGTATATAGATGTTCACGAATCTGTCCCCAGAAAAGGTCTCTGGCTTGAGGGCTGTATGCATCATAAAATGAACCTATAAACCCTTTCCCGATCCAGTCCCTTACACTGTCTTTTACTGCCTGTTTGTACATCCAGCCTTTACTGTCGAATTCCTTATAATGATCAGTTGTGATATAAAACTTAGGCCAGACCGATATCATTATTTTTGCATTCAGCTTATGAACAGAGTCTACCATCCCGGCCGGGTCAGGGAAGAACTTGGGATCAAATTCATGCGATCCCCAGGAAGGAACAGGCCAGTATGACCAGTCAAGGACTATATTATCAAGAGGAATACCACGTTTACGGTATTCTTTAACAACGCCGATCAACTCAGCAGGTGATTTATATCGTTCGCGGCTCTGCCAGTAACCCATTGCCCATTTAGGCATAATCTGTGCTTTGCCAGTGATTTCTCGATATCCGCTTATTACATTGTCGATATTATTGCCATAAATAAAATAATAATCTATCTGGTCACCCATTTCTGAGGTAAGGGACAAATTACCCTGCTTAGCAGGACTTACCGGGCTAAGAGCTTTAAGTCCAAGATAAGACATACCACCGTCGGGTTTCCACTCAATCCTTAATGAATAGCGTTTCCCCTGCTCCATGTTCTTACTGAACTTAAATGTATTAGGATTCCAGGCAGTTCTCCATCTTTCGGGAACAATAAGTTCCTCATTAATATACAGTTTAACATAACCAGCATAGTATAATTTGAAATGGAACAGCCCTGTTTCTTTCGGTTCAATTTTCCCTCTCCAGACAACTCTTGATCTTTCAAGAGGAGCACCTTGTGGAAAGTTTTTAATCGTAGTGAGGTTCTCGTAATCGATAGATGATTCCCTTCTAAGGACATATGTTTTGGTTGAATCATTCGCATCAAAATAGGAAGCTGTAAGTCCTCCCTCATCCCCTTTCATATCATACAATTTGAAAAGATTGATGTTCGAATAATCCCGCGGATCGCCAAAATGGGTCATAGAGTAATTGTCCCAGAGAACACCGTAGTTTTTACTCGAAACAACAAATGGAACAGATACTTTTGTGTTGTACTGATACAGAACCTCGTTAAGTCCTTTGTAATTAAATTCGTCAGACTGATGCTGGCCAAGACCATAGAAAGCTTCATTTTCCGGCGATTCAAAAACCTGTTGCATTGTGTAACCTGCTGTCCCTTCGACAGTTATCGGAGAGAATGATTTTCCTCCTATCGGCAATTCCTTCAGGATCACATTATTGTCTTTATCAGAAAATACCACCTGCCCTGATGTCAGGGAAACATTTGCCTTGATTTTTGAAGTTGACAGAACCAGACTCTTCTCATTTGCTGCAATAATGAATTCAGGTTTTGATGCAGGCCTCTCAGGGACTACAAGACTTTTTAGTTCTGAAAATTTATCTGACGGAGTAGCGACAACACGAATTATATTCTCGTTTATCACTTCCAGTTTCATGAGTCTGGCTGACTTTCCATCATTACTTTTAAGGTGTATCACAACACCATTATTAGTTTTCTCCCAGGCCTTATCTGCTGATGAAGAAAGAAGGAGAACACATAATGTTAAAAATAGAAGTCGTTTCATCATATTAATGTTTATTACTTTTTGTATTCCACCACCAATTTCCAATAAATGAGCTGCCTGCCTTAAGGCTTGCATTTGCTTTGCCTGTTCCAATAAATATATTATTCCGAAATGTAAAGTTTTTATGAGCTGATGCATTTTCATAGCTTATAACCGGGGAATGTGAATTATAAACTATGTTTCTATATACCTTACAATCTGCTAATTGATTGTCATTTCCCGATCCGTTCCATAGGAAGATGCTCCCTGAATCTTCAGTTGCAATTGCATCATTTATACTTACACAATATCTGACAATATTTCCTGACCAGTTTGATGCTCCGGAATATTGAAATAATCCATACCCGGCGCCCTGATTACTAAATGACAAACAATACTGAATTACAGAGTTTGTTACACCCCCGTCGAGATCAAAGCCGCCACCGTCTTTTCCACCTTTTGAAGTTTTGTTTTTGTAACTAATGCAATACTGAATTGTTACATGGCTACTCTCCCATGCCCATATACCAACCGGACCGTTTCCCTGGCGTGGCATATCCCATCCATTATTTGTTGCAGTACAATGATCAATAGTAACACTGTCAGAGACCCCCACAAGAATACCATTGCCACTGTGATTATCAATCATTGCAGGATCGCCCGGGTTGTTCTCAGCTTTACAGAAACTGATCATGATTTTTCCCGAATGACTTCTGTCAGAACCCATGACATTGATACCACTAAATCCATTGTGAGCAGCTATAACATTATCTATTTTAATATCCCTGCCATCGTAAATATCTACTCCTGACTTCTGAAATCCTACAACATAAATTTGTTCTATTAACATATTCCGCGAATGGGTAACAGACAAGCCATTTGTAATATTCCCATCTTTTCTGCCATTTCCCTTCAGATCGAGATTGGCAATCCAGATATTCCTGCAGTTTTCAATCCTTATGGCTTCACTATTGCCTCCATCAATTATAGCTCTTCCACCTCCAATGGAACATATTTTAAAGGGCCCATTTATCCCTTCAAATTTCAGAGTTCCACTGAATACTTGTCCTGATGCAAAGTAAACAGATGAGGCCTTCTTCAGAAGCCGGAGATTTAGCTCTGCAATTGTTTGTATTGGATTGTTTTTATTTCCGCGGTTATTGTCATCGCCATGAATACCGTCTACATAATATGCCTCTGCAGGGAACTGTCTCGAAGATTCCTTACACGAAAACAATAATGTCAAAACTATCAGAAAATAAACTTTCCTTTTTCCCATCAGCTGATTTTCATTTAACCGCAAAGTCCGCAAAGTTGTAGCAAAGTTCGCGAAGGAAATCAAAGAAATAAAATCTTTGCGACCTTTGTGTAATCCCGATAGCTATAGGGACTTAGCGGCCTTTGCGGTTAATGGATTTTTTTCAAATTATTCCACAACCCATTCATAAATACCGGCCGCGAAATTCTTATTCAGTTTAACCTTAATTTTTACTGCCGCTGCTTTTACAGGTTTGAATGACAATGAATCCCATCCGTTCTTTGTAATTTTATAAGGCGTTTTGGCTTTAACAGGTTCCCAAATATTCCCATTCAGATAAAGAATTTCCCATTCATTGGGAATACGGCAACCCCCATCCGGACCGTCGTCAAACCAATAAACCTTTGTTTTTGAAATAGTTTCAGTTTTAGCAAAGTCATATTCAACCCATTCCCATTTATCTTTGTCGGGCCACCAGTGATAATATGAAACTGAGTGGTCGTTTGAATTTGATGGCTCAATCTGATCATTTACTGCACGAAGATCTTTTGTTATTTTGCTCGCACGTACCTTACTTCTGTTGGCAATTGTCGGCGCCGGAAGAGGATTTGAACCCTGAGTTGTTGTCGGAAGCCACACCATCATCTGACCAGCGCCTCGGTTATTCCACAATGCGTAAGGGATCAATGTAACAGGCTCTTCTTTAAGAATCTCTACACTTCCTTCAAGAGTCCTTTTTGTTTGAGAACCTGATGTTTTAATTACCTGGGTTCCATCGAGCAGTGAAGGAACGAATTCTGTTGTAAAAGGAGCATCTTTCCTAATCATGAGATCGAGAACATTTCCAGTATCATTATCAGGCCATTCGGCACAAAAAATAAGTGGTCCTCTTTGAAATGCTATTTTTGAAACATCTGCCTTAATTCTTTCGTCAGCGACAATTTTCCGTACAGGCATAGGAAAATCTACAATAACCTTATCTCCTGTTTTCCAGTTTCTGTTTATCATTGCGTATCCCTTTACCGGAACAATGTCAACCCTTTCACCATTAACCAAAAATTTCACCGGCTCGATATTATTATCAGTAAATTTATAAAGCCCTCCCGGAATTGCCTCATTTGCGGCCCAACCAGGTATTCGGATTTTAAGATCAAATTTTCCGCGATTCTCCGGATTTAATGTAATCTCAACTTTGCCATCCCATGGAAAATTTGCTTTTTGGGTAATCTTAACTATTTTCTTCCCCATTTTAATTTCTGCATCGTTTGAGATAAAAAGGTTAACATAAAGCTCTTTCTCGGTTACAGCATAAACATACCCCGGTATAGCAGGTACAAATCTCGCAATATTTGAAGGGCAGCAGGCACAACCGAACCATGCGCTTCGAACATATTGTCCATTAGACTCCAGCGGGTTTGGATAAAAAAATCTGTCGGCAGATAATGATACTCCCGAGAGCATAGAATTATAAAGAGTCTTCTCAAGAATATCAATATATTTTGTTTCACCATGAAGAAGAAACAATCTGTGATTGAAGAAGATATCTCCTATTGAGGCACAGGTCTCACAATAGGCTGACATATTGGGTAGCACAAAAGGATCTGCAAAGCCTTCATTTCCTCCGGTTGCACCAATTCCTCCGGTAAGGTACATTTTTCCGAAAACAAGGTCTTCCCAAATTTTAGTGATTGCATTTAGATAGGCCTTATCATTTTCGATAGCCGCAATATCAGCCATGCCCGAATACATGTATGTTGCCCTTACTGAATGACCTACAGCTTCAGTCTGATCAATCACCTTTTTGTTAGCCTGGTTGTACTGGCTCCCTTTCGGTCCGCGTACATCAAGGAAAAAACGGGCCAGATCGAGGTATTTCTTTTCTCCGGTTACCCTATAGAGTTTTACTAAGCGCATTTCAATAACCTGATGGCCAGGATAAACTTTGACACGATCCCAGCCAAAATCCTTATTTACCAGATCAGCCGATTTAATAGCTATATCAAGTAAAGTCCTCTTACCGGTAGCCTGATAATGTGCAACTGCTGCCTCGTAAAGATGACCAAGATTATATAGCTCATGGCTCAGTACAGAATCCTGTTCCCACCTGTTCTTGCTGGCCCATTCATGTAACCCTTTACCACCATGCATCTCGGCAATGGTACGGTTTGTATAAAGATAGCCGTCTTTTTCCTGGGCAAGGCCTATTTTCCTTATCACGGAATCGAGATATGCATCAAGTTTTGGATCAGGAAAAGTCTGAAGGGAGTAGCTGGCACCTTCAATTATTTTGTAGACATCAGAATCATCAAAGGGATAAATAGTCTGAAATTTCCCGGTATCGAGTTTTGCCGCTATTTCAAAGTTTTTCACCCTGCCGGTTGATTCACAAAAACCAAATGCTATCGGGATTGTCACCAACGCATTTTTCTTAATCCTGGGAGCCCAAAAGTTATCTGTAAGTTTAACAGCTGTAAACGGGACAGGTTGAATAGGATAATCATCATGCCCTGAAGATTTCTTAGCGCACCCGGATATCAATAATACAATACCGGTAATTGCAATTATTCCCCTAATGAGCTTATTCATTGATTATTATTTAGTTAGTTCTAACACAACCACTGATTTTGAAGGCATTGTAATACTCAGGATTCCATCTTTGTAGGTAAACCCATTGAAAGCAGCAGGCTTCACTACTTCCGGCTTTTCAAAGCTGTTGAATGAATTCATTTCGGCTGCGGAAAGAACTTCTCCTGTTACTTTTTTGAAAATGTCACCAATGACAGGACAGGTAACAGTTACCGGCTTATTTGGATTAAGGTTTGCCAGTGAAATATGTACCTTTCCGTCTTTATCAATTGAGGCAGAAGCTGAAATGGCAGGTATCTTTTTATTACCTAGTACATAATCCTCACATCTGAGATCGATATTAAGCAGACTTGCTTCCTGATGCACTCTGAACATCCTGAATACATGATAAGTAGGCGTCAGAACCATTTTATCATCTTTTGTAAGAATCACAGACTGAAGCACATTCACCATCTGTGCAAGGTTCGCAACTTTCACTCTGTCTGCATGCTGATTGAAGATATTAAGATGAATTGCAGCTGTGATAGCGTCACGCATTGTATTCTGCTGATACAGGAATCCGGGGTTTGTACCAGGTTCAACCTGGAACCAGTTACCCCATTCATCAACAACCAGACCTTTAGTTTTCTGGGGATCATAACGATCCATTATGGCTGCATGTCCCTTAATAATATTGTCCATCTGCAGGTTCATCCTCATTGTTTCAAACCATTCCCTCTCATCAAACTTTGTTGCTGATCCTTTATAGCCCCAACCATCTACAATTGAATAATAGTGAATCGATAAGCCCTGAAACCTTGAACGTGTTCCAGGATCTTTCATCAGAGTCTCGGTCCAATCAAAATTAAAATCGGAAGGACCACAGGCCACCCTGTAAAGTTGATTCCCGGCAAAGTTTCCAAGATATGTTGAGAATTGACGCATGGTATTTCCATAGAATTCTGCAGTCATATTTCCGCCGCAACCCCAGTTTTCATTACCTATTGCAAAATATTTTACTTTCCATGGATCATCATGGCCGTTCTCCTTGCGTAGTTTTGTCATCGGACTGACAGCATCGGAGGTAAGGTATTCAACCCATTCCGACATCTCTTTTACTGATCCTGATCCAACATTGCCATTTATATATGCATCGCAACCAAGAAGTTCGGTCAGCTTCATAAACTCGTGTGTTCCAAATGAGTTATCTTCTGTTACACCTCCCCAATGAATGTTTACTATTGTAGCTCTCTTTTCCTGAGGACCAATACCATCTTTCCAATGGTAGGTATCTGCAAAACATCCTCCCGGCCAGCGAAGGTTAGGAACTTTTATCTCACGCAAGGCAAAAAGTACATCATTTCTGATTCCATAAGTATTGGGAATCTTTGAGTCAGTTCCAACCCACAGACCTCCATAGATACATGCTCCGAGATGCTCGGAAAAGTGACCATAGATGTCTTTGCTGATAACCGGTCCAGGATGGTTAGTTACTACCACTAACTGGTTAACTGAAACCGGAGTGTCCTTCTGGGCATTTGCCTTTAAAGCTGCCAGAAATAGAGGAAGTGCAAGAAGGGTAATTAATTTTTTCATTATAATAGATTTAAATTCATATCAAAATTTTGTTGTTCTTCCTTTATATAGCCCCTAAATCCGCTAAAGGAGACTTTCTTATTATCAGTGCTTTAAAGCCCCCTTTAGGGGGTTGGGGGCAAAAAAACAGGGAATTCAAAACAAAATCGCACTAATATTTATTTATATCCCTTTTTCAATCATTGTACCTAACTCTGTATACTTTTTGAACAGCGTTTCGTATTTCTTAGCTCTGACAGGATCGGGATGATACTCTTTTTCGAATCCGCCACCCATTGCTTTCTGAGCTGCTGAGATATCTTTGTACACTCCTGCAACAACCGCTGCCGCCATTGCTGAACCCAAGGCACAAGTCTGATCTGATTTTGCAACTTTTATCGGCATATTCAGAACATCCGCAACGATCTGCATTACAAACGGATTCTTCTTGGCAACACCTCCGATAGCTATTACTCCATCGATCCTGATTCCCTCAGAAATAAACCGGTCATTAATCATTTTTGATCCGAAAGCTGTTGCCTCAACAAGAGCTTTAAATATTCTTGGTGCGTCTGATCCCAGTGATAATCCTGTAATTGCTCCCTTTAAAGCCTGGTTTGCATCAGGAGTGCGTCTTCCATTCATCCAGTCGAGGGCTACAATTGATGTCTCTTCAACAGAAAGTGATTCAGCCTGTTTACTAAGCTCTGCAATAATTTTTTCAGCGCTTTCTTCTTTAATCCTGTTCTTCGTCTTTTCATCAAGCCATTTCATTTCGGAAATGATTTCAGTAACAGGCCATAAAAGAAGTTTACCGAACCATGCGTAAATATCTCCGAACGCAGATTGTCCTGCTTCAAGACCAAGCATTCCTGGGACGATAGACCCGTCAACTTGTCCGCAGATACCTGCCACAAGTTTATCACCCACTTCAGTCATAGGCGCAATAAGCATATCGCATGTAGATGTACCCATAACTTTAATTAACTGATAAGGTTTAATCTCACCGCCTACAGCTCCAAGATGTGCATCAAAAGAGCCTACTCCTACCATAACTTCAGTTGTAAGACCAAGTTTCCTGGCCCATTCAGAAGAAAGATTGCCAGCTTCTATGTCACATGTAAATGTCTGACTGTAAAGCCTGGCTCTTAGTCCAGCCAAAACCGGATCAAGTTTAGTAAGGAATTTCTCATCCGGCAGTCCCTTGAAA
>JANXXP010000011.1 GCA_025350595.1 Bacteroidota bacterium
AACACCAAGTTCATTTTTCGGAAATTTTGAGTCGAAATCGAAGGGCTCATTATTTGCTACCCTTACAGCAAAATCTTTTAGTTTTATTATTGACTTCGCGAATTTATTTGTTACAGCGAGAAGAACAAGCCATATTGCAATAAAAGATAGAGTTATTATTATCAGGAAATATTTTTTTGCTGCAAGAAAATTAATGATTTTAATATCGTAAATCACTGCCGCCCTGATATAATATCTGTTGTAATACTTCGCATAATAGTAATATTCCTCGCCTGTGGTACCCGATTTTCGGATTGTTGTACCAAAGTCCGAATAAAGCGATTCACTTATTTCTGGTCTGTTCTTATGATTCTCCATAGTCTTCCAGTTTGAAACAGAACTATCATAAAGAACCTCCCCTGAAGAGCTTACAACAGTAACGCGTAAATTCTCCTGAGGTAATAACTTAACAATTGAATCGGTCAGAACCCAGTTCCCATTTTCATAGATTGATTTTGATTTTATATAGTTATCAATAACCTTTGTAACGTTATCAAGTTCATCATTCAAAGTTGAAATTCTGAATTCTTTTTCCCTGCTGTAAAGATAACCCAGTACGAGTAAGGTGAATATTAAAAATACAGCCGAATAGTATATGAAAAGGTTGTTTCTGAATTGATTCCTTGTGATCATTGAAATATTATTTTATTAGAATTCAAAAAAGTAACCATAACCGGTTTTGTTTTTTAAAGATGAACCAAATTGTCCGAGTTTGGTTCTCAGTCTTGTAATATTTACATCAACTGTTCGTTCAGTTACAATTACATCCTGCCCCCAGATCCTCATCAGGAGATCTTCCCTTGAAAATACTTTGCCCTGGTTTTCCAGCATGACTTTCAGGATTTCATATTCCTTCTTTGTAAGCTCAACTTTTTCATTGTTTATGATAAGTCTCTTTCGGACAGTATCGAGATCAATACCATTGAACTGAATGATTGATTTGTTGCTAATCTTATCAGCATATGACCTTTTTAGAACAGCTTTAACCCGGGCAGTCAATTCATTAATGGAAAATGGTTTGGAAATATAGTCATCGGCACCAAGACTGAACCCTGTGAGAATATCATTCTCTGTATCCTTTGCAGTTAGGAAAATTACCGGGACCTCAATTTTCAATTCTTTTCTGATTTTGTCAGCGAATTTAAACCCCGACATTGTACCCATCATTACATCCAGAAGAATTAAGTCAAAATCACCAAGCGGTTTTTTAAGCGCTTCTTCTGCGGAATGAGCAACTTCGGTAGTGTATCCTTCATTACTCAGATTGTATTGAAGTATTTCGCAAAGATCTTCTTCATCATCTACAATCAGGATCCGTTTACTGTTCAGTTCCATTAGGTCAGTAATTTTATTTATTTTCGTTATGATCAGGAAGATTTGCGTCTAATCCTGTATGCCTTATATCCGTACCCTGAATAGAATAGATTGATGCTTCAGCAATATTTGTAGCATGATCAGCAATCCTCTCAATATTTGTGATAATATCTTTCAGATCAACGTAACTCAATAACATTTCTCTCGTTTTAGTGCTGACTTTTGCTTTTGAGATACTGTTAATGAGTAATTTATGATTCATTTCATCAACTATTTCATCATTCTTAATGGTCCAGACAGCATATTCGTTATCGTTATTTATAAATGATAACAGCGATTTTTCAACCATTGTAATTCCCGACACAAGCATAACTGATATTACCTCAGCCAGGGCTTTGTACTCTTCAGAATTCTCAATATGTCCCAGTGAATGGAGGATGTTTACCACCCGATCGCCAATTCTCTCAAGGTTTATTGTCATCCTGTAAATTGCAATAATCTTCCTTATATCTGATGCTACAGGCTGATACAGAACTATGGAGCTAATGAATTTGTCACTAATGATAATTTCAAACTTATCAATTTTGTCTTCATTTTCCTTAATTGCCACAATAATCCGGTCGCTTTCTTCTTTTCCGGGTCCCGACATATATTTTTCAAGGAGTGTAAGCTGAATAAGGACGGTGTCAGCCATCTCCTCAAATGTAGCAACTATATCGAGTATCGATTCCTCTCTTTTAGTTTTCATCAGTGATAGTATTAACTCTTTTGATATAAATACTGGTCATAATTATTATGATACTTTTCCTTGCAAAGGTAATCTCTATTATTGTTACAGTTATCCTATTTGTGTTACTTAAATGTTACAAATTTGTAACTTGCACTCCTAAACTATCAATCATATGACACTTAAATCAGGACTATTAGCAATCATTTTACTATTGATTGCATTGCCATCAGGCATTTCTCAAATATTAAACAAACCAAACTATGCACTTAAGAGCCATGAAACACTTGAAATACAGAAGTTTGAAATTTCAGAAACAAGAACAGTTGTTTATCTGACTCTTGAGAATCGAATTGCTAATGGCAGTTTCTGTGCTGACAGAAATATTTATTTAATTGAACCCGATGGCCACAAGATCAAGATTATTAAAGCTGAAGGTATTCCGGTTTGTCCTGATACCTACAAGTTCAAAGTGGCAGGGGAAAAACTTCAATTCACTCTTGTATTTCCTGCTCTTAAAGCCGGAACAAAGTGGGTGGATATAGTTGAAGATTGTAGTGAGAATTGCTTTTCGTTCTACGGAGTTACACTCGATAATGATCTGAATAGAAAGCTTGATGAAGCTTTTGCACTTGCTTCAAAAGGAAAGGCAGCTGATAATATCATTCTTTTTAAGAACATTCTTGAAAGCATTGATAATCAGAATCTCGGTATAGAGGGACTTCTTTATATCAACATTATAAATGCAGAAGTAGAGGAAGCCGATAATGTAAATATCAAGTTATGGTATAATAAACTTGTATCTTCAAACGCACCGCGGGTAAATCAGTATTTAAAATATCTGAACGATAAGGGTATAAAATAAATAAAGCTGACCCTTTCGGATCAGCCTTATCAGGTTGGTTAGTTTTATTTATTTCTAGAATCTCATATCCACTCCAATTCCAAAAATTGCTGTGCTTTTCTTGTAAGTTTCAAGAGGATTGTAAAGTGTTTTTCCATTTACATGATCAATATATTTGCTGTCGGTCTGATAAGCAGTATAGGCGTATCCGATGTTAAGCTGTATTTTGTCTGTAAAAGAGTATGCTCCGCCAAATCCGAAAGTCTGGGTACCAAGACCATAAGTAAGATCACTCTGATATCTTGGGTTTACACCTCTGTTTGCCCATACATAACCACCGCTAACCAGAAGTTTTTCTGATATCTTATACTCAAGCCCGCCCTGTACTGAGTACCCATTGTCGAAAATAATATACTTGTTATCAATATGTACTGTTGGTGTTGATGCGATCAGGTCATCATCAACTTTATGACCATAGTCGGCATTCTTATCAAAGAAATAGTTAGAACCAAGGGATATTTTAAAGTTTGAAGCTAATTTATAATCAATACCTACAGCAAGCATTGCAGGCATATCATTTCTTGTCTTATCGCCATTTGGGAACATAGTAATAGGAGTTCCGTCTGTCTGGTAGCCTACCATTAAATCTGTAGTTGTTTTATTGGTAAGTTCAAGCTTTGTCATCATTTCATATTTGATAGCAATATTCAGGTTTTCAGAAGGAGAAATGTTGACACTGAATATCGGGGAAATGCCTGAACCTGTTTGAGCAACATCAGCTGACTGATCAGCAACAAGAGTTGATGTTGCCGTTGCAGAAGCAGCCTGAGCGTTTAACGCAGGTGTTGCACCAGTTATTGTCGCACTAATATTTGATAAAGGCATCACAGCTATTGTTGCAGCAGGTACACCTATTGCGGCTAACCCTGCTTCAATATTAGATTTTGCAGCTGCAATCGCCGGACTTAAGCTGGCAGCAACTGTTAAATTCTGGCCCCCTAATCCACCGGTAATAGCTGGTGCCAGTGCGGCGGGTATTGTGGTTATGCTTGTCAGTTTAGCTGCAACGCCCTGCAATACTGTTGTTGCAGGAACCCAGGTGCCACCACCCATGTCTAATTGAATGTCTTTTAAATAACCATTATAGGTATTCTTTGCAGTAACATAACGGAGACCAACAGCAACTGATATAACATCATTTACTTTGTATGATACTCCGGCCTGGTATCCAAGGAATGTAGAACTTCCTTTGAAATATGTGTCTAACTTATAACCAACTGCACCCTGTGAGGCCAGTGAAGGAACCAGATCAGATGGGCCCATTTCAAAAGAAGGTAAACCGGCTTTATATTCAGCACCGCCGCCACCACCAATAGGATTAAATCCTAATGAGATAGCAAACTTGTCCATTTTATATGCTGCATATATACTTGGGAAAGCAAGAGCTGTTACGGTACCTTTATATACGTGATTATTGAGTCCATATCCACCATTAGGACTGGCTGCTGTGGCTGGTCCTGCATAAGAATTGTCAATTTCTCTTGTTTGGAAGATAGATTGATTTGAGAGTGAAAGATGGAATCCATTCTCCAGTTTCATTACTCCTGCCGGATTATAATAAACTGCATCTATTCCAACTGATGCATTCCGTGATGGAAGGCGAACCCATGCAGCACTTTGGTTTGTATTCGTAACCAGTCCGCCTGCAAACATACTACCGGTAATCAGTGTCCCGGCAACAAAAGTTAAAAGTTTTCTCATAGGTAAAATTTTAAGGTTAAGGTTAAGGTTAAGGCTAAGTGGATATTTTCTTCAATAGTACTCTATCCAAATTCTCAGTAACCAAAATTTAAAATATCTGATTAAATTCAAAAAGTGTAATTCAAAATCGTCTCAAATGTAAAAAAATATTTCATTCCTGCAATAAGTCTAAAATAGTATCTTGATATTTAGTAGATTGGAACGGTATTTTCGAATTATTCGAAGAATGTTCGAAAAATTGTTGCAGCTTGTCAGTTGCTTGGTAATGAATTAAGAACTGAGAACCCGGCAACCTTCACCATTCAATAAAAATTTCTGTCTTAAATTGTTTTTAAATACCTCTTAATAAAGAAAACTCCTCAAACAACCCATAATCATTCATCTGATAATCCTTTCCAGGGGGATAAGATTTGACATTTCTCCAGATCCAGGGTGAAACAAATCCTGGTTTCGGATTATTGTGATGAGGGCCCAGAAGATTCTTCAGACTGCCAATAACTTTTACTTCAATTTTATTATTGCCAGATTTGATTAATCCTGTTACATCAGTTTCATAGGGCGGGAAAGCTATTACTGTTGCAGCCTGTCCATTCACTGACACTTCAGCAACTGTGCCATTCCATTTACCCAGACCAACTTTCCATTTTCCTTCACTTTTTTCAATATTGAATTCCTTACTGTAAGTGACTCCCCATGAATAGAATGGAAGACCTTGCGACTGCCAGCTTCCTATAGAATAAACCTTAGCAGGCGGTTCAATTACCCACCCTTTTTCAGCTGTTTTAACAGAAAAATCGCCAATGAGATATACAGGCTCAATTTCAGCATGAATTTTCATTGGAGATGTTTTCAGGGTTATTGTATTTGCTCCTGGTTTTGCCAGACCCCCTATATTGAATACATTGAACGACCTGTCGAGCCACCACTTTCCCTCTTCAGGATTTACTTCAACGCCGTTTATTGAGACAGTCCATAAATTACTGCGTTCAACAACAGCCTGAATGTCAGTAATATCAAATTTCCCTTTTATCGTGAAATGATATGTTGTTGTGAAACCAGTATTTACACCGAAAGTGTCCCTGTCAACAATATTGGTCCTGAACTGAACTGAAGTGTTCCAGGGATTCCCGTTTTTAAATCCGAAATATTTATAAACCATATCAGCTGCACTAAAAACATGAAGGTCTTTTGTAAGTGCATTTCCAACTTCAATATCGCAAAAATCGATCATAAGAACATTCTTTTCATCCCTTGCTATCCTTACTGGTGATGAAGACAGAACCTGACTCATTGTTTTTGTTTTTGCATTAGCCGGGAATTCAGTCTCTTTTACTTTAGGGATAAATAATAAAAGACTTCCTGCCGGAGGAAGAGAATAGGAGAGTCCAATGTTTTCAGCTGAATCATCATTCGGATAACCGGAGACTTCACCGGTTAAAGTGTTCATCTCTATAGCATCTCTGCCGTTTGTTTTAAGAGACCCCTTCACTGTTTCGGTAAGACTCGAATTTACAAGGAAAAGAATCTGCCCGTCAGAAAGCATTCTCCGATGGTGATAAAGAGCTCCCCCTGATACGTTTTCAAAAGTCAGGTTATGGTTGGAAAAGTATTTTATTAAAACTTCAGATGATAACTGATTAATCCGAATAATTTTTTCCGATGGTTTATTGAAAAGCTTGTTTAAACTTTCATTTACCGTTCCATCAACCAGGGTAGGTACCGAAAACGCAATTAATGTGCCGCCATTCGAAACAAATTTCTCAAGAAGTTTAAAAGTAGACATATCAAGGTTCTCTGTTAGTGGGGGAATAACAACTCTGGAATAGCTTGCCTGTCCGACTATAAGCTTCCCTTTTGATACACTACCCATATCCTTGATTATGTTTTCAGAACCAAGATCATATTCGACCTGGCTTTTTTCGAGTATTGTGACAAACGTCTGAAATGTTTGCCCGATCACAGATGTGTTTTTGTCAGGTTTTACATAAGAATCATACAACCAGGCTGATGTAGTTGGCTCCAGAACAAGAATATCATTTACCTGCCTTCCTGAAGATAGAGCCAGAGAAAGTCTTGCATAATGGTCATTCAGATATTTATAGTCTTTCCACCATGGTTCGTGATAATCGAAGGTAGGAGGGTAGTCATATTTCCTGGCTCCTGCCATTGTAAAGTATGTCAGGTGCTGGTTCATCAGGTTTACGCCCAGTGCATATTCCCAATCGCCATTGCGTTTCATATCTGTAAATGACAGATCCCAGCCGGAACCACCATAGGTTTCACTCAATTTTCTCTGTTTGCCACTTTGGTTCGCTGCACTCGCTAGTTCTTTTACTGATCTTACATTTCCGAACTGTGCTTTTGAAGTTGAATCATCCCATTGATTGAAAAGCATGTCGATTGCCGGAACCTGATGCCATGCATACATAGCCATATTATCTCCACCAGGACGCATATTAGGCCATTCGTGTTCCCAATAATGGCCAGTAAATTTCAGACCTTTCTCTTCACAATATGCATTCCATGGTTTTGACCATCTGTCGATGAAAAGTTGCAGCAGAGTCTGGGTGTAGTTATGCCTTACCTTTTTCCAGTCACCAACCTCTTCATAAAGCGATGGTAATTGAGTTTTGAGGTCATAGCCCCATCTCTTCATAAATATATCAAACAGATCCGGCGTCCAGCGTATTCCGCCTGGTGAACCTATCTGAGGCTCATCAGTAAATGTGCCGGGAATTGTTTTGCCGAATTCAGTGCCAAGATATTTTTCGTAACCCGACATTGTAACCTGAATAAATTTCTGAGTAACTCCGGTGTAGAGTAAATCTACATAAGAGAACCCGCCATACCAGTCTGATTTGCCATTATATGTTTTTGAGAATAAAAGATATTTTCCGATCTTCCCTTTTTCATTCTGAAGTAAAGAAGTAATATCAGAGTAGACTCCATTTTCTTCTTTCAAACAGAGGTAATATTTATCGCATGTATCCGGCAGTGTTTCAAATTTTGTCATTTTTAGTCCCTGTCCCTGATTATATGATTCCGGCATTTCATCAGGAACATGACCGCCTGCAAATCCGCTGGGATAGGAGTTTTCATCGTATATCCAGATATTCATTCCCAGCTCTTCCCCTTTTTCAACTGCAAACTGGTAAAGTTCGAACCAGCTTTGAGATAGGTATTCTGTAATTAATCCGGGACGGGGATGAATTATTACCTGTGATGAGCCGGCATCTTTAAAACTGATAAGATCCTTTTCAATCTCCTCCTTTGTTATTTGCGCAGTCCACACAAAGAAAGGTTCGGTGGTATATTCTCTTGGCGGTTCGGTAAACTGCGATGAAAGAGTTGCAAAATCGGGTACTTTCACTTCGTTTATTGCTTCTCTTTTGCAGGAATACAAAGAAGCTACAGATATACTGATAGTTAAAAAAGCGAACAGGTTTTTTATTCCGGACGATTTCATATTAAGGTAGTTTTAGAATTTGAAACTAGCTTAAATATCAGAATAATGCAAATCCCATTTTGAAAAAGTTAATCCTTTAACCTTTGATGGCGCCGATTTGTAATCGGTGCCATGATCATAGCATGAATATCAGCCGATTAAATGGCACGGATTACAAATCGGCGCCAGCGAAGATTATAACTCCAGGAAATTAAATGTATATAATTCACTACCAGTCCTTTTGCCCTCCTTAGGGGGGTAAAAATCACAGAGGTAAAATAAGATTAGAAATTTCCGGATAAGCGGATGCTGAAGTTTCTTTGGGGCTGAATATCCCCTGGACGACCCATATATTCAGTATTAGTGATATTTTTAACTGCCAGTGAAAGGGTCAGATATTTGCTGATTTTGTATCCGAGATTAGCATCAAGCAGAAAATATCCT
Source organism: Bacteroidota bacterium (assembly GCA_025350595.1). GTDB lineage: Bacteria > Bacteroidota > Bacteroidia > Bacteroidales > VadinHA17 > LD21. Next base: position 8,575 of record JANXXP010000011.1, read on the forward strand.
GTATTATGCGTCAGCCAGTAATCATAGAATCCGGGGAGGATACTCTCCCGGGTGAGAGGGTTCAAAAAAACATCATCAATACTTAATATTTTTGATTTGGCAAAAAGGGTCAATCCAAAGTCAAATTTTTCATATGAACTGTATATCCCTATTTTCAATGAGTGTTTTCGCCTGTATTTCAGATATATATCAGTGTTCTTATTAGTAAACTGATTATATTCAACAGGGAATAGATATGTGTACCCTCCAGTTATTGAGATATTTGCTTTGCCAAGCGTCCGTGATAGAATAAATTCTTCTTCATAACCATATACCCTTGATTGTTCAACATTATCTGCCCGAAACCCAAATGATGATATACCGGTTATCGGATCGGGGTAGGCGCCAAATGGATATTCAATCATGTCCTTATTTTGCGACAGGAACATAGCAAAATCTGCCTGACAGAGTATTTTGCCTATCTTAATAACCTCTTTGATTCCAACTTCTGAACTCCAACCCGATTCAGGCTGAACATAAGGATTAGGGAATATCCTGACAGATCCAAGAGTTGTTGAGGCGTATTTTTCAGCTATTGATGGATAGCGATAACCTTGTCCGAATGATGCTCTCAGGAAAGTGAATTTTGCTGCCTGCCAGTTAATACCTGTTCTGAAAACAGGAACAATTTTATCACTTATCGCATCCAGTTTATTCTGCTCAATACGTATACCGGCAACCAGCTTAAGTTTTGGAGCAGGATTAACTTCAAGTTGTGTAAACCCGGCCAGATTTAAACCCTCGTGATTACCATAGAAGTTCGAGATTATTTTGCTGTAATTCTCTGACAATCCTGCCGTAAGATTCATAATATCAAATAATTTAATGTTTGTCTGGTACTCTGAGTATAATGAATATGCATCAGAATTATTTTCGTCTCTGACAGGAAACCTGTTATTTGATAATTGCAACCTGATCTTAAGATCATGTTTGAATCGTCCGGAATTGTCATACGATATAAAAGGATCAAGTGCAACGAAACTGCCATGAAGCAGAGAGACGCTTGATGTATCCTGTTTAAGAGCGCCATATTTTGCGTTTTCCC
>JANXXP010000019.1 GCA_025350595.1 Bacteroidota bacterium
GGGCAAACAAAGTCCTTGGAATTACCACGATATCTGAAGGAGGACTATCCGGCACTGTAACGGATGTTCGGCTGATTTACCAATACGCTATAAAAGGCAATGCATGTGGAATAATTATCGCTCATAACCACCCTTCAGGAAATCAAAATCCAAGTGAGAGCGACCAGAAGATAACCCAGAAAATAAAAGAGGCTGGTAATCTTCTTGACATTCAGTTACTCGATCACATAATCCTCACCCCGGAAAGGGAGATTTTCAGAAGTCTTGCAGATGAAGGTCAAATATAAAATTAATACCCTTCGGGGTATAAAATACCAATATACTTAGACTTATCTCCCCAAATGTCTATTTCATAAATTGGGAAAAGGTAACAGATTGACAATAATAAAATATGTAGATATAAAAATTGAATATAAATCTTAGACTTCATTCAAATTTAAAAACCCTATCAAGGATCTGATCCCTGATAGGGTATAAAAGGATTTTAGTTGTGTTTTACGATCAATTGCTGTCGTGAAGTGTTTTTTCCATCACTAACTTCTATTATATACACACCATTACGCATGTTTGTTAAAGGTACATCAAAGCTCTTACCCCTTCTAACAAATGTGGATAGCAAAGCACTTTGGCTATTATAGATACGAATTGTGTAAGTAGTTGATTCGACAGACTGAGAGTTATTAATATTCATGGTAGCTAAGTCAGTACTATCAGGAGTGACCAAAGTAATGTTTTCATTAATTATAATAGTTACATTATCCGAAGCAGGATTTGGATACAAGGTCATCGCAATTGAATTAGGACATCCTGATGTCTTTTTAGTTAAATAAAAGTTCGCATTTGAGCTTGTTCCACATGAATTAGCTGATCTGGCAGATATAGCTATACTACTTAAATTTGATGGGAAAGTAAAATCCAAAGTATTATTACCAACTATGTATTGAATTCCCGATGGGACAGTCCAGGTCGCGTTACCAGCCCCTTGTCCAACTGGCGTTACATCAAGCCAATGATTACCCGGACAAATTTGTTTTCCAGGAGAATAATAGCTTCCATCGACCTTTTGATTCGTTATTTGTGGTGTTCCCACCCAAACAATAATCTGAGGAAGGACAACTGATCCACATGAGGTTGAATTAACAGTTGGTTGTACCCACCCAGAACCATTTCCGTTGGCAGTGAAAATAGCTGTACTACCTGCGCCTGGGGATATGGTCAAATTGGAACTATTAGCCCATGATACAGTGCATCCCGTTGGCGGATTGCTTACGGTAAATGTGCCAGAGGAACAAATAAGAGGAGCGCCAGTAAAGGTCATTATGGAGTTACACCACCTATAAATACTTGTATTTGACACGAAACATTCTCTTGCTCCACCTGGAGAAAAGAGAGATCTCATTCTATTAACTTGACCGGTAGTATATAAATTCATACATGCATCATCAGTATAATCCATATAATCCATAAACATGACGCCCGGAGATTGAGTGGTGCAGTTGTCTGTATGAGGAAAAGAAGGACATCCGTAGTTTTCTATTTGTTGGTTAGGAGTATCATCGACAAAATCTGATCCTGAACATTGATTTCCTAGGCCATCATCATCACCCCATATATGAATTAAATTCAACCAGTGTCCAACTTCATGTGTTGAGGTCCTTCCTTTATTATATGTAGGATCTAAAGTACCAATCCGACCAAAACAATTATATTTTATTACCACCCCATCAGTTGCAGCAGTACCCGTTCCAGGGAATTGAGTATAACCTAAAATTGGGGATGCTAAATTACATACCCAAATATTTAAATACCTATCTCTTGGCCATGCATCATATCCGCCTAATGAGGTAAATTTAACTCTAGTTGCAGTTTCATTGATAGTCCCATCGCTGTTTCTAGTAGGAGTAAAAGGGTCAACGCTTGTTTGAGTTCGAGTTATTCCATTTGTCGGGTTTCCATTAGGATCAATACACGCCAGAAAAAAATCTAAATAGGCTCCATTTGCTACACCAGAAAATGCTGCAGGAGTATTTGTTCTGTCAGCATTTAATCGATTAAAATCCTCATTCAATACTGCAATTTGGGATCGGATTTGATCATCAGAAATATTTTGTGTTGAATTTGAATACAAAACATGTACAATTACAGGGATATGAACTGTAGTCTGGGCATCTAATGGTTGGAAAAATGGCGAATTAATAAATGAAGCAGTATGATTCTCGATATCCATAATATTATTATAGGTTGTGATATCATATTTCTTTATTAATTCCAGATTTCGTATTGAAGCACATTTTTGAGCTTCTGATATATAAGTAAAACAAAATAAGAGCACTAAAATTATCAATAGATTTTTCATAAGAAGAAGAATTTATTTTTTTTGTTTAATATCTGTTATTTCGAAAGAATATCCGAATCCTACT
>JANXXP010000038.1 GCA_025350595.1 Bacteroidota bacterium
CCAGCTTTTAAGCCGGCCAAATCTTTCATAACAAAAGTTAAATCACACGTTAAGAAATAATCCTCCATGCCAAGCGGTAAAAAAAGAAAAAGACATAAAATGGCCACCCACAAACGCAAAAAGCGTTTGCGGAAGAACAGACATAAGAAGAAGTAGACGATCAGTAAGTGGTCATCAAACGAATATAATAAACCTAAAGATATTATGGTCTTTAGGTTTATTGTATCAATACGTCATATATGCTGATGGCATAATAACTCAGATTAATATAGTGAAGTGGTAAACAAGGATTTAATCATTGATGTTGGTGATTCCGAGGTTTCTTTAGCGTTGTTGGAAGACAAACAGTTAATTGAGTTAAACAAGGAAAAACGAAATATTAAGTTTTCAGTAGGTGATATTTACCTTGGGAAGGTGAAAAAGATCATGCCCGGACTGAATGCTGCATTTATTAATGTTGGGTACGAGCGTGATGCTTTTCTACATTATCTCGATCTGGGTGCACAGTGCAGGACACAACATAAATACTACACAACGGCTATTCAGAAGCTGGGCAAAGTAACCCCGTTACATAAGATTAAGTCTGAGCCTGATATTGATAAGGATGGTAAGATTACAGATGTTCTGACTGTTGGTCAGACTGTTATAGTTCAGATTACCAAGGAACCTATTTCAACAAAAGGACCCCGGCTTTCTTCTGAAATTTCTATCGCAGGAAGAAACCTAGTCCTGATGCCTTATGCTGATAAGGTTTCAATATCTTCCAAAATTGAAAGTCCTGAAGAAAAAAGTCGCCTTAAATCCCTGGTTCAAAGTATTAAACCTCGAAACTATGGTGTTATAGTAAGGACCGTAGCAGAAGGTAAAAAAGTTGCTGTTCTTGATGCTGAACTCAGAGAACTTGTCCGTAGATGGGAAGAGGCATTTACAACACTTAAGAAGGATGTAAAAACACCAAAATTGTTCATCGGTGAGATGAACAGGACTTCCACAATCCTTAGGGATATGTTGAATGTTACTTTTAATAGTATCCATATCAACGATCCGGTATTAGCAGACGATATCCGTAAGTATATAAGGGAAATAGCGCCTGAAAAGGAAAAAATAGTAAAGGAGTATGATCACACTCTTCCGATATTTGATCATTTTGGTATAAATAAACAGATAAAAGCTTTATTCGGTAAGACGGTCTCTTTCAAACACGGAGCCTACCTTATTATTGAACACACTGAAGCGTTGCATGTTATTGATGTCAATAGTGGAAACAGATCAAGGACGGGGAATGACCAGGAATCTAATGCTCTTGATGTAAACATGGAAGCAGCTACTGAAATAGCCCGACAGTTAAGACTCAGGGATATGGGAGGTATTATTGTTGTCGATTTTATTGATATGCAAACCAGTGATAATAAGCAACAGCTCTATGATAAAATGAAGGATGTGATGGCCGGAGACCGCACCAAACATAATATTCTGCCTCTTACAAAATTTGGACTGATGCAAATTACCAGGCAAAGGGTAAGGCCTGAGATGCATATTGTTACAGACGAAAAATGCCCTTCATGTCAGGGTACGGGAGAAACAAAACCGACTATCCTCTTCACCGATGAACTGGAGAGAGGTCTTTCTTTTATTGTTGATAAGATTAAGACAAGGAAGCTTATTCTGAATGTTCATCCATTTGTCGCATCATTCCTGAAAAGAGGATTCTTTCCGATATTCCGTAAATGGAACTTCAAATATAAGATCAGTCTTAAAATTCAGGCTGTCACTTCGTATCATATGCTCGAATATCATTTTTACGATCATTATAATAACGAAATAGACCTGGCCTGAGTTTAATCTAATAGAATATTTCTACCCGGGCAATTGTCTATTAAATCTGAGATGATTTATTACTTTTGTACCCATGCTTTTAGCCCCCAACCCTCTAAAGGGGACTATAATTCTGTTAAATGAAGTGAAATTACTTCAAAAACAGAGGATTAATCCCGCCCAGGCGGGAGCAGGGGGGATAAGTTATTTTGCGAACTTTGCGGTTAATTGATTTTTGCATAAAATTTAAATAGCGATCGTAATGAGACAACTTTTATTTTATATATCCTTATTACTTTTTACTTTAAATGTTTCAGCTCAGATATATGACCCTGTTACATGGGATTTCAGATATGAAAAGAAAGGGGAGAAGCAGTATGAACTGATATTTACTGCAGCCATTGATGTGAATTCACATATTTATTCAATGGACATACCTGATGGCGGACCAATACCTACTACTTTTAAATTCGATACAGTGCCCGGCTTTAAGCTCGATGGAAAGGCATTCGAAGTAACAATGCCTGTAGAGCTGATGGACGAAGCTTTTGGTTTCAAGATTAAGACTTTCAGTACGAAAGCCGAGTTCCGTCAGAAAATTAAGGCAAACGAATCATCATTTACAGTTACAGGTTCAGTCAACTTTATGGCCTGTAACAATGCCACTTGTTCTCCTCCTAAAGACGTTGACTTCAGTATAAAAGTCATCGATAATGCTCCAGGAACTGTAATAAAATCTGCTGTAAATCCCATAAATGCTCCCTCTGTTCCGAACTCTGACAGAGGTTTACTGAAATTCTTTCTGATATCTTTATTGGCAGGATTTGCGGGTGTTCTCACGCCTTGTGTATTCCCAATGATCCCAATGACAGTTGCATTTTTCTCACAAGGATCGGATAACAGAGCTAAATCAATTATTAAAGCGCTGATCTTTGGAATTTCCATAGTTCTTATCTACTCATCTCTTGGAATCATTGTGTCGCTTACCAGTGCAGGTGCGGGATTTGCTAATGCTCTGAGTACTCACTGGATTCCAAACACCCTGTTTTTTGCCTTATTTGTAATATTTGCCACATCTTTTTTTGGAGCCTTCGAGATCATACTGCCAAGTAAGTGGTCTACCAGTACTGATTCTAAGGTTGATAAAGGGGGTATGCTTGCAGCATTTTTCATGGGATTGACAACGGTGATTGTATCATTTTCATGCACCGGACCAATAGTTGGAGCTCTTTTAGTTGAAGCTGCCAGCGGAGATGTGCTCAGACCGACAATCGGAATGATAGGATTTGGAGTAGCTTTTGCACTTCCATTTACTGTATTTGCACTTTTTCCGTCTATTATGAGCCGTATCCCAAAATCAGGAGGCTGGCTCAACTCAATAAAGGTTGTTCTTGGCTTCATAATGCTTGCATTCAGTATGAAGTTCCTGATGACTATTGACAGTGTTTATTCTCTGGGAATTTTATCAAGAGATCTCTTTTTAGCTATCTGGATCGTCCTTTTTACCCTTCTTGGTTTTTACCTTATGGGAAAGATTAAATTTTCTCATGATAGTGACCTGCCATTCATAGGAACTTTCAGATTGTTTCTGATAATTGCCGTATTTTCCTTCGTGTTATATCTCATCCCTGGTCTGTTTGGTTCACCTTTAAAAGGGTTATCATCATTTCTACCTTCCCAATCAACAACTGAGCTCAATATCCCAAAATTGATTTCAGAAAACAGTTCTAATCAGGGTCCTTCTGTTCAGCAGGCTAACACAAGTGTTCTATGCTCAGAACCAAAGCATGGTGATATTTTCGATATGCCTCTTGGTTTAAAGGGATATTTCGATTACAAGCAGGGTTTAGCTTGTGCAAAAGAACAGGGGAAGCCTGTATTACTTGACTTTAAAGGCCATGCATGTGCTAACTGCAAATTGATGGAAGCCCGCGTATGGTCGGATCCTGAAGTACTAAGAAGGCTGAAGAATAACTTTGTAATAGTTTCCCTTTATGTTGACGACAGAGTTCAATTGGCTGAAAATGAATGGATAATGTCGGCTATTGATGGTAAACAGAAGAAAACTATCGGAAAAGTAAACGAAGATCTTGAAATATCAAAGTTCAAAACTAATGCCTTACCATTATATGTTATAACAGATCATGATGGTAGCCCGGTAAATAAACCAATGCCAACCAATCTGAATGTTGAGGAGTATAAGAAATGGTTGGATGAGGGGGTTGAGGCATTTAAGAAACAGAGGTAAACAAAGGGGAACCCTTAGAATTTTCCGAACTTTAGAGATACGGTATAACTCATCCCTTTTATTGATTCTGCACTCGCTTTAGGTGAGCCTGTTAAACCAACATTAAATGATGATGGTAACCTGTAAGAAGTGCCGACCGATAACCTGAAGAATCTGGTCAGGTTAAGTTCAAGTTCAGCAGCCGGCTCTATTAGCAGAAAAGCTTCGGAGTCCTGAATAAAATTATTATTATAATCTGACTCTTTTGATACATAGGATATTCCGCCAGCGCCGAACAAGACAGGAAAGGACAAGTGAACCGGAAAACGGGGCAAAAAGATTGGTTCAATATATAATCCTCCGTAACCACCAGCCAGAAATACATTCCTGTCAAGAGATGGTTCATAATGGAACTCGTTGATGAAGCCTGTAGCTCCCATTCCAATTCCGATTGAATGACTTGCCAGCCACCCAAACCTGCCTCCGAAAAGGACAGCATGTTTATTGTCGATAACAGAATACCCTGATGTAAAAGCGCAATATCCGCCACCTTGTCTATTCCGACCAAGTAACGTTTTAATTTCCCTGCTTTTATAATATTCGAATTCAGGATCCTGTGAAAATGCAGATAAGCAAAAAAGGATTATAAGAGCTGATAAAATAGCAGTTTTTTTCATCTGTATAATATTTATATAATTCAACGATTAAAAGACATAAGAAACTGATAATCCAACATCTGCCGGCATAATCTTCACAAACGCCGGAAACGTCAGTTCAACAAAAGGTTTAACATTGAGACTTAAATTTAACGGTATATCGCGAAATCTGTATTCAGCCGATAACCAGCCATCAGCACCGACAAGAGGGCAGAAACGTTCTCCTCTGAAGCTATATCTTTCGCCAAGGAATCCCAGATGGTCTGTATAGGTAAATCCAACATGACCACCATAACCCCAGGCAAAAAACAGATCGGGAGAAATAGCAGAGAGGGATGTTTCATATACAACCCTCAGACCTGTTAACTGAATGCCATTATTGCTGAAACTTAATAAAGCATTATAACCAATCTCGGCATTTCCGGCTTCACTGGTAAGCTGATAGAAGAATCCTCCCCTGTAACCTGTTCTGAGTCCTGCCTGCCGGTTGACATTCTGACTCTTTATTAAAGATGATGTTATAAGTATCAGAATAAAAAATGTTGAGTAGAATTTCTTCATAAACCTGATTTTGATGATAATTTAATAAATAAAGACAAGAGAAGGATTTCAAAGTTGCATTACGAGGAATTATTTAAGATAAATATTACCTCTCGTAGCATCAATTTTTACCTTAGATGTTCCCGGGTTTCTCCCAACAGCTCCATAGGTCATATATTCCTTCTTTTCTTCACTCAGAGCTTTCTTCTCAGTTCTGATATCCTTATCCGGTAATACCAGGAATGAGTTTATATGTCTGATATCAAAATTGTAGGATGAACCCTGTTCAAACCGAAGCGAAATATCAGAGTATCCTGAATTTATGTCAATAAACTCAAATCGTTTCTCAATGTTGTCGGCATTTATACTTCCGTATCGGGTAATCAGATCAAGCTCTTTTCTAAGGTTACTCATCTTAAAATCAGTGAAGTATGAATTTCCCTTTATTGATTCAATATTATCGATGAAAAACTTGTCTCTTTTCGATTCAGTCATTATGATGGAGGCTTTTTTTATTTCATATCTTGATGATATTGAGTTTATTGTTAAATCTCCGGTTTCACCTATTATAAGATCTGAAAAGGATGCGTTAATTTTTCCTGATCCAATAGAATTTATAGTAGCATCGCAAAAGGAAATGGTTACCGACGATCCTTTTCCAAGAGAGTTTGCTTTAAACGAACCATTGGAAACTGTAACTGAAAAATTTCCTGTATTATTTTCCATATATACATCACCATATTTATTCTCAATCCGAAGATTGATATAATCAGGGATATTGATAAAGTAATTGATCTCGACGTGTGAATCGTAAGAAATAAATTTGCTTGTCATGCCCTTAAAACTTTCAAACAATGTATTTATGTTTTGGGTGAAGTCTGTCTGAGCCCTAACCAGGTATGAAGTCTCAGTTATATTGATTGTTATTCCGTCAAACATTTTTTCAAGTTTGTCATAACCTGAGGCAACTGCCTTAATTTCGGCCCTGATACTTGCAGAATCCTTATTCCACGGAGAAATATGGATTGATCCATACTTATTATTCACTTCCAGCGAAGTTTCTTTGCCTACATGCACTGTTTTCATAAAGGTGCGTACCTCAGTATCGCTTTGTGCTGATAACGACCTGAATATGAGCAAAATTATGTTGATCATTATTATTATCTTATAATTCATGGCTTTTTCTTTTTTCCGGATTATTTTCATTTTCCTTAAGTATCACCAGCATATCTTCAAGCAGTCGGATTTTTATCCTGTAATTCTGGATGAGAGCTTCCACTACTTCCTGGTTTGCGACATTATCTTTAAGGTCCTTTTTAATATCTGAGCAAATACTATCAAGCTGCGAAATATCAGAGTTAAGTTCTTTTTTAATCTCAGGATTTCCTGTCAGAAGCGGAGTTGCTTCATGGTAGAGGGAGTTTACAAGGTTGTTGTAGTATATTTCTGTTTCTTTCAGATGTGGATTTACTTGTTCCAGCCTTGCGTCAGCTTTTATATCAGAATTTGAAGCAGATCTGTTGATCCCAAGCCTTATCAGAATTATCCCGGTACAAAGAATTAATACAACCATCGCTGCAATGGAAAACCATTTTTTAGCAGAAGGTTGTTCCTTCCTTAAATCATGTTTCACCTTACTCCATACACCTGCAGACGGACTGTACCTGTCCAGATGCTCCCTGTTTTTTCTTATAAATTCTTCCAGCTTATCCATCTTTTCAATTTTTTGAAAGTACATTTCTTAGCTTTTCTTTTGCCCTTGAATACTGAGATTTAGAAGTCGATTCCGTTATCCCGAGTATCTGGGAAATTTCAGAGTGGTCGTAACCCTCAAGCAGGTAAAGTGTTAAAACAATTCTATAGCCATCGGGAAGGGATTCAATTCCCTTGAATATCTTACTTGTATCGTAAGTAACTTCTTCCTCTTCATCATTAATAACAGGAGGAAGAGTTTCGCAGAGGGCAATATCTATTTTCTTTTTCTTCAATTGATTTATACATTTATTGACAACAATCTTTTTTAGCCACGCACCGAATGTCGATTCAAAACGAAATGTGGTTATACTCCTGAAACATTCTGCAAAAGCCTCCTGAAGGATATCTTCAGCATCTTCGCGGTTGTTCAGTATCCTGTAAGCCAGGTTATACATGGCTTTAGAATACAGGTTATAAAGCCTGAACTGAGCTCTGCTGCTTCCGCTTCTGCACTCTTCAATAAGGGGAGCATGAATATAGATGTCTGAATTCTCCAACTGATAAGCTTAACTGGTTATAAAGACAAGATGAAATATTAAGAGTTGCATTATTTTACATAATCATCTTATTTTTTTCTGATTGGATTTACCACGAAGATAATTAACAGGATTAGAACACTGATTACAGAGGATATAAGCATAATATAATCGCCATATTTCACATACGGAGTAATCCTGTTCTCCGGACTTATTTCTCCCTTTAGTACAGTCTGGGTCCACCATGTGGTCTCTTCTGTTCTTTTACCTCTTATATCAATCAGGCATGAAACGCCTGTGTTTCCTGCTCTTACTACCTGTCTTCGTGTCTCGATTGCTCTTAAAGAAGCGTAAGAAAGGTGCTGTTCATATCCAATTGTATTTTTCCACCAGCCATCATTTGTTATTATAAAAAGAGCTTCTGCTCCATTTTTTACATAATCAGTAACATATTTCCCGAATACAGATTCATAGCATATTATAGGAGCTATTTTAAATAGAAGTACCGGATGTTCAAAGCATGTTCGTTCCTTCTGAATTCCATAACCCCATTTTGTACCTCCAAGGAAAGGCAGTATCTTACTTATAAATCTTCCGGGTCCTGTTGAGAACTGCATTTCGATGCCCGGAACAAGTTTCGATTTATGATAAACCTCAATAGTTTTTCCGGTATCAATTCTGAAAGCTGAATTATAGTGATCATAATAGAAACCAGAAGCGTCTTTTATTCTTGCACTAATGGTAGGTGCGTTAGCTGATGGGGGATACAACCTATAACTTACTAAGCCCGTAACTATTGAAGCCTTTGGATATCTATCTGCAAGTTCTTTTATTAATCGTATATATTTATTATTGCCCAGACTATCGAGATTTACAGGATCATCAACTGTAGTTTCCGGAGTAACTATCCAGGAAGTTTTTTCGGTTATAGAAGTGCCTGCCATGGCAAGTACTTTCTTTAACTGATCTTTGAAAGGGATTGTAAATTTTTCAGTATAGGGGTCTGTATTTGGCTGAACAATAATAACTTCGCTTTTGTTGCCGCTATTTTGTTTTATTGAATAATATCTTAAGATGGAGAATGTTGCGGGTATGATTATTATTGCCAGCCAGAGGAACAGGAATAATTTGTTTCTTCTTTTCCCGTTTCCTGAATTTACCAGGAAAATTGTCAGGAAAAGATTTGAGCACAAAATCCAGAGAGTACCGCCGGCACTTCCTGTTATCTCGTACCACTGAATGAACATAATATCTTTTGAGAGTCCATTACCCAGATTCAACCATGGAGAGATAATATTTACATTGAGAGTTATGTATTCATATCCCAGCCAGAATGTAATCAGTGCAACAAAACCGGCGATATTTCCCCCCTTTAACCTTATAACATGAGCAAGCCACATTGTGAATGACATGCAGAAGGATAATCCCATAATAACGCAAAGAGCTCCGGTAATACTGGCAACTCGCATCCATCCAAGTACAATAATGCTGAATAGTACAAAGCCCGGAAGGATAATTATGAAAAATGAATTTGAAGTGTACTTTTTAGGTCTGTCGAAAAGATAGTTTTCAATTAAAAAAAACGGGATAAATGCGATAAGAAGAATCAGCCCGGAACACCATCCCATCCAGGCTAATCCGGACAGCATTCCTCCAATAACTGATAGTGCAACAAGCGCATACTTATTCATCTGGAATTTTACCTTCTTTCTTTTTGAAAAAGTTAGGTCTGTTTATTATGTAAACACCCATAAAGATAATGAATATTGAAATAAGCATCGAAGTTGAGAAATGTTCATTGTCAGCAATGCCCCACATTGTTGCAACAATTGGAATAAAGTAAGTTACAGTAGACGCAAAAACAGGAGAAGTATCCCTTATAAGAAGATAGTACATGGCATTAGCAGTAGCGCTTCCCATAACTGCAAGTATCGCAATGCAACCCAGGTTTCTTATCCAGTGGTCAGTTCCTGCAACAGTCTGTAGATTGGATGACAGAAGATAGATAATTGCGAAGGGACTGATGATCATAAACGATAATGAAGTGATTTGTAATCCGTTCATTCCTTTTACTTTGCTTACTTCGTTTGAACTGAACCCAGACAGAAGCGTGGCCAGAACAACAAGTAATCCTCCTGTACTAAATGAAAAAGATCCTGTATAAAGTAATCCTGCCGCTCCTAACAACCCCAGGAATACGCCTGCTATCTGGCTTTTAATTGACTTCCTCTTGTAGACAAGTATTCCGATAATAAGCGTAAAAACAGGACTGAGAGTGTTCAACATACCCGCAAGTGAACTTGAGATTTTTGTTTCTGCCATCGGAAATAAAAAAGCAGGTATTCCGCTTCCAAGAAATCCGATAATAATTATTGAAGATAAATTTCCCTTGTTCAGCCTGTGAAAGTTGTGGATAATAACCGGCAGAAGGCAAATGAATGTTATCACAATTCTCAGAGATCCAACCTGCATGGGAGAAAAGGATTTCAGGCCTTCTTTCATCAGGATATAGCTTGTTCCCCAGATTATTGATAAAGCTGCAAGAACAACCCAATGCCATATTTTTCTTTTTCCAGTCATGACAGCGCAAAAGTAGCAGAAGAATAACAGATGAAAAAAAATATTTGACTTGTATTTGATTTATTTCGTAGCTTTATTGTAGGCAAGGATTTTTACTATTAAGCATTACTTTCGTGAAACTTAGTAATACAGGTTATCTCATGAAATATACAAGAAAACTTTTTTGTCTTTTACTTCTTATTCGTTTTGGGATAACAGGGCTAATGGCACAAAATACAGTGAAAGACGCAGACGGGAACCTTTACCAAACTGTCAAAATAGGGAATCAGGTTTGGATGGCCGAAAACCTCAAAACTACAAAGTACAACGATGGAAAGGCAATAACCTATACGTATGACAGTACATACTTCTTAATGACAACTGACCCTACTTATTACTTATACAATAATGACATAGCGAACAAATCTGTTTATGGTGTTTTGTACAACTGGTATGTTTTAAATTCTAAAAAACTTTGCCCTTCAGGCTGGCATGTGCCTGTCTTTGACGAATGGACGACTTTAATCAATGTTCTTGGTGGCGAAAAATTAGCCGGGGGAAAGCTGAAAGAAACTGGTACAAAGCATTGGGCTGGTCCAAATGCCGAAGCTACTAATGTAACAGGTTTTACGGCCCTTCCTGGTGGTTACCGAATGACTATTGGAGGATGCGAAGGCATTGGTACTTACGGTGGCTGGTGGTCTGTTACTGAGGTTGGCGATGCAGGCGCTCAGATTAGGGAAATAGGCAATAATAATGGTAAAATGACATGGAACGTACCAGCTAAGAGTTGTGGTTTTTCAGTTCGCTGCCTGAAGGATTGAATTCTTTGGTTTGCTGATGCCGAAGGATGCAAGGACCATCCCTTGTTTACCATGATACCAAATTTCTTTATAGAATCCTGCAGTTAAAGCTTTAGTAAACGCGAATATAATATTTCTGATGAAGCTTTCGACACCAAAGAAAGAGACTTAACCGTCGGGGCTTTTTTTGTATATTTGCCACCTGAAAAGTCCTTTAATTCAGATGGAAAGAGATGAGATTTTACTTAGATTTGAATAAAAAAGCTTTATTTATATTTCTTGGGTTCCTGATATCACTAGTTATTCAATGTCAGCCTTATTCAGGTAAGATTTATATAGCGGGAACAGAGACAGGGATCAGTTTTGTAAATATTGGTATTATAGGGAGAAATGTAGGAACAGTATCAGATATCGATGGCAATTTCAAAATAGAACTTGAAAGCGATTACGATACTGATACATTGAGGTTTTCAATGATTGGATATGAATCCAAAAATATACTTGTTACTGATTTCAAAGATAATCCGACAAAGAAAATATATCTTTCTCCGCGTTCATATATTCTAAGTGAAGTAAAAGTCACTAATCGTCAATATAAAAGACAGAGACTAGGTTATCCGGTTACGACTCATGATCTGAGGTCGGGCTTTGCAGATAATGAATTAGGTTCTGAATTGGGTGGACGAGTTCATGTTCGGAAACAGTCACTTATTACAGATATAAATTTAAATGTGGGAATCTGCACCTACGACTCTGTAACTTACAGATTGAATATCTACAGGATTGATAATAAAGAAAATTTCGAAAATGTACTTACAAATCCTATTTACATTTCATTTACAAAAAATGATATTAATAAGGTTATATCTTATAATCTGAAGAAATATTATGTAACGGCAGAAGGAGATATTTTAATTACTCTGGAGTTGTATAAGGATCTGGGAGAGGGAAAGTTATTATTTAACACCACATTTTTTACAGGTGTTACATACCATAGAAAAACAAGTCAGGGTAAGTGGACTCAATCCCCTGGCTTAATAGGAATGTATCTAAATAGCTTTATAATAAATTAATCTGAGTTCCTCGTTTAGTACATTTTAAATCTGTCTTTGAACTCTTTTATGTTTTGTCTGTTGTAGTTTTTATAAACAATAGAAACTACGTAATATGAAATTTTTTTTAACAATTCTGGTTCTGGTAGCTTTTGGGCTTCCATTGATCGCTCAGGTCGATCACGACTATAACCCTAATGACAGGGTTCCTCTGGTAAATACTACGATCACAAAAGATCTGGTTCCTTTAGCTGTTGTTAAAGCTGTGAATACTCAATTTGATAAGAATAACCCACTTACCTGGTCAAGGTTTCCTTATGCTTTAAAAGAATATGGTTGGGTATATGATGTTGGAGCTTCTGATATTCCATTAAACAGGTATGAGGTTACAATGAAAACTACAACTGGTAATGATTTCTGGGCTGTTTACAGCGCTAGTGGAGAACTTGTGGAAACAAGAGAGTTAACAAAAGATCTTGCAATTCCACGCTATATACAGGAGGAACTGGCAAACAGCAAGTATAAAGGCTGGACTGTGGTAGGAAATAAAGAGATCATCAAATTTTATCATGATCATGATTTCTCAAGTGTAGAACAGCATTTCAGAATTACAGTAGAGAAAGACAACGTAAAAAGAAGTATCTCTTTCAATTATCAGAATAAAGATAAGAATAACTGATGATTACACGCAAATAATAAAAGAAAGCCCCGTCCAGTGTCGGGGCTTTTTGCATTGTTAAATAAGGTTAAATATATTTGATTTGTAATCCGCCAATCTCATTTTAGTTATCTTGCATCGCAAACAATTTTTACTGATATGAAAATATTTCTGAGTGTCACGGTGTTTATTCTATTACTGAATGGTTGTGCCAGTAGTGAAGAAAAACTTATTAATCAAGCCAATAAAATTCATTCATCAATACTTACAGTTGATACCCATTGCGATACTCCGATGGAATTTTCTGATTCAACTTTTAATCTTGGAGTAAAACATGCTGACGGATGCGTTGACTTTCCCAAAATGATTGAGGGTGGCCTTCATGCTGAATTCTTTGCAGTTTTTATCGGGCAGGGAATCAGAAACGATTCTGCTTTCAACCAAGTACACCAAAAGGCTCTTGATACTTTCGATGCAATACATAAGAATGTTGCTAAAAATTCATCCATGGCTGAGTTAGCTCTTACAGCGGATGATGCATACAGGATCTGGAAATCGGGTAAAATTGCTGCTTTTATCGGAGTAGAAAACGGCTATCCTATCGGAAGGGATATTTCAAGAGTAAAACAATATTACGATCTGGGTGCCAGGTATATAACCCTGGCTCATACAAAAAACAATGATATTTGCGATTCATCAACTGATGCAAAAGGACCTGAAAATAATGGGCTATCGACATTCGGAGAACAGGTTGTTAAGGAAATGAACAGACTTGGTATGATGGTGGATGTTTCACATATTTCCGATAAATCATTCTATGATGTTCTTAAAGTTACCAAAGCACCTGTTATTGCTTCACATTCATCATGCAGGGCACTATGCGGAAGCCCAAGGAACCTGACTGATGACATGCTGCTGGCACTTAAAGAAAATGGCGGAGTTATACAAATTTGTATACTTAGCAACTACCTCAAAACTCCCGAGCCAAATCCTGAGATGGAGGCTAAGCTTAAAGAACTTCAGGCCAGGTACGGTGATTACAGCTCCCTTTCTGATTCAACTAAAAAGCTGATGCGTACAGAATACCGTGAGGTTCAGAAGAAGTATGCGAAATCAGCGACGGTAAAAGATGTTGTCGATCATATTGACCATGTTGTACAGGTAATTGGTATTGATTATGTTGGCATCGGAACAGATTTCGACGGTGGAGGAGGAGTTGATGGCTGCCGCACTGCTGCTGAAATGAAAAATATTACTATTGAATTATTGCGCAGGGGCTACTCTAAAGCGGATATAACCAAGATCTGGGGGGCTAATGTAATGAGGGTGTTATGTAATGTTGAAAAGCTTAAAGGCTAAATAGTGCAATAGGTAATATCTTAAAGTACTTAAAGTTGTCAATATGGATACAAAGAAAATTGCTTTCGCAAGAGTTACAGGACTTAAAGCCCTGATCACAATATTATTGATTCTCTTCTTTTCTCTCAGGGTTGTATCCCAGGGAGGTGGTATCAAATGGGCCAGTGATGGTAATTCTTATTATCGTATGGAGAAAGGGGAACTCGTCAAATACACTCTTCCTGATAGTAAATCAAGTGTGGTTATATCAAAAAATCAGCTTACACCACAGGGAAGCACTTCTCCTCTCAGAATCAGTTTCTATGCATTTTCTGACGATCAGCAAAAAGTATTACTATTTACAAACACAAAAAAGGTCTGGAGACTAAACACAAGAGGCGATTATTGGGTGCTGGATATGAAAACCGGTTCTCTGAATCAATTGGGCAAAACATTACCCGCTTCTTCATTAATGTTTGCAAAGTTTTCCCCTGACGGAAAATCTGCTGCTTTTGTTAGTGGAAACAACATTTATGTGGAAGATCTGTCTACCTCACAAATTAAGGCTATGACCACCAACGGTACTGTTACTTTGATCAACGGTACCTTTGACTGGGCTTATGAAGAAGAATTTTATTGCCGTGATGGATTTCGTTGGAGTCCCGACAGTAAATCGATTGCCTACTGGCAGATTGACGCCAGCAGTATAAAGAAATTTTATCTGGTGAATTATACCGATTCAATATACTCAAAGCTAATTCCAATTGAATATCCTAAAGTCGGTGAAAAGCCATCTTCATGCAAAGTCGGTGTTGTAAACGTTGCAGATGCTAAAACTACCTGGATGGATGTTCCGGGAGATCCGGCTCAAAATTACATAGTCAGGATGGAGTTTATTCCATTTTCCGGGAATCTCCTTATTCAGCAGCTGAACAGGAAACAGAATACAAGCAGACTTATGAACATTGAGCCGGCTACAGGAAAATCAAAAATAATCCAGGAGGAGACAGATGCTGCATGGGTTGATGTTTATCAGCCAGGGAATCCATATACCATTGATTTTACAAATAGTTTCATCTGGCTGAATGAGACAAAAAGCATTCTCTGGGCCTCTGAAAAAGACGGATGGAATCATCTTTATCAGATTTCTCTTGAAGGGAAGCCTGAAAAGCTTGTGACCAAAGGTAATTTTGATATGATGGATTTAAAATTTACTGACATTAAAGGTGGATATGTCTATTTCCTGGCTTCTCCTGATAATGCCACTCAAAAATACCTATACCGCACAAAACTGAATGGAACAGCAGCACCCGAATTGCTTACCCCTGCATCATTAAAAGGGACAAATGATTATTCTTTTTCTGCTACGGGTAAATATGCACTTCATACTTTCTCAAGTATTTCCATAAAGCCTGCACGAGAGTTTTTATCAGTAGTTAATCAAAAAACATTGGTTGAGAAAGAAGGGATTATAGCCAGACTTGATTCACTTAAGGGTAAGCCAACAGCCGAGCTTTTCAGGATAACCACTTCAGACAATGTTGAGATGGATGGCTGGATGGTAAAGCCGGATAACTTTGATCCTTCTAAAAAATATCCCGTTGTATTTTATGTTTATACTGAACCTGCTTCAGCCACTGTAACTGATACCTATGGTGTAGGTAGAAACTCCCTCTATAATGGCGATATGAAGGCTGATGGTTACATCTATATCTCTTTAGACAACCGGGGAACACCCGCTTTTAAGGGAAGAGCCTGGAGAAAATCCATTTATCGTAATATTGGCCAGATTAATATCCACGATCAGGCATTGGCAGCAAAAGAGATACTAAAATGGAGTTTTGTTGACCCTGAAAGGATAGCTGTGTGGGGATGGAGTGGTGGAGGTACAGCTACCTTGAACCTTTTGTTTCAGTATCCGGAAATTTATAAAACCGGAATTGCCATTGCAGCAGTTGGGAATGAACTTACTTATGATAATATTTATCAGGAGCGTTATATGGGACTGCCTCAGGAAAATATGGAGGATTTCGTTAAAGGGTCTCCGATTACATATGCAAAAAACCTGAAAGGAAATTTGCTGTATATCCATGGAACCGGTGACGATAATGTCCATTACCAGAATGCCGAAATGCTTATCAATGAGCTTGTTAAATATAACCGGCAATTTCAATTTATGCCTTATCCGAACCGTACACATAGTATTTCAGAAGGACCGGGCACTTCTGAGCATCTTTCAACCCTTTATACCAATTACTTAAGAATGTATTGTCCTCCGGGAGGAAGGTAATTTCAGAATTCTGAGTAAACAACTCAATGTTTTTAGTTGTTATAAGAAGTAAGTATAACTAATAATTGAAGTCTAAGTGGAATCAAAAATAAAAGACATTGATTCATATATTGCAATGCAGCCCGAAAATTTCAGGATTGCACTGCAAAAGATAAGGGAGACAATTCAGAATGCAGCTCCTGATGCAGAAGAAATAATTAGTTATTCGATGCCTGCATTCAGGTATCTTGGGATTCTGGTTTATTTTGCCGGATTTAAAACTCACATAGGATTTTTCCCGACAGCCGGTGGAATAGCAGCATTTAAGGATGAGTTGACAGGATATGAGTTATCAAAGGGAACATTAAGACTACCGATTAGTAAACCAATTCCCTTGGAGCTCATCGGCAGAATTGTAAAATACAGAGTAGCTGAAAACCAGTCAAAGGTTGAGGCTAAGGTTAAGAGTAAGAAAAAGGAGTAGACCAGAAAATCTTTTATCTTTTACTGTCTTACCCCCTTCAGTTCCAGATCCATTTCATACTTCTGAGCTAATGTAAATTCTGTTCCGCACTGTGTGCAGACAAAAATGGTTATTTTTTGCTAAACATTTGATCATCAGGAACTGTAATGCCATGAATCTGAATAATTTTACAATTAAAGCCCAGGAATCAGTCGCGCAGGCTCTGAATATAGCCACTGCCAGCGGACAACAGGCTGTTGAATGTGCCCATTTGATGAAGGATCTTAAAGCTGCAATAACAGAGATCAGAAAAGGTTCAACTGTCAGCAGTCAGACTCCGGAAGACACTTACAATTCGCTTGGCAGATATGCTAATAATCTAAACGAGATGGTCGTTTCAGGCAAGCTTGATCCTGTAATTGGGCGTGATGATGAAATAAGGAGACTTCTTCAGATTCTGACCCGCAGAACCAAGAATAACCCTCTGCTTATCGGTGAGCCGGGTGTGGGGAAGACAGCAAAGGAAGATAGTATCACAATAGATGTTAAGGATGATGTGATATGCTTTAACAATGAACACCAGTGCATAAAGTAATTTACTTCAAGATCCCTCGCTTCTTGATCAAAACCAAATTGTCATCCCGAACGAAGTGTGGGATCCCATGGAATTCATCAGGAAATTGTCATTCCCAATGAAGCTATTGCAAATCTGATAAATACATAAAGATATTTGCTAGAGAAAAGAGAACTCACCTTCGCATATAATAGAGATCACTTTCTCCCATTCTCCCATTCTCCCTTTCTCTATAATTAGCCCCGGAAGTTAGACAACAGGTTTAATTTGATAATAAATGATAAACTTTGTTGTTATGAGTAGAAAAAAGCACAGTTCAGGGCTAAAGACCAAAATAGTTTTGGAGGCCTTACAAGAAAGGATTAGTATCC
>JANXXP010000095.1 GCA_025350595.1 Bacteroidota bacterium
TCCAATGTGGCGGTAATAGTACCGCAGTCCATAGATAGCATGTTTAAAGCTGCTGCGTGAAGGAGAGTTTGGACTCAGGGCCAGGGCAGTGAGGTAGCCGTTGATGTCATCTTCCGAGAGATCTTCAGGGAGCTTGTTAAATTCAAGGCTGATAAGAGCTATCTGCCTGATATAGTTTTCAAGGGTACTCTGACTCTGTCCCCTGAGGATAGTCTGTTGTTGCAGGGTATTATACACTTTCTGAAAGCCATCAATAGTTTGGATAGCTCGTTCAACAGTAGTAAATTTGCTTTTTTTTCTCATGATACTGGACGTTAAAATTATTGGACGTAGTTTTATAAGGAGCACATTCTCCCGTTCAGTATCATTTTACGATTATTATCTTGATTTAAGTTATCCCAACCCCGTTTTTGGGGTGGGATTTAGTGCAACTCGGACGGTTTAATTAATTGCCTTCCAGCTTCGCCTTCTTATTAGAAACAAATTCGTTAACCATTACAAAGGCTTCGCGGGACACGGTCGTCAGTCCGGACAGCTTAGTAATCAGCCCCTAAATTCTATGCGAGTAAATTCATTTCAACTTATCAAATTTTGTTGCATCCGGACAGATCCTGCTGCCAAGACAAAGTCAATCGGGCTGCAAGCCGAAGCGCGGGTGCCTTGTTTTTTGCTCGCCATCTGGACTGTTTCATCTTGACCCAAAACTCACAATCCTTACCCGGACTTGGTGCCGTCAAGACAGTTTCATCGTGACCAGTGGGTGCTCGTCCATCTACCGGTCCCGATAGCTCGGGATGGCAAAAACCACGCCACCGCGTCGCAGACGGCAACTCATTAAACCGCCGAGCCGTCAGACTGTCTAAAAACTAAAATGAAGTCCCTGAGAATCGATTATTTGAAATTTTTCGTGTACAGGTATCCAAATATAAAAGTATATAAAATTGGTTATTAGACAGACTGCCGTTAGCATTCAGGGCCTGCTTCGCCCAGATACCTTGACAAATTAGATCTAGGAGCCCAAAATGCTAACAGAAAAGCATTATATCAATTAGATAACCAATGATTTGCCATCGACAGTTTGCCCTCACGCCGTCATCAGAAAGTTTCTGTTCATAACTGGATGTTTTTCTAAATGGAAGTGCCATCGCGCGAGAAAAATCCTTGCTGCTTGATTTCATATGGCACAATTTTTGGCGTAAATGATTTAACACTGATTTTTTTGAAAACTTAAATTACACTATCCATGAAAAAATTAATCTTAATTTTTGTAGTTATTGTTCTAACAATGAGTTGTGAAAACAATGATAACACATGCGACTGTAACGATCCATTAGAAGATCTTGCATGGCTCAACGAATTAAAATCTTCCTTCACTAATTGTACCTGTCAGATGGCTATATTTCAAGCCACTTATAATAATCAGACAGTTTTTTATGCTATAATGAATGATCCTTTATGTAATAGCAATGGTTCAACAGTTCTATTAGACTGTAGTGGAAATTCGATTAAAGTTTACGAATCACCTCTGGGAGATACATTTAGCAATGAGGTGACGGATCGCAAAGAATTGTACACATGTAAATTCAACAATTTTACCGGGACCTGCCCTCGCACGATAGACAGCAGGCCCTCGCGCCTTCATTAGAAAATTCTGTTATTTAATTAACAATACTTCTTTCTACCGGGACTCTTCTATCGCACGACGAAAAAACATGTGCTAACAGCAAAGAAGGAAAGCCAGATATCTACAAATTAAAAATATCGTATCTTTGGACAAACTTTATGCATCATGACCACAATTGAACTTAAAGATATCCTGATTCATAAGATTGCAGCAATCAATGACAAATCATTTTTAGCTGCCATGAATACCATTATTGATACCAAGTCAGAAAAACTCATCTATAGAACCACTCCTGAACAAAAACAGCGGATTAAACTGGCAAAGGAACAAATAGCAAGAGGCGAGGCCATATCAAATGATCAAGTTGAAGCAGATATAGATAAATGGCTAAGCGAAAGATAGTTTGGTCACCTAACGCAGAGATTGACCTTTTAAATATTCTTGAATATTTCTATCTCCGCAACGGATCAAAGGCATATAGCGTATATCTTAACTCAAAGATTCGTAAAACAGTAAAACTTTTAAACAGTCATCCGTTTTTGGGACTTCAATCTGATATCGAGAATGTTAGATCATTAATTGAAGGTAACTATGCAATTTTATATCAAGTCGACAGAGAGACAATAACGATTAATGCAATATGGGACTGCAGACAAAATCCGGATAACATGATCTCTCCTAAATAGCATATCCAGACAGTTTTCTGCCTCTGAGACAATTTTAAAATTAATACTTGTGCTAACACGGATGGTGCTATAGGTAATTGCCTTCCAGCTTCGCCTTCTTATTAGAAACAAATTCGTTAACTTGTCAACGATTTGATTAGACAGGCTCGTAAACAGCACGCTCACATTGACTGGATTAGGGCAAAACTAGAAAAATCCGAAAGAAGTGGATTTACTAGTGACACTAAAAAACAAACTTTAAAACAGTCAAAGTCTTTACTTAATGGCTGAATATAGACTAAGTAATGCAGCCAGGGAGGACTTGATTCGCATTCACCATTTTGCAGTCGAAAAGTTTGGAATTATTCAAGCAGACAAATACTTTGATACTTTTTTTGATTATTTTGAAATTATTGCTCAAAGGCCATTTTCATTTGAATCGGTGGATTATATAAAAGAAGGCTATAGAA
>JANXXP010000100.1 GCA_025350595.1 Bacteroidota bacterium
TCCTTGCTCAATTTCTCTTCTTTAATAATAAAGGAAAGTAGTGATGCAGGTGAATTGCCAAATTGAGCCGATAGCATTTTTTTGACCTTTAATTTCCGGTAATATGCCTGAGTAACGGCCGGATAATACTCATATGTTTTACCGTAAGCTTTAAACTTAAGATATCCCTTCCCTGCAAGTATTCTGGTTACTGATGATATTGTATTATAAGGTGGCTTTGGTTTATCTGAAAGCTCAGCAATAATATCTTTTACGAAAGCTTTTTTCAGCTTCCAGAATATCATCATAATTTTCTCTTCAGCTTTTGTTAATTCTTCCATACTATTTTTTATTGCTGATTTTTGTAAGTTCAAATAACAGGTCAACATTGTCAAATTCCTCCGTCGTTACATTCGGAAATGGCTTCGGATTTATTTTTTCAGGATCAAACTTACCCGTAGCTACAAGCGCCCTGATAGCCTGAATGATTTTTGCTTTGCTGAAAAGGTCTCCCTTGTGAATTCCAATTTCATTGACCAGATCTTTTGTAACAATTCCATCAATTTTAACTATTATATCATTAAATTTAAATCGTTTACCTTCATTAATGGTAATAATCAGGTTTACAGCCTCCTTATTTTGATTTTCCTGTACGCTAATTCTACTAAACAGATATCCGTTATCCTGGTATAGATTGCTCACAGCATCCTGTGCACCTGACGATCCGTTGATCCTGTCGGCGATAAGTGATTTATTATATTTGGAACCTTCCTTCAGTCCTAAGGCCTGATTTAAAATCTTAACATCATACACTGTATTTCCCTTCCAGATAATATTTCCGATTTTTAACTGACTTTGATTGACATTGTAATTTTGTTTTGTTAGGGCAGTCTCTGGATCCGGAGTTTTTATATACGAAAAAGAAAGCATCAGAAATATTATCAGAGGAACCACAATGATAAATATAAACTTTTGTCTCGGGAGGGATCTTTGCCTGCTTATCATAACAATTCTGCGTTTGATCTGGCTACTTGAGAAACCTGCTGAGAGACTAAATCCTTTGACTTCTGAGGCTAATTTCAGAAGAAGTTCCGCATAGTCCTTTTTTCCTTTACCCTTCTCTGCAATTTTTTCATCCACAATGTACTCGTGTATCTCCTGGAGTGATCTTTTTAAATAGATCATTAGTGGATTGAACCAAAAAATAATTGAGATAAATTCGACAAATAAAATATCAAGCGAGTGGAACTGCTGTGAATGGACCTTTTCATGATCCTTTATCCGTTGAAGCTCATCTATTGATAATTTTTGGTAAGAATTGGATATGAAAATATAATTAAAGAAGGAAAATGGGGGGACGTTCTCATTCAGATCAACCAACAAGAATCTACCATCCCTTATTTTTGGATTTCGCTTTACGCATAGTTGGATAATTCTTAAGTTCCTGGCAAAATTGAATGCTTTATAAAACAAACCGACAATATATGCTGATATGACCAGAATAATCAGGCCAAGCTGTACATTGCTACCACTGTTGGATCGATACCCCGGAGATAAGGGTTGGCCTTCAGAATAGCCATCATGCTGATTTCCTGCAAGAAAGTTGAAATTATATAAATGACCAAACGGGTAATTAGAGTTACTCCAATGAACAGGTAAAATCAGCAGTGGCAGAACCAGACTTAGAATTACACTGATTATTAAATAAATCCTCATCAACGAGAAATGAGTCAGGTTAGCAATCAGTAATCTGTAGACAGCTAAAAATAGAATCAGACAAATTGAACTCTCCAAAGCGTAATAAATAAACGAATTAGTCATGGCATTACTTTTTAATTTCTTTCAAAGATATAACTTATATTTCAGTTATAAAACTTATTTATAAGTTTTATAATTTAAAATTAAGTTTATAGTTCAAGCCCCTTATTGACTAGTTGGATAGATAGTGAAATTTCTGGCTTCTGACGCTTCATAGTTTTTCGAAAAATTCATTTTTTAAATATCAGATTATAAACAATATAATGATCTGTTTTTTATAGTTTTACTGCACTACGCCTACTTTTTTGGTATGTTTTCGGTAAGAAAAGTCAAAACCAGGTCAGGTTCTACTGCTGTTCAGGTAGTACGATATATTGGACACTGTAAGTACCCCCTTTCTCCTACAGAGTAAAAGCGGACATTTTTTTCTGATATTTTGTTTTCAAAAATTGCACTGGACTTAAATTACTTAAACTATCATGTGGATGGTAGTAGTTATAATCAATCATAAATTCTTCCGTCTTTTCTTTGACCTGGTTTACATTCTCAAATATGTGCATATCAAGAACATCTTCACGATATGTTCTG
>JANXXP010000117.1 GCA_025350595.1 Bacteroidota bacterium
AAAAAAAGCTGAAAATCAAAAGTATCCATAATCTGTCAAAGTAGAACTAAGTGCGATGTTTTAATTAATTTTAGCTAAAAAAAGTAACTTTATTTTATCGGGAAGTCTAGTTTTCAATTAACTTTAGCAAGTTTTAATTGAATCATTTCCTGGAAAAATGAAGTTGAAAAATAGTCAGGGCAAGACTTTTATAAAAGGCAGAACAAAAGTCTGGCTAATAATTGCAGGTATTAGTATAGGTATCATTTTCCTGAAATCGGGAGAAGCTGTAATATCATACACATCATCAGATAAATATTGTGTATCATGCCATATTCACCCAATGGCTGATCAAAGCTGGAAACTATCGGCACATTTTAATAATCGTACAGGAAATATTGTACATTGTTCCGAATGCCATCTTCCACCAGAAGGTCATGGATATTTGCTGGCTAAAGCTAAGCATGGATTAAAAGATGCTTATGGCTTCTATTTTAAAGATAGCGCCAAAATTGACTGGCAGGCAAAAAGAATGCTTGAGAATGCAAAAGGTTTCGTCTACGAAAAATCATGTCTCAGATGCCATCAGAACCTTTTTCCAGCCAGGTTATCTGTAAACGGAGGCAATGCTCATCTTTTCTATACTACCAGCAAAGAACCTTTGACTTGTATTAACTGTCATCTTAATGTAGGTCATTTTGACAAGAACGCGATTCATGCTCACGACACCAGTTTTGGTGTTTCAGTCACAGCAAATCAGGCTCTTTTCACGGAGCCTGCCAGGGTTGAAAAATTTGAAAATTTCAGTGAGAAAATACCAGGGACAAATGTTGCATTTGAGATGGTAGCAATACCCGGAGGAACTTTTAAAATGGGGAGCCCTGAAAGTGAACCTTTACGTAAACCTGACGAAGGTCCTGTTCGTAAAGTAACTGTTTCTAAATTCTTTATTGCTAAAACCGAAGTTACCTGGGATGAATATCTTGCATTCTTCAGGGCTACCGGTTCCCAGGGAAGGACTGAGGGCCAGAAGGTTATTAAGAAAAATGTTGATGCTATAAGCGGAGCAACTCCTCCGTGGGGCGCTCCTGACCAGGGCTGGGGTAAAGGGAAACGTCCTGCAATTACAATGTCGTGGCATGCTGCTTATGTTTACTGTCAATGGTTATCCAAAGTTACTGGTAAAAAGTACAGGCTCCCGACCGAGGCTGAATGGGAATATGCCTGCAGGGCGGGTTCAGAAACTCCATATTTCTTTGAAGGAAATCCTAAGAAGTTTACCTCTACGGGTTTTCTGAAGAAATTTTTCGGCCCCGATACCACCATCATCGCATCAAGGGTCGTTTATAAAGTAAATAGTCCATCGAAGACTAAGGAGCCTGAATATGTTAAAGCAAACCCATTCGGATTGAAGAACATGGCTGGAAACGTTTCAGAGTTTTGCTCAGATTTTTATTCCCCCGATACCTATAAAACAGATACAGTAACTTTTAATCCAAAAGGTCCGTCAAGAGGCCAGGAACATGTTATTCGGGGAGGTTCATTTAAAAGTGATGCAAAAGATGTAAGGAGCGCTGCACGTGATTTCACAAAAACTAAAGCATGGCTTGTTACAGATCCTCAAATGCCAAAGAGTATTTGGTGGTACTCCGATGCTATCGACGTGGGATTCAGGGTAGTATGTGAAGCTGATAGTATTACCGGAAGATAGAAAAAATATTATAATATTGAAGATATGCAGAACATTGACAGAAGAAAATTTATTGGGAAAACGGCTCTTGCAGGAATCGGATTAGCAGGAGCAGGGGCGTTGATAACAGCTTGCAAAAGAAGTCCTGATGTAAAAATTACAGGACTTAATCCAATCTTAAACGGCGCTCCAAAAGGCAAAAAACTTAAAGCTGGTCTGGTAGGAGTTGGTGCCAGAGGAACAGGAGCCGCAATTAATTTTATAAGCGCCGGGCCTGATTTGGAGATAATAGCACTGGCGGATGTTTTCCAGGATAAAATTGATGCATGCCGTGAAAGATTTGCTTCATTCAAACTTCCCATACCTGCTGAAAACTGCTTTGTTGGTTTTGATGCTTATAAAAAACTGATGGCTCTGCCTGATGTTGATGTTGTTATTCTTGCAACACCTCCTCAATTCAGACCGGAACATTTTCTCGAAGCAGTTCTGAATAACAAACACGCTTTTTTGGAAAAACCTGTTGCAGTAGACCCTGTTGGAATTAGGTCGGTAATAACTTCAGCAAAAAAAGCGGAAGCAATCGGGTTGAATGTTGTAACCGGAACTCAACGACGCCATCAGGAAGATTACATCGAAACATATAAGCAGGTAATGAGCGGCGCTATCGGGACCATAACTTCTGCAAAAGCCTTCTGGAATCAGGACCATGTATGGTATCGTGAACGTGAAAAAGGATGGAACGATATGGAGTATATGATCCGTAACTGGAATAATTTTTGCTGGTTATGCGGAGATCATATACTTGATACTCATGTACATAATATTGATGTTATCAACTGGTTCATGGGAAAACACCCTGAAAAAGCTATTGGATACGGCGGCCGTCATCGCAGGGTGACAGGCGACCAGTATGATTTTTTCAGCATAGATTTTGATTACGGTAATGGCGTTAGTTCGCATAGTATGTGCCGTCAGATAGATAGTTGCGCCAATGCTACAGGCGAAGTTATTATGGGAACGGAAGGTTATACCAACTGCCAGAATACTATTTGGGATCTTAAAGGAAATGTCAAATGGCAGTTCGTATATGCTAAGGATGAAAACGGTAATCCTATGAATGCAGTGAAGATTCCTCCTTATGTTCAGGAACATATGCATCTTGTACAGGCTATCCGTACTGGTAATTATGTTAATGAAGCTGAAAGAACAGCAATGTCGACTCTGACTGCTATAATGGGAAGGACAGCAGCTTATACCGGTCGTTTAATAACATGGGATGAAATTTTCAAATCTGACATGGATCTGGGTCCATCTAAAATTGAGTTCGGACCTGTTGATATGGTTTTTGAAACTCCAATCCCTGGAACACCGGTAACATCATAGTATTAAAAATGTTATAGCATAAATAACCTAACTGAATTTATCATGACAAATAAATCATCAAGACGGGATTTTGTTAAACGATCAGCTGCTGTTTTTGCCGGTGCGATTGTATTGCCCCAAATAATACCTTCTTCAGCTCTGGGTATGGGAGGTAAGAAAGCCCCAAGCGATCGTATTGTTTTTGGTTTAATCGGAACAGGATCACAGGGAATGAGCGATTGCAGGGATTTCCTGAAACTTAATAACGAAGTTCAGTTTGTTGCACTTTGTGATGTCGACGCCAACAGACTGAAAAAAGCCAAGGAAGAAATTGATATTGCAAACAAGAACAAAGATTGCAGAACCTACGGTGATTATCGGGAATTACTGGAAAAAGAGAAACTCGATGCTATTTTGATAGCATTACCTGATCACTGGCATGGTATTATTTATTCTGCTGTAGCAAATAAAAAAATCGATGTTTATGGTGAGAAGCCTATATGTCGTACTATTGAAGATGGCCAGACCATAGTAAATGCAGTAAAAAAGAATAATATTATCTGGCAAACAGGAAGCTGGCAGCGCTCGCAGGCAAATTTTCACCGTGGAGCAGAATTGGCAATTAATGGAAGAGTAGGAAAGCTAAAATATATTGAGGTAGGATTACCTGATGGAAACAGAGGTATCGGTACTCCTCCCATAATGGACGTTCCGCCTGAGCTTAACTGGGAAATGTGGCTTGGTCCTGCTTTAAAAGTACCATACCGAGGCGTTTCTCATTGGAACTGGCGCTGGATACTGGATTATTCAGGAGGTCAGCTGACCGACTGGGCCGGGCATCACATAGATATTGCCAACTGGGGAGCAGGACTGGAGAATACCGGTCCGGTTGAGATTAAAGGCACAGGAGTTTATCCAGTAGATGGGATATATAATGTACCTGTTGAGTACGATTTTCTCTGCAAATATTCAAATGAACTTGAGATGAGGGTAGCAAATGCATCCCGGCTTCCACTTGGGATGGGGACTACATGGCATGGAGATCTTGGATGGGTTCATGTTGACAGGGGAAATATAATTTCTGCATCTGATCCAAAAATTCTAAATGAGGTAATTGGTGAGAAGGAGATTCATCTTTATAAAAGCGATAATCATTACCAGAACTTTATTGATTGTGTCCGTTCACGCAAGGA
>JANXXP010000174.1 GCA_025350595.1 Bacteroidota bacterium
GTTAAAACCTATGCCGTTAAAAGAATTCCATGAAATGATCGATCAGGCGAAACAGGATTGTGATGCTGGCCGTGTTATTTCTAATGAGGAACTTAAGAAGAAAGTGAAAACATGGAAATAAGGATTGAATGGTATGAACTGGCAGAAAGACAGCTTAAAGACATATCTGATTTCAATGTATTTGAAGTAAGTTTTGGGATTGCCAGAAAAATAATCAATCGAATAATTAACAGCGTATCTAAACTATTTATCAATCCATTAGCAGGACAGGAAGAAGAAATATTGTCAGATTATCGTGAAGATTTTATATCTTGTAGAAAGCAACTACAAGATATTTATTGGAAAAAGGAAAACCTTATTACAATCGCCTCTGTCTTTGATTGCAGACAGAACCCGGAGAAAATCAAGTCTATATAGTCAGCTTTTAACAACTTTCAATCTAAAATTTACTAATGGAGAAAAGTGACCCAGGAAAAAACTTAACAGCCAATGCATTTGCTGAACTTGAGTCAGGTATTTATGCAGCTCTCGAAACATATTCCAATGTTCATCGTGGAAGCGGACATAATTCAATTGTATCGACACATCTTTACGAGCAGGCAAGAGAGATTGTTCTTAATTATCTTGGGCTGGACAAAAGCAAATACACTGTCATCTTTTGCTCGCCACGAAGAGCAGAGGGCATGATGGCAAAACTCGATCCGACAAATTATCAGATTTTGTCAAGCAAGGATATTGGTCTGCCGATTGGGGTAAGGGCTTTAGCTATTAACAAATCAACTTTACCAAAAGGCGAACCTTTACAGTCAGGAGGAGGAACAACCAAAATGATTTCGAAGGAATGGATTATCTGGGCCGATGCACCCGACAGATTTGAGGCGGGTACTCCGGCTGTTATAAACGTAATAGCCTTTGCCATTGCGCTTAAAATGCTTCAGCAATTTGGAAAAGATATTTTTCTGAATCCCGCAACAGAAAAGCTAGCAGCTGCTGAAATCCTCTTTCATGACGATCTTGAAAAATTCTCGGGAGTAGAGCTTTTAAATGAACTAAGAAAAACACATATTGGCCGAGGTGTTCTTGTCCCTACAATGCAAGGCACAACTTCTTATATCAATCTTGATAACAGTGCCAGCACTCCGACATTCACTCCTGTTTGGAAAGCTTTTCAGCAGACATATCGACAACCTGCACAAGTAAGACAAGTTTTGATTCAAGAGGTAAAAACAATCTGCTCAGAATTTCTTGGGGCTCCTCTGACCGAATACGATGTGATCTTTACCTCCAATACAACCGAATCAATCAACCTTGCTGCTGAAAGTTTCAGTCGTGAATCGGAAGATGGCATTGAACCAGTTGTGGTAAATACTTTTCTCGAACACTCCTCAAATGATCTGCCATGGCGCCTGATACCAGGTAATTCATTAGTACGATTAGCAATAAATGAAAAAGGTTTCATCGATCTGAAAGATCTTGAAGCGCTTCTGAAATCACATAACAAGGAACTCCTGCACGGAAAGAAGAGAATCAGACTTGTTACTGTAAGTGGTGCATCTAATGTACTGGGGATTTGCAATAACCTTGAAGAAATTAGTCGTATCGTTCATCAGTATGGAGCACGCCTTCTTGTTGATGCAGCGCAGATGGCCGCCCATCGCAAGCTTGATTTGAAAGAATGGGGCATTGACTATCTCGCCCTCTCAGCACATAAGATTTATGCGCCATTCGGAACAGGAGTACTGGTTGTAAGAAAAGAGCTGCTAAGGTTTAATCCAGAAGAGCTTGAGCTTATAGAATCATCCGGTGAAGAAAACGCTTCGGGAATAGCTGCTTTGGGGAAGTCTCTCATTCTGCTGAAAAGGATTGGGATGGACATTATCAGAAAAGATGAACAGTTATTGACAGTCAGGGCTTTGAAAGGATTGGCTAAGGTTCCGGGCATCAAAATATTCGGCATCAGCAACCCTGAATCACCTGAATTTGCCAGTAAGATCGGGGTAATCGTATTCAGTATGAAAGGCATGATGCCAAATAAGCTGGCCACTGAACTTGCCATTCAGAGAGGCATAGGTATAAGGTCAGGCTGTTTCTGTGCGCATATTCTAGTCAAGCGACTTCTACATGTCCCCCCATTTCTTGAGATATTTCAACGCCTGATAGTAACTATTTTTACAGGGTTAAGGTTGCCTGGTCTCGCACGCGTTAGCCTGGGTCTGGAAAACACAGAAGAGGATGTTGACACCCTGATTCAGATGCTGATTAAAATTTCAGGAAAAACAGAAAAACAAAACGACAAAAGAGCTTCTTTAACATTTATCACAACAACAACTTTAACCAAAGCTGAAGTACAGAAGCAGATAGACGATTTTGTCAAAGGGATAGCGAGGAGAGTATATTCAGAATAATATAATTCCCGGATATCCTGAATCAGTTATTTTATGAATTCAAAAGAGATTCTTTCTTTTCCTCATACAGCTTCATGCTCTCTCTGACAATTTCATAAGCTTTTTCACGTGGTAGAAACTGTTCCACAATGACATTCTTGTGTTCAAGCATTTTATAGTCTTCAAAAAACCTTTTCAGTTCTACCAGGGTATGGGGAGGAAGCTCCGAAAGTTCATTTATATAGTTGACTGACATATCGTGCCTGGCTACAGCAATTATTTTATCGTCGCGTTCATCACCATCCACCATCTCCATTGCACCGATTACTTTCGCCTCAATAATGCACATGGGATACACAACTATTGAACATATTACCAGAATATCCAGTGGATCATGATCATCGCAGTAGGTCTGAGGAATAAAACCATAGTTGGCAGGGTAATGAACAGCTGAGAACAAAACTCTGTCGAGCCTAAGCAATCCTGAGTCTTTATCCATTTCATATTTTCCACTTGATCCTTTTGGAATTTCGATTATGCCTTTCACAAAGTCAGGAGCATCCTTTCCCGTATCAATACTATGCCAGGGGTGAGAAAATGGTTTCATTTATTATAATTTTGTTTTCTTTTTATAGGATTTTCCAGAAGGTAATTATATAGTGGTACAGGATCATGCGTTTTAGCCCAGATTGATGTTTCAGTATATTGTTCCCTGAGACTGTCAAAATTAAACATTAAAAAGTCCTTTTCAAAATCAGGAATCCAGATATAAGTAAGAGGAATTAGTTGAGGCGCTTGCACAGCAAAGGCCCGAAGTCTTTTCATCATTCCCTTCTTAAGAATATTATCAAGGGATATACCCATTTTATCGAACCTTCCTTTATCATCTATTCCAAGCACTCTTAATTCCTCACTTACCTGAGGAATGCTATCGCTCTTTCTGCTAATGATGTAAACCCTCTGAACGCCTGTTCCTCTGAATTTTTCAAATTCGAGTAAGGCATGAAAAGGAACGTGATCATCACCTACCCCGCCATCTACATAGCCAACATCTGGTATAGTTTTTACATTTCTGATTCTAACAGGAGGAAAAGCTATGGGAAAGGATGAGGAAGCCATCATTATATCAACAAGGCTAAGGGTTGTATCAGTTTCCTCATTTATCTTGCGACTGCACATACGGTAGACCTTTTTTTTAAGGTCCATATCTTTAAGGTCTGTAAAAGAAATTTCTGTCATATACGGAAGATCACCAATCTGATGATAGCCAAGTCTGTCTTCTACAATTCCTGTAAAAAGTTTCCTGGCCGGCTCAGTATCAACCGGCAGCCTTTTTTTACCTCTCTGAATGAATATGTTGCTGTCTTTAATATTAAACAGAATCTCTTTATATTCATCCCATGTCATTTTCCCGCTTAAAATACCATTTAGCATCACAGCATTAAGAGCGCCTGAGCTTACTCCAGAGATAAATACAATATCCTTCATCAAACCTCTGTTGTGAAGTTCTTCGATTAATCCGGCCTCCTGAGGCATCCTGGCTGCTGCACCAGTCATTATGATAGCAGTACCTGATCTTGAAGAAATTACAGGTTCTGATTTTAACCTGTTTTGCTTAGCGGAAATGAATAACAGTGAGAAAAATGTCAGGAGTAATGTTCCTGAAAATATCTTCAGCTTTCTCATACTTCAACAGACAAAAATAATTTAACTTTACAAAGATAAGCCTCTATTTAGTAATCAAAGGCATAATGAGCAACATTAATGACAATCCTGTTAAAATGACAACAGCACCCCAGCCGATGACGTTCTGCAGTGGCTTGTTTACGTAGCTTCCCATTATCTTTTTACTGTTTATAAGTAAGATCATACATACCATTACAACAGGCAGAAGAACACCATTAATAACCTGCGACCATACTGAGATCTTTATAAGGGGCGCATTAGGCAACAGGATAATAATAACAGATATTACAAGTATCCCGGTATATAAGGTATAAAATTCTTTAGCCTCATCCCACTTCTTGTCGATACCTGCTTCAAAACCAAAAGCCTCTGAAACGTAGAATGCAGTCGCCAACGGCAAAATTGTAGCTGAAAAAACCGAGGCAACAAAATATCCAAAAGCGAATACAGACGAAGCCATCTTACCTGCCAGTGGCTCAAGAGCCAGGGCAGCATTTTTGGCTTCATTTATCACAATGCCATGGGGATACAATGTTGATCCGCAAGCTACCATTATAAAGAAAGCAACCACAACTGTAATTACGCAACCAACAACAATATCAATGAGAGTAAATTTATAATTCTTCATTTTCAGTCCCTTTTCAATTACAGTCGATTGCATATAAAACTGCATCCATGGAGCAATGGTAGTTCCAACAAGTGCAATCACCATTGCAAGACTCTGTGTATTCATTTGAATCTTTGGATGAATAACAGAAGATCCGATAGCGCTCCAATCAGGATGACTCATTAATGCCGAAACCACATAAGTAAGCAAGGATAAGCTGAATAATAAAAAGATCCTCTCAGCAATCTTATATGTTCCCTTCACGACAAGGAACCAAACCAATATAGCAACAACAGGAACAGAAATATATTTGCTTATTCCAAATATCTCCATACTTCCGGCAACTCCTGCGAATTCAGTTGTTGTATTTCCAATGTTAGACAAAAGCAAACCGACAAAAATAAAGAAGGTGATCTTCATACCTGCATTTTCGCGGATAAGGTCTGAAAGGCCCTTCCCTGTAACGATACCCATTCTGGCATTCATCTCCTGGACGACGAGCAGAACGATAAATGAAGGTATGAGAGTCCATATAAGGCCGTAGCCATACATTGCTCCAGCCACTGAGTATACTGTTATTCCTCCGGCATCGTTGTCGACACTTCCGGTAATTATCCCGGGGCCAAGTATGGCAAAAAATATTGCCAGATTCCTGAAAATATTAGATACTTTAAAACGTTCCCTGACCATCGATCTTAGCTTTTGACGTGTGACTTTTATCTATTATCTTCTTTTGGTTCTTCTCTTATGGATCAAATCCTCAATAACATCATCCACAACCACCATACCCTGAAGGAGGTTCTCGGGATCGACAACAGGAACAGCCAGCAGGTTGTATTTTGATACAATCTCGGCAATTGCACTTACTTTCTGGTTATCAAAAAGGGAGACAGGTTCAGACTTCATAATACTACTTACTCTCAGGTTGGGCTCTGAAACAACAAGATCGCGTAGATTGAATGTTCCTATAAGCTCATCATCAGATTTGGTAACAAACATATTGTACAACTCAGCTGCTTCGGGCTTTTTTGATCTTAGTTCTACCAGAACTTCCGCCACTGTTGTTGTTGCACTAAAAGAAAGATAATCTGTAGTCATAATACTTCCTACAAGATCATCGTCATATTCCAAAAGATCCCTGACTTCCTGTGAGGAGACAATATCCATTTCTTTTAACAGCATCTCAGCTTTATCATCTTCCAGTTCATCGAGTATATCTGCAACCTCATCAGCAGGCATCTTCTCAAGAACATCTGCAGCCTTGTTAACCGGAAGGTTTTCCAGAATATGAATCTGGGCATGGGTTTCAAGTTCCTCAAGAACATCAGCAGCCTTTTCTTCATCAAGTGAAGAGAATACCGACATACTCGATTTTTTACCCAGGTCCTCAATTATATCCGCCAGGTCTGAAGGGTGAAGAGTATGAAGTTTCGAGTAACTCTTCGAAAGCCTGATATTCATATTTGAAAAATCGACTGCCTGCACATCATCCCATAGTATAAATTTTGCAGGTATATTTATATTGAAGATGGAAAGAAATCTTTTAATGGGTATCGAAATACCTATACGACGCAGAAGGCCTTCAATTCCAATATCAACAGCTATGGCAAATGTACCGGTTGGCAAAGTGGCAAGTCGGACATCATTAACCCTGACAAGTTTTCTGCCGTTCATATCCACTATTTGTTTGTCGAGGATGGTTTCAACAAGCAGCAATCCATTTTCAGCTTCTTCGTTACTCAGTTCGATCAGGTCTGTGCAGGCAACGTTAAGAATTTCCCTTGCCTTAACTACCCTGAAATTTTTAAAGGAATAGAGTTTTGTTTCCTTGTTTATTCTAAGCTTTACCCCTGTCACAAGCTGCTCATTCGGATCAGCATTTCCTGATGGCATGGCATTTACAAGGAGATCTTTGATGATGCCAATATCATCACCATCAGCTCCAAATGCTTCTTTTCCGATGATTCCGCTTAAATAAAATGTTGTGAGTGATGTCATTGTCACCTCCTTACTTTTTCTGATACATAAGGAAGTGACCGGTATTACCGGCTTTCCTGCAGGATCAGGGTTAACACTAATAAATTCGCCGGGTCGTCGTCCATTAAATTCTTAAATTTGATTTCGAACACAAAAGTAAATTTCATATCAATACCATCCAAATAATATCTGATTAAATTAAGAATACATTTTATTAAATCTGAAATATTTCTTCAATGGAATTATTCTAAAGAGTCGTTTTTCTTCCGTTTAATTCTTTTTTTACTAAATTTGGCAGTCATTCTATTAACCTTTATACAAAAAAGTGAGAATATTAAAGGAAAAACTTTCAGCTTATGATGCCCCTCAAAAAGCCATGCAGGCTGGCATCTATCCCTATTTCAGGGCAATAGAATCCGAACAGGATACAGTGGTAATAATTAACGGTAAAAAGGTTTTGATGTTCGGTTCGAACAGCTATCTGGGTCTGACCAACCATCCTAAAGTCAAAGAGGCTGCAATAGCAGCTATCAGGAAGTATGGTACCGGATGTGCAGGATCGAGATTTCTTAACGGAACTCTGGATATCCATATCGAACTTGAAGAAAAACTTGCTCATTTGGTTCATAAAGACGGAGCGCTTTGTTACAGTACTGGTTTCCAGGTAAACCTTGGGGTTGTATCACTAATTGCCGGAAGAAACGATTATCTTATACTTGATGAACTTGACCATGCTTCAATAATTGAGGGGAGCAGACTTTCTTTTTCAAAAGTACTCAAGTTTGCTCATAATGACATGAATGCGCTTGAAAGCAAGTTAAAATTATGCGATAATGATCGTATTAAAATGATAGTAGTTGATGGTATCTTTTCAATGGAAGGGGATATTACTAATTTACCTGAATTAGTCAGACTTGCTGATAAGTATAATGCTTCTGTAATGGTTGATGATGCCCATTCACTTGGTGTGCTGGGTGAAAAAGGTTCAGGCACTGCTTCTCACTTTGGACTGACTGATAAAGTTGATCTCATAATGGGTACATTTTCGAAATCATTTGCTTCACTGGGAGGCTTTATAGCTGGTGATAAAGAGGTGATAAATTTCATAAAACATAATTCAAGATCACTTATTTTCAGTGCAAGTATGACTCCTGCTTCGGCAGCAGCTGTTCTTGCTTCGATTGAGATAATGGAGACTGAACCTGAAAGGATAAAACATCTCTGGGATATGACTGCTATAGCTCTTGATGGTTTTAAATCTGCAGGTTTTGACACCGGAAAATCAGAAACTCCAATAATCCCGTTATTCATTCGCGACGACATTAAGGCTTTACAACTTACCCAGAATCTGCTTGCCGAAGGTGTTTTTGTAAATCCTGTTGTATCTCCTGCTGTTCCTAAAGAGGATTGTTTAATACGATATTCTCTGATGGCTACTCATACCAGGGAACAGGTTGAGATTTCTATCCAAAAGATTACCAAGGCAGCAAAAACGCTGGGGATATTGAATTAAAAATATGAAAAAAGTAATTCTTATAACAGGTATTTCGTCAGGTTTTGGAAAAGAAACAGCCAGACTTCTGGCAGAAAAGGGCCATACTGTTTACGGGACATTAAGAAAGGGAACCGGGACAGAAGAAAAAATTCACTACCTGAATATGAATCTTACAGATTTTGAGTCAGTTAAAAAAGCTGTTTCTGTTGTAGTTGAAAAAGAGGGAAGAATCGATGTTCTTATTAATAATGCAGGTATGCATACCGGCGGGCCAATTGAAACATCTCCAATTGAGAATATCAAACTCCAGATGGATACAAATTTCATTGGAACTGTTAATCTCACAAGGGAGGTGTTGCCGGTAATGAGGAAACAGGGTGGTGGTACAATAATCAGTTTCAGTTCAATTGGTGGATTAATGGGATTGCCACTCCAGGGATTCTATTCCGCCGCAAAGTTTGCCATAGAGGGTTTTAGTGAGGCTCTCAGGATGGAGGTAAATCAATTTAATATTAAGGTAGTACTCATTAATCCTGGTGATTTTCACACCAGCAATTCAGCAAACAGAAGAAATTACATGGCTCCAACTGATGCAAATGATCCATATAATGCACAGTATATTAAAACTATGGCCATCATTGAAAAAGATGAAGCCAATGGATGGGAACCTGTGGTTCTTGCCAGGAAAATAGTAAAAATCGTTGAGTGCAAAAACCCGTCTCAGAGATATATTATATCATCATTTGAGCAGAAACTTGCTGTTGCTCTAAACTATATTCTGCCCTCAAAATTATTCAGGATGATTCTTCAGGATCATTACAAAATAAAATAGTCTTTCAGTCATACGATCTTTTTCTCCCCAACTTTTGTCTTTAACTCGTTTAATAGGAGATATAATCAGTCTTCATGACATTGAGAGTCTGCGGAATCCAAACCTTGTAACGGGAATCTTCACCCCAGGTATTTCCAGCAGACGCAAAATCGCAGAAATTAACCTGTCTTGGTTTTCCATATTCCCCTTCCATATCAGTACCCAGAATAAGTGGAGCAGTAAAAGACATCCAGATATTGGCAGGTTTGTTACCGGAAGGCAATAGCTCGACCTTTCCATTTTTTTCTTTCACTACTGCCGATTCATAAATAAAACCATCTCCAAACCTCGTATCCCGGGCAAGTACCAGTGGTCCCCTTAAAATTGCCTGCTCTCCATTTAATGTTATTAGTCTTCCTGAAAGGTCCAGCTGCATAGTTACTTTATCTCCTTTATTCCAAACCCGGGTT
Source organism: Bacteroidota bacterium (assembly GCA_025350595.1). Classification (GTDB taxonomy): domain Bacteria; phylum Bacteroidota; class Bacteroidia; order Bacteroidales; family VadinHA17; genus LD21. The sequence goes on from JANXXP010000174.1 coordinate 9,431, forward strand.
ATTTCTTTATATGACCCTGCTGTTATTCCTGAAAATTCAGTCCCATTTACGGATATAATTGTTGAATTGCTCCATGACGGGATCCGTAGAGAAATTGTGAAACTCTCTGATTTCTGAGGGTTTATGTTTAATTCAATCTTATCAGAGACGGGATAATCAGAGATCTGAGTCAGATCCACCTTGTTTTTATCGTTGATCTGAATAACAGATTTATTCTGTCCGTAAATATTAACGTAGATCTCATTCTGCGACCCCATTACGGCAAACCGTGGAATCATCATAAAAGCTCTCGGACCATTGGCATTACAGCAATTGATATGCATACCGCATTGTTCTTCTCCTGCATGGTGAAGACCTTCAAGCGGACTGTACTTTGCTATCTGTGAGCCATCAAACTTCATTGAAGCCATAAGAGCGTTATATGTCGATTTCTCTATCTGATCGGCATATAACGGATTTGCGGTTAATCTCAACAGACTGAAACACAATTTCATCCAGGTCATTGTTACACATGTTTCCATTGTATGATATGTTGGTTCAGTCTGATATTTTGCTCCGTTGTAGAAACACTCGTATGCAGTTCCCGATCCTGCAACGTTGATCTCACTACTGATAATACTTTGAACTGCCATTTCAACAGCTTTCAGGTAATCAGGTTCTCCGGTTACCCTGTAAAGTTCAAGCAAGCCATCATAGCACGACATCATCTCGTATGCTTTCTGTCCGTTCTCGTATGACCACCATACATCAGGGTGAGGAAAGCGCTCCGATACCGGAATCCCAGCGAGCGCACTACTGATTAGTTTTGGACCATCAGGAGTCTCCCATTGAGCAACTATATATTTCGCAAAATCGAGATATCTTACGTCACCTGTCTTCCTGTAGAGATAAACCATCGGCTCAAGAATAGAACTGCTTGGCATTCCATGATAATTTCCTGTTTTAACAATATTTGCTTTCCCCGGACCAACCTGGGTAAGCAGGTGATCTGCCAGCTTGCAAGAGGCCTTCAAAGCTTCCTTATCACCAGTCAGATCGTAATATGCAAGCAGTCCAAGCAAGGTATATTTTCTTCCCCAGATATCCCATTGCTGGAGCTGAGCTTTATCGGAGTAGTTGCCTATGTATCCGGAAGGCATCTGTGTAGATATCAGATCACTAACTGCCTTTTTTATTATTAGAAGCATCTCAGGGTCGCGGTTATAATCGTATGCAGCAATTGCAGATTGAATCCACTTCCCCCAGAACTCACTTTGCCACAAACGGGTTTCTTCCTTATGCCGGAATGGTTCAACCAGATGGTCAACATCCTGTGCTTTGATACGCTGACTTATTACTAAATTCATTTTCTCCCCCAGAAAGCCTTCAATTTTAACACCTGAAGGAGAAAAGGATACCATCTTATCATTTACGGAATTTGTTACAGATGTCCGGGTAGTTAACTTCTGACTCATAATTAAAGGAGATAGAAGCAGAAGAATAAATACTGTTTTATACTTGTTCATAACGATAATTTTTAAATAGAATAAAGTTAGTTTTTACCTGTAATCCACTTATCTGCAGGCGTTTTATCAGACAAATCAGAAGACAATATTTTTACTATTGTATATATAGCTGCCTGTTCTTTTTTAATCTGGTGACTCCATTCTGCACGATGCGAATAATCTGCTCCCGGGCCATAGTTCTCAAACTCTGCGAAATAAGCTGTTTTATCACGTGAGGTACCTTGCCAGTTTGACCATCCTTCCGGAACAATATGAGCACCTAGTTCGCACTTCAGAAACACAACTTTTGCATAATCACGCCAGGGTCGTCCCAGAAATACCTTTTGTACCCCTTCCTTTGAAATAAGTCTGCAGTTCATGAAAACATAACCAAAAGTTCTTCCATCAGGTGTGCTGGCAGCAGTAATAAACGAATTGGCTTTGCTGCAAATCCGGCAATTATCGAAAAAAACCGTCGCTGCCCCAAAAATAAAATCTGTAGTCCCTTCAATGTAACAATCCTTAAAGTATTGACGGCTGTTCAATCCTCCTGTATACAATGTATCCTGATTTCCAAGTATCCTGCAATTATTAAACGCACAACGATCTCCTGTAACATGAAGGGCAACACCTTGTCCAACAGGACCCGCACTATTTTCAATAGTAAGGTTTTCAGCATAAAAATCGTCAGCCTCAACCAACATAGAATATGTAAAAAAAGTACTGTTCCGTCCCCGGTTTATTTTATTAAAATAGTCGTCATATGTAATGATCGTTTTCTCAACGCTTTCACCTATAATTGACAGCCGGTTGTTGCACGAAGGCACTACTACCTTTTCTCGATAAACACCATTCCTTACATGAATGATAACCCTCTGATCGGGAAATGCTTTACTCGCATCAATAGCTTCCTGAATTTTAATAAAGTCACCTGTACCATCCTGAGCTACAGTCATTTCATACTTATCCTGTCCGTTTACAATGTCCGGAATCAGAAAAACGGATAAACTTAGAAATGAGATTAAATAAATCCTAAGTCTCATATATATTGGAGTTTGATAATTTCATTCCTGCTGATATAAAACTCATGTTTAACAGATATGCAATTTATGAACAATTAATTGATAATTTTGATGCGAAATAATTTGTTATGTCAGAGCTCGAAAAATATTTTAACGCATACCGGCAGAATATAATAGGTATTAATGCAGAAATTGAGACGCCATACGGTTCAAGGAAGCTTATTTATGCTGACTGGATAGCAAGTGGAAGACTTTACTCACAAATTGAGAAAAGAATTTCCGATGATATAGGTCCTATGGTAGGTAATACCCATTCAGAATCGACCGCCACGGGAAAAGCCATGACGGATGCATATCATTTTGCTCAGACTCTTGTAAAACACCATGTTAATGCCAATGACAATGATATTCTGATATTTACCGGCACTGGGATGACATCAGCAATTGCAAAGCTTCAAAGAATTATTGGTTTAAAGGTTCCGGAACAGGCAATAAATTTCTGTACTTTCTCTCATGTAGGTGTAAGTCAGTGTAAAGATATTCCGAATGACAAACGACCTGTTGTATTTCTGACGCATACTGAACACCATTCAAATCACACATCATGGTTTGAAACTCTTGCAGAAGTTGTTGTACTGGAACCATCTCCGGATCTTACTGTTAACCCTGATACTTTGCGGAAAGAGATCGTAAAATATAAAGACAGACCATTGCTAATCGGATCTTTTTCAGCTTGTTCTAATGTTACCGGATATTTTCCACCCTATTATGAACTTGCAAAGATAATGCATGAGCACAACGGCTATTGTTTTGTAGATTTCGCTGCTTCAGCACCTTATATAGATATGGATATGCATCCTGCGGATAAACTTGAACAGCTCGATGCCATATTTTTCTCCCCACATAAGTTTCTTGGAGGACCAGGAAGTTCCGGAGTTCTGATATTTAGTAAAGAGCTGTATAAGAACAATATCCCTGACAATCCGGGCGGAGGTACTGTGAAATGGACTAACAGGTGGGGCGGTTACAGTTACATTTCCGATATTGAAGTGAAGGAAGATGGAGGAACTCCTGGTTTTCTGCAGGGTATAAAGGCCGGACTTGCAATAACCCTGAAGAACAAAATGGGTACCAATAACATACATCTCCGTGAAAATGAACTTATTGAAATAGCTTTCAGAGAGCTGTCGAAAATAAATAAACTGCATATTCTTGCCGGAAACATTAAAGACAGGTTAGGGGTTTTCTCTTTTTATGTAGATAATATACATCACAATCTCATAACCACAATTCTTAACGACCGGTTTGGAATACAGCTCAGAGGAGGTTGTTCCTGTGCCGGGACATACGGACATTTCCTGTTAAATGTCGACTTTGCACTTTCCAAAGAGATAACTGATAAAATTGACGGAGGCGATCTGTCAATGAAGCCGGGATGGATCCGTCTTTCGCTTCATCCTACTATGACCAATGATGAGCTTCTGTTAATTGCTGATGCCATAAAACAGACAATTAATAATATCGTCGAATGGCAAAAAGACTATGAGTATAACAGACATACCAATGAATTCAATCATAGCACCTTTCATAAAAAGAACAAGAATGAGATTTCCGACTGGTACAAATTAGATCTGTAATCGCATATCCATTATGATTGAAAACTAATTCCGAAATAATATGTCAGAAAAATATACAAACGATTTTAATGAAAAAGCAGCAGAATGGGATAAAAATCCAATGCACTGGGATCGTTCTGAAGCTATTGCCAATGAGATAATAAAACTTATCCCGCTCAACAAAGGGATGACTGCTCTGGAATATGGCGCTGGAACAGGGATAGCAAGTTTCCTGCTAAAAGATTATTTGAAAGAGATCACCCTTATGGACAATTCATCGGAAATGGTGAAGATAATGAACGAGAAGATCAGCACAACAAAAGTCGCAAATTTGAAAGCTCTGAATTTCGATCTTGAACATAATGATTTCAAAGGTGGAAAGTTTGATCTTATTTTTACACAGATGGTTCTCCATCATGTGATTGATATTGATGCTATGATAAATAAATTCAGCAAATTACTTAACAAAGGAGGGTATCTGGCTATTGCAGATCTTTATGAAGAAGACGGGTCATTCCACGGTGAAGGTTTTGTCGGGCACAACGGTTTCCGCATCAGCGACCTATCAGGAATTCTAAGCAGAAACGATTTTTCAGATATATTACACAAAACCTGTTTTGTAATAGAACGAAAAATCTCAGATTCAGTGACGAAAACATTTGATGTGTTCCTTCTTATCGGGAAGAGCTGCTAAAACATTTATTCAATTCAGTTGTTAAACTATCGATATACAAAATCTGAAAAAATTAATACTATGGAAATAACATTTGACGGAGGGAAAGTAGTAACTGCTCATTCAAACGGACATATAATCAGAACGGATCAACCAGTTGAAAATGGAGGAGGAAATACTGCCCCTGCCCCATTTGAGCTTTTTCTGGCTTCTATTGGAACTTGTGCAGGTATATATGTCAAATCCTTCTGTGATAATCGTAAAATTCCTACCGACAATATCAGAATAATTCAAAAAAATGAATTCAGCAAGGAAACCGGATTGCCTGTCAATATAACTCTTGATATTCAGTTACCTCCCGATTTTCCTGAAAAATACAGAGAATCTGTTATAAGTGTTGCGGAGCTATGTAAAGTAAAAAAATCAATAGCTCATCCACCTGTATTTGCAGTAACATCCTCAGTAAAATAATATTGCACTGAATTGTGTTTGATAATTTTTAACCGCAAAGCTCACAAATAATCAGCAAAGAAAGCAAAGGCTAATTGATGCATTATTATCCTTCGCGATCTTTGCGTAATATCTTGTCACCCTATGCGGTTAATGGATTTCATTTTAAAAAATCGGTTCAACCTGACATTAAGCCAGGTACATGTTAATCAGTTGCTCATAAAGCTCCTGTTTTCCACTCCTTGTTTTAGGTTCCCCAATTTCAGATGCAAGATCTCTTAACTTTTCCAGGGTAAGTTTTCCCTTTTCAAAATCTTTTCCTGCACCCTTGTCGAACGATTCATATCTTTTCTTTCTCAGCTTAAGGTAGTCACTGTCTTTCAATATTTTGTCAGCAATCACCAAAGCTCTGGCGAAGGTGTCCATACCGCTGATATGTGCAATAAAGATATCTTCAACATCGGTTGAGTTACGACGGATCTTAGCATCGAAATTGATGCCACCAGTAGAAAATCCGCCACCCTGAAGAATAACCATCATAGCTTCAGTGACCTCATAGATATTTGTCGGGAACTCATCTGTATCCCAGCCATTTTGATAGTCGCCTTTATTGGCGTCAATACTTCCTAAAAGACCCGAATCAACTGCTACCTGCAGTTCATGCTGGAAAGTATGACCGGCTAGTGTAGCATGGTTAACCTCAATGTTCAGTTTGAAATCTTTGTCCAGACCGTGTGCTTTTAAAAACCCGATTATTGTTGCCACGTCAAAATCATACTGATGTTTTGAAGGCTCCATTGGTTTAGGTTCAACCAGGAATGTTCCTTTAAATCCGATTTTCCGGCCATAGTCGCGTGCCATTGAAAGCATCATTCCCATATGCTCAAGTTCCCTTTTCATGTCAGTATTATGAAGACTCATATAGCCTTCTCTTCCTCCCCAGAATACATAATTTTCTCCGCCGAGTGCAACAGTAGCTGCGATAGCGTTTTTGAGCTGTACCCCGGCATTTGCGACTACATCAAAATCAGGATTAGTTGCAGCCCCATTCATATATCTTGGATTAGAGAAAAGGTTTGCAGTACCCCAAAGAAGTTTAACATCTGTCTGTTCCTGCATTTTCTTCATAACAGGAACAATTTTTTCGAGTCTTTTCTCGATTTCAAAAACTGTTCCCCCACCGACTACATCAGTATCGTGGAAACAATAATATCCTGCTCCGATTTTTGTAATAAATTCAAAAGCAGCGTCGAGTCTTTGTTTAGTTTTATCGTCATTGCTTGCGTCTTTCCATGGATAGAAACGCGTAGCGTCTCCAAAAGGATCTGAACCATCGCCACAGAATGAATGCCAGTAAGCAATCGCAAAACGAAGATGATCTTTCATCTTTTTTCCGCCTACTTTTTCATCAGCGTTATACCATCTGAATGCCAGAGGGTTTTTTGACTTCTTTCCCTCAAATTCTATCTTCCCGATTCCGGGATAAGCTTCTTTTTTTCCTTTATAAACCATAACTGTAATTATTAAAATGAGTATATGTCTGAAAATCAATTTTTTGCCACTTCCCTAAAGGGTGAAATTTTATTTACTTAGACTCCACAAAGTTTTTCCATCTTGAATATGCTTCTTCAACCTGAGATTCAACAGTTTTATCAGGTTCAGTAACTCCAAGGGCTACCAGACCTTTAAATGCCTCTTTTTCGGACTTATAAAAACCGCATCCGATTCCTGCTCCTCTTGCAGCACCAACTGATCCATCAGTATTATATAAGTGAATAACGGTTCCGGTAACTGAAGATAAAGTTTCACGGAAAACCTTACTCAGGAACATATTTGCTTCGCCTGCCCTCATTATCTTAGGATCAATACCAGTTTCCTTCATAATATCGAGACCGTATCTGAATGAAAAAGCAATTCCCTCCTGAGCAGCCCTGAAAACATGAGCAGTAGTGTGCCTGTTAAAATTCAGTCCTTCAATCTGTGCCCCTTTATCTTTATTGCCTAACATCCTTTCTGCTCCGTTCCCAAACGGCAAAATACTCAGTCCGTCAGAGCCAGCGACAATTGTTTCTGCCATTTCATTCATCTCATTATATGTCATGTTGCCACCCATGTTTCTCCTCAGCCATGAATTGAGTATCCCTGTACCATTAATGCATAAAAGAACTCCCAGACGTGTAGTGGTATGAGTATGATTCACATGTAAAAAGGTATTTACCCTCGATAGCGGATCACATTTTTTCTTATCAGTTACACCATAAATTACTCCTGATGTTCCTGCAGTTGCTGCTACTTCACCAGGATTCAAAACGTTAAGTGAAAGTGCATTATTTGGCTGATCACCTGCCCTGTATGAGACAGGGATCCCTTCTGGTAATCCCAACTCAACAGCAACAGATTTCAGAAGATGTCCGCTAACAGAAAACGAAGAAGCAGCCACAGGTAATATCGAAGTATTAAACCCATAGTATTTCATCAATTCTTCCGAAACCTTGTTCTTCTCAAAATCCCAAAATATCCCTTCAGAAAGACCAGTATATGAAGTATTTATCTCACCTGTCAGCCTTAAAGCAATATAATCACCAGGAAGCATAACCTTGTGAATTTTACTGAATAATTCCGGTTCATTTTCTTTAACCCAGGCAAGCTTTGATGCGGTAAAATTTCCCGGAGAATTAAGAAGGTGAGTAAGGCAAAAATCCTTTCCCATTGAATTCAACGCCTTTTCCCCAAACCCAATAGCTCTGCTGTCGCACCATATAATTGACGGACGAAGAACATTATCGTTTTTATCTACAGTAACAAGACCATGCATCTGATATGAAATTCCAATTGCTCCGATATCATTCTTCTTATTTCCGAGTTTTGTGGTGCAATCAGTAATTGAAGCTTTCAGGTTTGTCCACCAGACAGCGGTTTCCTGTTCAGCCCAGCCCGGCTTTTTTGCAATAATTTTCATTTCATCAGTTGGATAAAATGCTGTGGCCAGACATTTTCCTGATTCTCCGTCTATTACTGAAGTTTTTACTGATGAACTTCCCAAATCAATTCCAAGTAGTAACATATATTTATTTTTGACTCAAATTAAGTTTTAAAAATAGCTAATTTCCTATTCAATCTAACCAAAAAAGGCTTCATCTTCCGTTTTTTACCCCTCTGCTCCCGCTTAGGCGGGATTGGGTGGCCGCCTCTACCAATTGAACATAGTCCCATCTGTTTTTCTGTTTACAGGTAACCGGGCCATCGAATATGGAAATTTCAACGCAGCTTTTTCATCAATATCCACCCCTATACCAGGAGAATCATCAATGGTCAGGAATCCGTCATCAAATCTGTAGTTCGTTTTAAACACCTCATTTACAATTTCCTGATGAGGCATATATTCCTGGATCCCAAAATTATTAACAGCAGTGTTGAAATGTATTGCTGCTGCAAGATTTACCGGAGAAAGATCGGTGGCTCCGTGAAAACCAGTATTGATTTGATAGACTGATGCCATAGCCGCTACTTTAAGGAGATGCGTAATTCCGCCACCATGTACAAGAGGCATTCGAATATAATCAATCAGCTGCTCTGTAATCAAAGTTGTGTAATCATAAATGCTGTTAAACACTTCACCAATCGCAATTGGTGTAGTAGAGTGTTGTCTGATAAGTCTTAGTCCTTCCTGAAGCTCTCCTGAAACAGGATCCTCAAGCCAAAAAAGATGATAGGGCTCAAGTTCTTGCGCCAATCTCGATGCTTCAATTGGAGAACAGCGATGGTGAGCATCATGAAGCAGATGGATATTATCACCATATAACTCTCTGACCTTCTTAAATAAGGTTGGGACAAAATTGAGATATTTTGAAGTTTCCCATGATTCTTCATGTGGCAGTCCCTTATGAGCCGGTTCATAAAATTTGCTGTCTTTTGAAACTCCATAGGTATGCTCAATTCCGGGAACTCCCGACTGTACCCTCACTGCCTTGAATCCCTTATTAATTTCAGAACCAACTTTCTCCATCGTTTCGCTAAGATCTTTACCATTTGCATGACAATAAACCATAACTTTTTCCCTGCTCTTGCCTCCCAGAAGATTATATAATGGCGTATTCAGCATTTTTCCTTTTATATCCCATAGGGCCATGTCGATTGCTGATACTGCAGTCATTGATACTGCGCCTCGCCTCCAGTACACACCCCTGTAAAAATATTGCCAGATATCTTCAGTATTTCGGGGATCCTTTCCTATCAGCGAAGGAATGCAGTAATCCTCAAGATAAGAGACTACTGCTTTTTCCATCCCGTTCAATGTTGCGTCACCTAGTCCATAAACCCCCTGATCAGTATAAATCTTAAGTGTCACAAAGTTCCTTCCAGGAGAACAAACTATGACTTTAGCATTTGTAATTTTCATATTATCCTTGCATCTAATTCATTCACATTTAGATAATTACCATTTCTTCCTAACTTTTACTCACCGTATGCCGCACGCCGTATGCCGTACGCCTTTTTTAAAATCCTATCGAATTCCCCCCATCCACAGGTAAAACGACCCCTGTAATATAAGATGCAGATGCTGAAACCAGGAAAAGAGCAGCATCAGCAATCTCTTCCGTTTTTCCCAATCTGCCAAGAGGAGTTCGTGAAAGAACCTTCTTTTTGCGTTCCGGATCCTTATCAAGAGCAAGCGAAGACATGTTGGTTTTAATAAATCCAGGAGCAATACAGTTTATCCGGATCCCAAACTGTGCGAGTTCCACTGCCATGGCCCTGGTCATTCCCTCAATTGCAGATTTTGATGCTGTATATGCAATCACATTCGTCAATCCGTACTGAGAAGCCATTGAGCTGATGTTTAAAACAACCCCACTGCCTTGTCTCTGCATTATACCTGTTACCTCGCGTGTCAGACTGAACATTGCCGTCTGGTTTGTTAAAATGACTTTTTGAAACTCAGCATCGGTAACCTCTGAGATAGGTTTCTTAAGATGCATTCCGGCATTATTGACAAGAATATCGATTCTTCCGTGCTTTTCGTTGATTTTCTGAACAACTGATGGTAACTCGCCAAGTTCTGTCAGATCGCATGCTATGAAGTCAGAAAGTTTACCAAGAGTTTCGCATGCCAGTTTGAGTTTGGTAGCATCACGCCCAATTAGAATTGAAGTAATGTTATTTTGGACAAACTTCTTTGCAATGGCAAAGCCTATCCCGGAAGCTCCTCCGGTGATAATTGCAATCCTTGTGTCGGTTTTTTCCTTCATCATCTCCTCCTCTTTATTAGTTCTTCGTTCTATTGTTCTACTGTTCCATTGTTCTACTGTTCTGATATTATGCGCGTTGCGCAGAAGGGACACCCTGGCGTGGCGACTTTACTAGTATATATCTCCAAAGTTCATCTATTTTCCTCAAAAACTATATTTCAAATTCTTATAATACTCAAGTGTTTTATCTGGTTTTTCGTATTTTTCCGGGATTGGTCTCTTTGAAAATGTCTGAAAATATAGCAAGCATGCGTCTCTCCACACTTTTGCATTCTCCTCCTGTTTTACCAGAAGAGAGCTGACTTTTTCAAATCTTTCATTATCCACAATACCTTTTGCTTCAAGCCATTGTTTCTGCATCCATCGAACTGAATCAACACCCATATTATACCTGAAACATAGTTCTTCCCATACAGTATTCCCTGACTTCAATTTGTAGTCCCATGAAACATGATGAAACCATAGCAGAAGATTTTCAGGACAGGTAGCCAGACTTTCATAAACATCCCTTACCGGTTGAAAATATTGCCCGACAGCATTGCTCCCTGTCGAGGTTCTGTTAAAACCTATTCCTGCAGAATCGGCCCTGTGATAATAAACTGCAGTCCAGTCCTGACGGCCTTTGTCAACCCATGGACCTGGCCCATAATGAAGTCCGGCGTACATTATATGATGAAGTCCGATAGGGGTCATATAATTTACGGTGATATTACGGGAAGCCAGCATAACCTTCTTTAAGTTTTCAACGAACTTATTGTCATTTGAAAAAGTCATTTTAAGCCATTCATCTGCAATAGCATCTGAAGTCAAATAAGGGTCCCAGGCGAGCCGGCCGAAAGCGTACCAGTTAGCTTGTCCAAATGGATGTCCGGTCCAGTTTCTGTCGCTGCCAATATTGGATACCCCAGCCATAGCTGTCAGACTATGACCTTCCAGGTTTCCGTCAATTACTCTGGCTACAAGAGAGCCTTTACCTTCAGAGTAAGTATCTGATTTAAGACATTCTTCATAAAGTGGAGCCTGAAAGACCAAATGAGTTGAAAAACCGAGGTACTCCTGAGTAATCTGAAATTCAGGCATGAGTGGAGTTGAAGGCATTGCTCCGAAAAGAGGATGGAATGGCTCTCTTGGCTGAAAATCTATTGGTCCGTTTTTAACCTGAATAATAACATTCTTCCGGAACTGCCCATCCAGTGGAACAAACTCATTATAAGCCTGTTTAGCCCTGTCATCAGGTACATTGTTATCATAAACAAATGCCCTCCACATTACTATTCCTTTATGAGGTGCCAGAGCATCAGCGAACATATTTGCACCATCGGCATGAGAACGTTTATAATTTTGAGGACCCGGCTGACCTTCAGAATTGGCTTTGATCAGGAACCCCCCGAAATCGGGAATATAACTGTAAATCTCTTCAACTTTTTTATTCCACCACGCGATTACATCAGGATCGAGAGGATCGGCTGTCTTCAGTTTCCCAATTTCAACAGGAGCGCTGAACCGTGCTGTCAGATAGACTTTTATTCCATAGGGTCTGAAAATATTTGCCAGGGCTGCAACTTTAACCAGATACTCCTTTGTAAGAATAAGGGCATTAGCATTCACATTTGTAAGGACAGTACCGTTAATCCCTATTGATGCGTTCGCTCTGGCATAGTCGGTATACCTGGGTGATATACTATCCGGTAATGTTTTCCAGTCCCAGAGCGACAAGCCTGCATATCCCCTCTCTACAGTCCGGTTAAGATTATCCCAATGATTAAGAAGTCTTAGTTTAGTTTTAGGTGAGTTGTCAATCGAAAGACCTGAAATACTCTGGTGCGTCTGCATAATCCTAAGAAAATGGAATGTCCCGTAAAGGACCCCTTTATCTGTGTTTGCAGCTATTACAATTATTGTTTTCTTTTGATAAACAGTACTGATTATTATATATCCCTCGTCATTGATTTGTGTAAGCCTGTATTTTATATTCAGGGCAGCGATTAAAGGAGAACTTTGAACTGTTCCGGCAACAATTGTCCCATCTTTTTTGATAGAGGTTATCGGGTGAATAACTCTTCCAAGCAGACCATTTAGCCCAATCTGCAATTCATTACCGGCCGCTTTGAGTGTTGGGGAACTTCCTTCAATCATAAAGCCGGTAATTGATTTATTATACAGATTGAGAATCAACTGATCGTTTATCAGATCGTATCTTAACCATAATCTGTAGCCATCTTCAGCTTTCAACAAAGAAGACATAAGCAAAAGAGGTATTAAGAACAGAGCGTTAAAAAGTCTTTTCATATATGTTAATTATTCCTGATGTTTATGCTGTTTCAATTTATCTGATGATTTGCGGATAATTAGTTTATGCTTTAGTACAATTGTGCTCACGCTGTCAGAGACTGAGGCTTTTATCTTATTTATCAGTGATGTGGCTGCGATTTCACCAATCTCACTTGCAGGATATTCAATTGTTGAAAGATTAGGCTTAACTATGCGGCTGATTGGCTCGTTATTGAATCCAACAACAGCAATTTCATCAGGAATTTTCACTCCTCCGTTTTCAAGTTCAACAATTATAGCTACAGCTGAAGTATCGTTTGATGTGAAGATCCCGTCAGGTTTTGGATTCATCTTCATGATTTTCCTTGCAGCAAGTGTTCCTGCATGTTCCGAAAGATCGCCTATTATAACCAGTTTCTGATCAAAAAGTATACCCTTATCGGCCAGAGCTTTTTTATATCCCAGGAAGCGATCATTATAAACATTCCGCATAAGATTCCCTCCAAGATGTACTATCCGCTGGCAACCCTGCTCAATAAGATGTGATGTAGCCTCATACCCGGCTTTGTAATTATCAATCACAACATTCATGCAGCCATTACATTCAGAAACCCTGTCGAAAAAAACAACCGGGATATTTTTATTCAACAAGCTGTTAAAATGATCTAAGTTCTTTGTATCGTATGCCAGTGAAACCATCAAACCATCAACCCTGCTGTTGAAGAGTGTGGAGACACATGAAATCTCCTGCTTTTCCGATTCCAGAGATTGACTTATAATCAATCCATAACCATGCTGGTTTGTAATTTTTTCCATTCCTGAAATAACTGTAGCCATAAAATAGCTGTTGAGCTTCGGTACAACTACACCTATTGTATATGTATTCTTCTGACGAAGATTGCTTGCAAATTTATTATGCTGGTATCCCATTTCCATGGCAACAGCCTTTATTTTTATAATTGTTTCCTTTTTTATATGAGGATGATCTTTCAGACCCCTGCTTACTGTTGAGGGTGAAATACCAAGTTCCTTTGCAACATCATATATTGTGATCTCTTTGTTGTTGTTCATAACAGGGGATAATAAACAAAAATAACACAAAAAGAGCTATTTTGAAATAAATTGAAAATATTTCTGCAATCGGTTGCAATTTCTATTTAATCCTGATTGCTGTCTTCATAAAAAGAATTACTTTTATCTTGTATTACCGACAGCAGTATTAGAATTACAAAAAGGATATTAATGAAAAATAATTCATCTGTTACAAACCGCATCGGGAGGGTTCTACTCTACTTTTTTATATTTATGACAGTTCTCATGATCTCTGGCCATGAAAAGACAAATGCTGAGGTCTATTGTCTGCTCAACTTGATTAATCCTGATACGACTCTGGGATTAAAAGATTATTACAAAGATTATTTCACAATAGGAGCTTCTGTTTCACCATTCAGTCTTACCGGAGCACAGGCAGATCTTATAAAAAAGAATTTTGGAAGTCTCACTGCTGAAAACGCAATGAAACCGGCACTGATTCATCCTGAGGAAAACAGATATTACTGGGATAATGCCGACAAGATTGTCGCTTTTGCAAAAGCTAATGGAATGAAAGTCCGCGGCCACACACTTGTATGGCATCAGCAAACCCCGGCCTGGTTTTTTAAGGATGCAACAGGAAATACAATTTCCAAAGAGGTTCTTCTGGCAAGGTTAAAGGAACATATTACAACCATAGTATCTCACTTTAAAGGGAAAGTTTATGCCTGGGATGTGGTAAATGAGGCACTGGATGATAAAGATGCAAAAACTTTCAGAGAGACAGACTGGTATAAGATATGCGGAGAAGAATATATAGCTAAGGCATTTCAATGGGCCCATGAAGCTGACCCTGACGCTTTGCTATTTTATAATGACTACAATACTGAATTCCCGGGTAAAAGAGATAAAGTTTATAACCTTGTGAAAAAACTCAGAGACGCAGGTGTTCCTATAAATGGTATCGGACTTCAGGGTCACTGGAACCTGGTCAATCCTTCAGAAAAAGATCTTAGGGATGCACTTGATAAGTATTCAACTCTTGGAGTTAAGCTGCAGATAACAGAGCTTGATGTTTCTATTTATTCATCAGCTGAAACCAATCCGGTCGATAATGTTTTTACTATTGAAAGAGAGCAGAAACAACTTGAAAAATATAAAATGGTATTCAGTATGCTGCGTGAATATAAAAAAGTTATAACCGGTGTCACTTTCTGGAATGTATCTGACAAAAGCAGCTGGCTCGATAATTTTCCTGTAAAAGGGAGAAAAAATTATCCCTTGCTTTTTGATCAGGATCTTAAACCGAAGAAAGTTTACCGGGAAGTTATAAAATTCTGAGAAAGAGTCCTTGTATAAATTGCAGAGAAATTATAAATTAAAAATATTAATTATCAAAGAGATGAAAAAAGAACCTAAAACCATTACAAGACGAAAGTTTCTTGATACCTCAGTTAAAGCAACTCTTCTGTCAACAGTTGCAATCAGCGGATTTCCGACAATTATTCCGGCAAGTGTAATTGGTAAAAATCCTCCAAGTGATAAAATAAATATTGGTCAGATCGGATTTGGAAGAATCGGAAGCAGCCATGACCTTCCTGAAACATTACCTTATGATGTAGCCCGTGTTGTCGCAGTAGCAGACTGGGATTCCAACAGGGTAGCCAAAGGGAAGGCTTATATTGAAAATTTCTATACAAAGAAAACCGGAAGTCCGGGTTATGTCAACGTTAAAACTTATGCTGATTATCATGAAATAATAGCTGATAAAAGCATCGATGCCGTAATTATTTCCACACCTGACCATTGGCATGCTCAGCCTGCTATTGAAGCAGCACTCGCAGGTAAAGATATTTATGTTCAGAAACCGACATCCCTGACAATCAAAGAAGGACAAATGCTCAGAGATGTTGTAAACCGTAAGAAAGTTATACTTCAGGTTGGTACACAGCAGCGTGCGATGCCGCAGTTCAGAATTGCTGCTGAACTTGTCAGAAACGGAAGAATTGGTAAGCTTGAAACAATAAAAATAGGGTTGCCGGGTGACCCTGCCGGACCAGTTTATCCTGAAATGCCGGTCCCTGCAAACCTGAATTATCATGAATGGCTTGGCTCAACTCCTGAAGTTTTCTACACAGAAAACAGGGTACATCCACAAAACAGCCTTTCTGATCGTCCGGGATGGCTGAGATGTGAGCAGTTTGGAGCCGGAATGATAACCGGATGGGGGCAGCATCATTTTGATTCTGCCGCATGGGGTATGGATACTGAACTTACAGGACCGATTTCCATAGAAGCTGTTGCCGATTTCCCAAAACATGGTTTGTGGGATGTACATGGCGACTTTATGGCAAAAGCTGTTTATGAAAACGGTATGGTAATGCTAACAAGTGGTGGTTATCCTAACGGGATCAGGTATGAAGGAACAGAAGGTTGGATCTTTGTAACCCGCGGAGCTTATACAGCATCAGCAAGCGATCCGGTTTCTATACAACGTAGCGCTAAAGCACTCGATGCGAGCGATCCTAAAATCCTGACATCTGAAATCAAGGATAACGAGATCCATCTCTATAAAATTGACAACCAGCATGGTAACTGGCTCGATTGTATCAAATCGCGTAAAGAGCCAATTTCGCCGGTTGAAAAAGGTCATCGTGCGTGTACAGTTTGCCTAATAACTCATACAGCTATGAAACTTGGCAGAAAACTGACATGGGATCCCAAAGCCGAGAATTTTGGTAAAGACGCAGAGGCAAATAAATTCCTTTCACGTCCACAGAGAGCTCCTTATGGAACTGATAATATTAAGATGTAATTTTCTAATTATAATAAAATGAAAAAACTTTTTTTCTGGTCTCTGCTGATTGCGGGTCTTATGATTCTTATTCCTATATCTGCTGCAAAAATCGAAGCGGTGAAGGTTGGTTCGAAAATCAATGTCACAATTAACAAAAAATATTTTACCAGTTACATCTTTTCAAGTGATGAAAAGTACCCCTTTTTCTATCCGGTAAACGGACCAGTTTCAGGGGGGTCTGTAACTTCAATGAGGAATGCCATTTATCCTCACCACAGTTCGTTATTTTTTGGATGCGATCTTGTGAATGGGGGTAATTACTGGCAGGAAGGACTTGAGCGTGGCAGGATTATTTCTGTTAATGCTGAAATATTGAAACAGGGAGGCGATACGTTAATTATTACCGATGAATGTATCTGGAGCCGTCCGGGAGCAATTTCACCGGTCAAGGATACAAGAATAATTAAAATCACCTCTCCTGACTCGACAATTAATCAGATAGATGTTGAGATAAAAATGGAGATGCTTATTGATGTTACTATCAAGAAGACAAACCACTCACTGTTCAGTGCAAGAATGGCAGCAGATCTGGCAGTTACAAACGGAGGGACAATGATAAATGCTGAAGGGAAATCAGGTGAAAAGGATACTTTCGGGAAGAATTCACCCTGGATGGATTTCTATGGAAAGCGTGGAAATGCTATCGAAGGGTTGGCAATATTCCAGCATCCTTCAAATCCATGGTACCCCTCTCCATGGTTCACCCGCGATTATGGATTTATGTCACCAACTCCGATGTACTGGCCTGAAAACGGGACTGAAACAACAATGAAAAAAGGGACTACACTCGTTCTGAAATACAGAGTGCTTGTTCATTCAGGAGATACTAAACAAGCAAAGATAGCAGAGGCATTTGAGAGATTTAAAAGTTACCCCTAACCTGAGTGGATGTTGAAAATTCGAAATCCATTAACCTCAAAGGGGCCAGATTGAAGG
>JANXXP010000207.1 GCA_025350595.1 Bacteroidota bacterium
ACCAATCTGCCACTGCTTTTTGCCATAGATGATCTTAATAAGAATTATGTAAAAATAGTAAATAATAATAATCCACAACAGTTGTTTACAGTTCGCAGTAAAGAAAAGAGGCTGCCTGCAATTGAGACAGCCTCATAATAATTTTTTTATTGTTTAATTTTTATATTGTTACCAACCCGGGCTTTGTGTCAATGTATAACCTTTGTCTTTATACTGGTTAATCTGAGTATTACCAACTGGCGCTAAATAAACTCGTTCAGTAAAAGGATCCCGGTTAGAAATGTTTTCAGGAACATAGTACCCGACCATAGCAGTTCCGTTTGTACCGGAATAGGTAACTATTGTACCATCTGCTTGTTTAACCTTCAGTTTACCAACTTTTGCTGTAATTAACCATTCAGGAAATTCAGTCTGAAAGTTAGTCCATAAGCCAAGAAGATTATCAGGATGAACAGTGCCATCCATATAATCAATTTTCTTCCAGCGTTTAAGGTCCAATAGACGAGAGTACTCAAAAACAAACTCCATTCTGCGTTCGCGGCGTATTTCCCATATTAATGCAGGGACATCAGCGTCACGGTCAGGATCATCAGGAAGGTTAGCCAAAGATAAAGCTGCCGTCTTTGTAATCCCTTTAGTTATGGCAGTTGCATCTAATGGACGTTTACGAATCGCATTGACAGATACATCCAAATCTGCCTGAATTACAGCAACGCTACCCATCGTAGCTAATTCTGCTTTTGCCTCTATCCAGTTCAAAACAACTTCTGCCAAGCGCATTACAGGGGCATCATTAGTATTGGTGTTACCATTATATAGTGAGGGGTAGGTTTTTCCGTAGTAGGTTGGGCCCACCCTGTCAATAAACTTATCGGCATAAAGTAAAGTAGCAGATTCCTTCTTTGGGGCATCCCAGAATGTAGCTTCAAAACGTGGGTCCCGTGTTGCCACCATTTTCTTAATATCCAGATTGCTTGCATTTGCAACTGCAGATAATTTATAAGGTTTGCCATCAATACATAAAAATGCTTTTGCAAGAGCTAAATTTGGCGCAGGTCCTTGACTTTCAGTCGTATTTGAATATGAACCAACATGGTGAGTGACACCTATAGCGGCATCATAGGCTCTAAACAGAATCACTTCTTTGTTAGCTGTCAAATCTTCTGATCCAAACAATGAGCGAAAATCGCTTGTGAATGAATATTTACCCGATTGCATAACTAAGTCTCCGGCCCTCACTGCCAATTCAAGATATTGCTTGGCTTTTTCCTGATTATTTAGTTGGTATTTTTGCCAGGTACCTTCAAACAGCATGAATCTTGAAATAAAGCTGGCTGCAATATATTTGTTCAGATATTGAGCTGAGCCATCTGATATTCTAATATTGTCTAAAACATATACAAAGTCATCATACACTTTATCCATTATGAGAGTCCTGTTGTCTCTGTCCTTGTACAATTTATCTATTTCCGCGTCTTTGACTACTTTGTCATAATAGGGCACATCTCCGAACACGCTAACCAACCGGCTGTACTCATATCCTCTGAAAAAGCGGGCCACTGCACTCCAATGCTGATAAACAGTTGGTGTAAGGTATTTATCTTTCATAGCATCTATTCGCTCAAGAAATAAATTTGATTTACGTACCCAGGCGTAATTCCAGGAAGGGCCGGCATAAGAGAGTAACCAGTTTCCATCTGCCTCAGAATTAACTGCTCGTGACTCCGGAGCCTGAGTTTCAAAACCACCTTGTTTCCCTGAAGATGTAAAGTCGTCAGAAAAATAATAACCGCGCAGAGGAGCATAGTCTATACCCCAGGTTGAATTATACCCTACAAAGTAGTTTGGATAAAAACCGTTCGCAAACAAACGAAGATTATTTTCGGATGTCCAGTAGTTTTCGTCGTTCATAGTAGTTAATGATTGCCTGTCAAGAAATTTTTCACAACTGGTAATCACAAGAGCAACTACAGATAACATTATAATCAATTTTTTTCTCATAATTCCTGAATTTTAGAAGTTTAACTGAATGCCACCTGATACACTCTTGAAAGTCGGTACACCAACACCCGTACGACTCAGATTATAGTTACTGGTATTCCACATTGAATAGCCCTCAATTTCCTCAGGGTCAATAGGAAGCGTACCAAGATGGTCAAATGTGAAGAAATTTTCCATGGCTATATAAACACGCAATTTACTGACCATTAGTTTCTTTGTCAAAACCACGGGTAAAGTATAACCCAATGTAATATTCTTAAACCTGAGGTATGCCATATTCAGCAAATATCTTGACTGAGGTACCATGTTTAAAGTATTATTACTTGCGGCAAGATTGTAAGGAGCCGGATAAAATGCATTTGTTCTGTCAGCTCTCCAGAAATTGGCTGCAAAAGCTTCCGGAATAGCTCCATCTGCTGAGTTATAGCCAGGAATAGCCAGGAAGCCATCTCCCCAAACCTCACGTTTACCAACACCTTGCATGAAGACTGACAGATCAAATCCCTTAAAATAGAGATCGGTTCGGAAACCGTATATATAACGCGGAGTTGAATTTCCAATAATTTTTAAATCGCCATAATCCGGATTTCCATCGGCATTCTGAACTAGCCGGTTACCAGGATTAATGACACCGTCTCCATTTACATCCCGAAATTTTACGTCACCCGGGCCGAATCTAAAGTTCCCTGCCTGCAATCTTCCCTGAGTTGCTGCATCAGGATCAGCTAAAAGGTTTATTGTGTATAATCCATCCGCTGTAAGTCCGGTAATTAATTTGCCATTATCATCATATTGAAAATCATCAGTTTGGTATAATCTGTCTGTTTCATA
Source organism: Bacteroidota bacterium (assembly GCA_025350595.1). Classification (GTDB taxonomy): domain Bacteria; phylum Bacteroidota; class Bacteroidia; order Bacteroidales; family VadinHA17; genus LD21. The sequence goes on from JANXXP010000207.1 coordinate 2,833, forward strand.
ACCCCATATTTCGCCATAATTTTTACCAACGTACCAGGAATCAATACTTTTAGTTGACCCGTATTTTGTAATCGTTGTAATAGCATTGCTAAAAGTTGCAGTTAAATTAATGCCTAACCCATTATTGAATTGATGATTATAATCTATCTGTATTTCAATCCCTTTTGTATTTAATGATCCAAAGTTACTTTGCGGGGCTCCTGCGCCAAAAGTTGTTGGTATTCCTTCCTGTGGCACTATCATGTTTTTGGTATCACGTTGAAACCAGTCAAGCGTAATTCCTAAATTACTATTCAGAAAACGCGCATCAATTCCGTAGTCAAGAGTAGTTATATCCTGCCATGTAACGGATGATGAGACCGCAGTAGGAGTACTAAACTGGTACAATTTAGCACCTGAAAGTAACCAGGCATTTTGTGAACCTGACATGGTTGGGATATAAAGAGAGTTAGACACAGATTGGTCGCCGATAGTTCCCCAGGAACCACGAAGTTTTAATGCGCTAAGAGCAGGTTTTGCCCATTCCATCCAGGATTCTTCATTGACACGCCAGCCGGCAGAGAATGAAGGGAACCAACGCCACTTAAGATCTGTGGGAAATTTTGAGGTCCCATCGTATCTTAGATTTCCTTCTAATAAATATATCTCTTTATAATTGTAGTTTACACGTCCATAGTAACCTAATTGAGATTCCCAATATTCACCACCGCTGGTTGTCTGGGTACCAGTTGCTAGGTCAAATTGAGGATTTGTATAATCAATTAACTGGGTAGTTTGGGACCAGTTGTAAGCGTACGCATAACCTGTTTTGTTAATTCCCACCATGTATTTTAATTTATGTGCCTCATTAATATTCATCTCATATGTGCTGTTCAGGTTTAATGTATTCCACTGATCATTTTTAACATATCGATAAACGTGGTCAGGATTTGAGCCAACACCCGTATAAGTCCACATATTTAATTGATAAGCCGGCATTGCTCCCGGATCATCAGAGGGTACAACCAGACCTAAATCGTTCATATAAATTCTGTTTCCGGCGAGGTCATTTTTAATAACCGGAGCCGACCAGCTGTCGCGAGCTGTGAAACGCGTACCGGGTCTTTTAGTAGTATACTCCTGATTGGCGTGTGTATAGTCAAAATTTATATTCCAGCCTTTTAGAGGGGTAAATAATAAACCCCCGTTAAGACTCATATAATTATATTCCTGGAAAGCTGTATTAGACTGCGCCAATTCTGATGCCGGGCTTCTTATCGGATCTCCATCTTCAGTAGTCATTGGATAGGTAGGCCCCCAGCGATAAAGATACAACCATGGGTCTGCAGTTGTAGAGTTAGTCGCATAAGGATATCTTTTAACACGTTTAGAATACATAGCTCCGGTATAAATTCTAAGTTTATCTGTAATATTTGTACCAATACGAACTGATCCGTTATAACGCTTAAAATCATCAAATTTTGCAGGTTTGCTGATACCTGACTGATCTAAATATCCAAAACTAAGA
>JANXXP010000217.1 GCA_025350595.1 Bacteroidota bacterium
TGCTTTTAATTTAAAAGCCGGTTTGTCATTTACATTCTCAACACCTTCAAGTGTCAACTGTCCATTTTTAAAATAATTAAGCAGAGAATTATCGAAAGCGTTATTATTCTGAGCCTGTTTTAACTGAGAACCTGTTAGTTCAACCGGATCTGATGAACCCATCATTGGATTTATCATATATCCTTTTTCACCATCAAACGTAGTAACCATATCCTGTCCGTTAAAAGTTATAACAGTCTTGATTTTTTTAGGGTTCTTCATAAACATAACCATTGGCATTTCCATGCCCATGGCCGACATTTTGCCGGTAATTTTTATAGTTTTTACGCTTGCCAGCTTATCTTGCTTGATTGCTGCAGAATAGTTTTTGACAATTTCACTAATTGTCTGAGCATTAATAGCAGTAACTGCTACTAGTCCTGCTAATACGAATAGAATTTTTTTCATGTAATTGGTTTTAAAATTAAGGTACTTAAAATGAATTTATTGTTTTTCTTAATGCAACGAGTTTAATTAATAGTTTTTCCATTTCAGAGAGCTTCAACATATTTGCGCCATCTGACTTAGCCACTGCCGGTTTAGGGTGAGTTTCAATAAAAATACCATCGGCTCCAACACTTATTACTGCTTTTCTATACGACGATTTAAAGACAAAAGGGATCATGTACTTTTCTGACAACTTTTTCAAATGCTCAGCTGTTTCAAATACTACTTCCTCACTTTCTACCACACATGGCCCAGCAATGAGAAGAAAGTTGCCAGTCTCTCCAAATTGTAATCCGGGAATTTGTATTCCAGTTTTTGACATATGAAAACAAAATTAAAAAAATAATTCTAATAAAAGCGACTGAGTCATTTTTCTCTGTGTCCCAATATGTCTACTCAGAATTTCCTCTGTGCAGATAAAGAACTTGCACAGAGTTGCACAACTTGTCCCGATTTAAAGGAAGAGGAGACACAGAGAGTTACAGATTTATTTCTTGTCATAATTATAGATGTCTTTCCACATCACAGACAATCTTTTTCTGATTTCCTCCTCTTTGGAGTTGACTCCCGGATCATAAAATAAGGTTCCATTTAACTTTTCAGGTAGAAATATTTCTGGAACAAAATTACCGGTATAGTTGTGTGCATATTTGTACTCTTTTCCGTATCCCAGGTTTTTCATGAGTTTTGTAGGAGCATTTCTAATATGTAATGGTACTGGCAGATCTCCATCACTTTTAACTATTCCGATCGCAGCCTCTATTGCCATATAAGCCGAGTTACTTTTTTGAGAAGTAGCAAGATATATTGCTGCCTCTGATAAAATAATTCTCGATTCAGGCCACCCTATAACGTTTACAGCTTCAAAACATGCCTGGGCAAGAAGTATGGCATTCGGATTTGCAAGTCCAATGTCCTCTGCAGCCAGTATCAGCATTCTTCTGGCAATAAATTTAGGATCCTCGCCTCCTTCAACCATTCTGGCAAGCCAATAAACAGCTGCATTCGGATCACTTCCCCTGAGAGATTTAATGAATGCTGATATAATGTCATAATGCAGTTCTCCGTTTTTATCGTAAAGAGCCAGGTTTTTCTGAACATGCTTTAAAACCTTTTCATTATCAATTATTATTTTTTCAGAGGATGCTTCATCAGCTTCCGAACTTACTACCAACTCAAGAGCATTATAAAGCTTTCTTGCATCACCTCCTGAAACACGTATAAATGCCTCATATTCTGTTATTTCAATATTGTAAGTAGAAAGATAGCTGTCCTTTTTAAGAGCTTTATTCACTAATTTTACAAGTTCCTCCTCGGTTAAAGGCTTCATTATATATACCTGGCACCGTGAAAGGAGTGGAGAAATAACCTCAAAAGAAGGATTCTCAGTAGTAGCTCCAATTAGGGTTATGACGCCCTGTTCAACAGCGCTTAATAATGAATCCTGCTGGGATTTATTAAACCGATGTATCTCATCAATGAAGAGAATAGGATTAGGCTGGTTAAAGAATTGCTGATTCTTTGCCTTCTCGATAGTTTCTCTAACATCTTTAACACCTGAATGAACTGCACTTAAATGAAAGAAAGGCCTTTTAAGAGTATTTGCAATAATCAATGCGAGGGTTGTTTTTCCAACTCCCGGTGGGCCCCATAAGATAAATGAAGGGATATTTCCCGATTCAATAACTTTCCTTAAAACAGCATTATTGCCTACCAGGTGCTCCTGACCGCAAAATTCTCCAAGTTCTCTCGGTCTGAGCCTTTCAGCAAGTGGTTGATTTGGCAGCATTAAAAAAATATTTGTGTAAAAGTAATAAAAACCTTTTTGTTCTTGCAGATAATATCTTCATGCAACCATTTATTACTAGTTTTAGTTATTATTGCGAAACACAATAAGGTTTCTTTTCATGAATAGATGTATATCACTCTTTCTGGTTATAATTTTAATATCAGCTTGTACTGTCAAATCACCTAAACAGGTTATTGTTAATGCAGAAAAATCTGGAATTACAGCCGATAGTGGAATGGTTGTATCTGCTAACCTCCTAAGTTCTTTAGTTGGAATAAAAATCTTGCAGAAAGGTGGCAACGCTATTGATGCTGCAGTGGCTACTGAATTTGCGCTGGCAGTATGCTTTCCGGAAGCTGGAAATATTGGAGGGGGAGGATTTATGGTTATCAGGACAAATGATGGAAAATCAGATGTGATAGACTATCGGGAGAAAGCTCCTTTACTTGCATCACGCAATATGTTTCTTGATAAATCCGGAAATGTTAAGGTAGGTTTAAGTACCGGTACTCATCTGGCAAGCGGTGTACCAGGTACTGTCGATGGACTGATAACTGCCCATTCCAGATACGGAAAACTATCCTTTAAAGATGTTATTCAGCCTTCAATAGATCTTGCAGAAAATGGTTTTATCCTGACCAGGGAACAGGCTGAAGATTTCAACTCCAACAGGTCGAAATTCGTTGCGAGAAACTCAGGCAAAACAGCTTTTGTTAAAGATTCGCTGTGGAAAGAAGGTGAAATTATGATTCAAAAAGACCTTTCTGAAACTCTTAAAAGGATCAGGGATTATGGCAGAGATGGGTTTTATTCAGGAAGAACAGCACATCTTTTATTGAGGGAAATGAAAAAAGGAAACGGGATTATGTCCGAACGTGATTTAAGTGAATACAAATCAGTTTTACGAGTACCTCTTTATTCTGATTATAAAGGATATAAAATTATTACTGTTCCGCCTCCTTCCAGTGGAGGGATAATTTTGTTACAACTACTCGGTATGGTAGAACCATTTCCGATTCGTGAATGGGGATTTAACTCCATTCAAACAATACATCTTATGGTAGAAGCTGAAAGGAGAGCTTTCGCAGACCGTTCTGAATTTATGGGCGATCCGGAGTCAATGATAGTAACAGTTAATCAGTTAGTAAATAAAAAATATTTGATTAACAGAATGAGTAATTATAATAAAAATGAAGCTACTCCTTCATCCCAGACAACTCATGGATATCCGGAACAACATGAAAGCGAAGAAACTACACATTATTCTGTAGTTGATTCAAAAGGAAATGCGGTATCAGTAACAACAACCTTGAATGATACTTTCGGGAATAGTATTGTAGTAGATAGTGCAGGATTCCTTCTAAACAATCAAATGGACGATTTTTCTGTTAAACCAGGTGTCCCGAATATGTATGGTCTTGTCGGAGGTGATGTCAATTCAATACAACCCGGAAAAAAGATGCTGAGTTCTATGACACCTGCAATTGTTGAAAAAGATGGAAAACTTTTTTTAGTCGTTGGCTCTCCCGGAGGCTCTACTATCCCAACCTCTGTATTTCAGGTTATTGTGAATGTTCTGGATTTTGGAATGAGTTTAGAGGAAGCTGTTGATGCAGCTAGATTTCATCATCAATGGCTTCCTGAGCTGGTATACTTTGAGAAGAACCGGATTGACAGTCTTGCTTACCAAAAGCTCACTAATATGGGCTACGAGCTAAAAGTCAGATCATCAATAGGAAGAGTTAATGCAATTATGTTGCTTCCTGATGGTAAAAAGGTTAGCGGAGCAGACAAAAGAGGTAATAATTCAGCTTGCGGCTACTAAGAGTTTTGCGGTTCAATATTTTTTATTAAATTGCATCAAAATTATTTTCATTAAAATAAATAAATTAATACTTTTAACAGTTGAAATTTACATTTGGCCTTTAATCGATATTAGTTATTGTATTTGAATACATTCAGATATATCCAGTTATGAAAAAAGCCCTGCTTATTGTAGTTATCATTTTGGCAGTTGTAATTGCCCTGCCGGTAATTAACCTGATCCGATGGACTTTTCAATCCAAAAAGCCATTGGATATTATTTTAGTTGATAAGACTGTGCCAAACGCTAACCGTGAAAAGCATAAGTCATTTGACTGGATCCTTACAAATGAGAGATTCGTTAAGAAAGAAGGGGGAAGTTATAATTATAAGAAGGATTATTATGGATTCACACCAAAAATCTCCCTGCGTGAAAAATTATGGGACAGGAATGATTACCATCTGAAAGATATTATTGGTCTGGCTGAAAAAAATGATGCCATATATTTTGCCGATACTTATGGAGTATTTTTTAATGACTGGTACTCAGGGATTAACAGAAGCCGAAAATCAAGGATACTATATGGTGGTCTGAATAATACTGATTTTCTGCTCATTAAAGAAATGAAAGACAGGAATAAGCTGATTATTATGGAGTATAATTCTTTTGACTACCCAACAGCAGAATTTGAGTCCTTCAGAACTCAGGAAAAACTTGGTATTAAATTTTCAGGTTGGACAGGTAAATATTTCAGCACACTTGATACAACAGCTATAGATTTTCCAATATGGATGACAGCCATGTTCAGAAAACAATACAAAAAGCCATGGACCTATAAAAAACCGGGTATTGTTTTATTGAAGGATAAATATATAATTGTACTTGAGGAAGGAACCCAGCTTAAAAATGCCATGCCCCATATTCTTACTGATAGTGTAAATTGTAAAAAGTATGGAGTACCCGGGAGATCG
>JANXXP010000225.1 GCA_025350595.1 Bacteroidota bacterium
AATATTTTTGAAAAAAGTCTTTTCACAATGATTGGTACGGTTAAAAACCAGATAATCGAATATTATTGAGTCTTCCGGTTCTTTTTTATGTTCTATGATTTTAAGTAAGGGTGGAATGTCCGATGCAAACACTAATAGATCCTTATCGAGGTAATAGTAAAATGGCTTAATACCGAATCGGTCGCGGGCAGCAAAAAGATCGTTTATAAGAGTATCTAATATTACAAATGCAAACATCCCGTTAAGCCTGTGGAGGCACGCTTCGCCCCATTCTATATAACTGTTCAGCAAAACTTCCGTATCTGAACCTGATCTAAAGACATATCCTTTGTTCTTTAATTCTTCACGCAGCTCGATGTAATTATAGATCTCTCCGTTTAATATAATAACATATCTTTTATCGGCAGAAACCATTGGCTGGTGACCTGCCATTGACAGGTCGATAATGCTTAACCTCACAAAACCAAGACCAATGTTCTCTTTAATAAAAACCCCTTCATCATCTGGCCCCCGATGCTTCATCGCCCCCATCATGAGATGAAGTTTTGACTCTTCTACCGGCTTAAGATTCAGGTTTATGATTCCACAGATTCCGCACATGTTTTATTACAGATTAAAGATTGAAGATTCAAGATTTAAGATTATTTGGTTATAGATGATAGATACTTAATAATACCGCTAAGTGATTTAGAAATAGTTATTGTTTGTTTTTGAAGGTTGTCAAATGTTTCTTTGTTTCTGAAATTCAAGTTCCTGAGTAATTACAAAGACTTCCTTTACCAGAACTCTGGATAATTGCTAAACCTCCAAATCTTCAACTCTCTTTATCATCAGTTAAATCTTAAATCTGTAATCTTAAATTCTTCTATTCCCACCCCATTATCTTAAGTTTCTTACCGGAGTTAATTGTGATATTATACTGCTTTGAGATTTCAAGGGAGTTTCGTGAAAATTCAGGCCAGATATTTGAGTTTTTCCTAAATTTGGTTATAGCATTAACAATTTCAGCAACATTCTTTTGTTCAATCAGATATCCATTGTAATCATTAATACAGATCTCAGGGATTCCGGATATATTGGTGCTGATTATTGGTAAGCTATAACTAACCGCTTCCATAAGTACGACAGGCAGTCCATCTGTTTCCATACCTTTTGAAATTGAAGGAAGGATAAAAACATCAAGATCACGGAAGAACAAATCTTTCTCTTCATTTTTAATAAGTCCATGAAACTTTACATTGTCCGACAGGTCATTTTTCTCAATATAGGATAGCATTTCATCCTTGAGCGGACCATCGCCGGCTATGTGAAAAATAAAAGGAAGATTCAATTTCTTGAGTTCTTTGATAGCAGGCATTAAATACATTATCCCCTTCATTTCAACGAAATAGCTTAAAAACCCGATTCTGAGAGCAGCGGATGTTTTTGGTTCCTCTATAACAATGGGCGAAAAAACACCCAGCGGGGAGTAGATTACTTTTGATTTATCTTTTATTTTATATTTGGCCAGGACATAATTTCTATTAAAGTTACTGATACTGAAAATCATAGTGGCATTGTCAACTAATGTATTGAACCAATTGTTTTTAACATAGATATCGTATGCATGAAAAGTAAACGAATATGAAATATGGGGATTGAAGTATTCTTTTAGCATTAGTCCCAGAATTGCAGATTGAGTTGCAAACTGACAATGCAGATTAATTTGTTCCCGGTTAAATAATTTCAGATCGGTTTTTAAGAAATATGCCAGGCTCTTTATCCCGTAAACAAAGCTATATAAGTTTAAGAAACATTGTAAATGCCTGATTGTAAAAAGGAAACAAAAGAATATTTTAGAAATAGAGAAGCCATTTCTGGACTTTAAGTAAATAACGGTTATACCCTGCTCTTCTAGCAATCTTATTTTATCGTCGTAGAAAGCTTCCTGCTTTCTTAAAAACAGAACACTAAATTTTGTCTGTCCTGCAAAAGCAGCCAACTCATCCATCATCCAGGCACCGGTATTCTTTATGATGTAAATTCTTTGCATTACGAAGTTAAACTTGAACCCGAGTACTTAAAGTGAGCTGGAGTGTTTTGTTTCATTTTAACACTAAGTGCTCTAGGCACCTTAGGCACTCTAAGTGCTCTATTCTAATTTCTTTATAACCTTAGCCGGTATTCCTGCTGCTAATGAATTGGAGGTATATCTTTAGTAATGCGTTTTTTTCAACCCCCTTTTGAAAACAGAGATTCTGATGATCAAGTAAAAATAAAATTTTCTCTGCCAGTTGATATGCATCCCCTTCTCTGACATGGTATCCGGTAAAACCCTCTTTCACTAATTCGGAAGGCCCTATACCATCTGTTACAATATCGGGCTTTTCAAGAGCCATATATTCCATTACCGTGTTTGATATCCTTCGGTAAAAGTTGCCAATACAGCAACATCAAAACAATTAATGATAGACTCCACGTTTGACTGACGACCGGTAAATATAAATTTATCTTTATGATCTGGAGTAATCATGGATAGTATTTTTTCTTTATCCCCGCCATCACCCGTTAAGACCATTTTAACTTGTTCCGCTGCAAATCTGGAAACAGAATCTATAGGTATTGCCGATGAATCACCAAAAGGTTCATCATAATGAAATGCAATTTTTTCAATAAGAGAGTCAAAATCAGCTGCATTAACTGTTCCTAAATGATGCTTTGTTCCAAATTTTATTGCAACTTCTTCTGCTAAAGAACTCTCGTCAAAAGCTTTTTCGTTAAATCCGATGGTAAAAGTATTAACCTTATAGGGTGAAATCTGAGACATTAAAGCCACTATTGAAGAAGAATCGAGACCGCCACTTAAGAAAGCGCCAAAAGGAACATCGCTTCTCATTCTTATTTTTACAGAGTCTTCCAATAAATAGCTGAAGTTCTCATATATCCGTTTTTTATCAACCAACATGTTGCTTTCATCAATCTCAGGTAAATCCCAATAACTAAGTTCACTTACAGATCCCTTTTTAACAACTATACAATGCCCCGCTTGAAGTTTCTTAATGTGCTTGTAGAAAGTGTGCGGTTCAGGAATATTTGTCATCACTAAATAAACTTCTAA
>JANXXP010000270.1 GCA_025350595.1 Bacteroidota bacterium
CTTTCGGGAAGAATTCACCCTGGATGGATTTCTATGGAAAGCGTGGAAATGCTATCGAAGGTTTGGCAATATTCCAGCATCCTTCAAATCCATGGTACCCTTCTCCATGGTTCACCCGCGATTATGGATTTATGTCACCAACTCCGATGTACTGGCCTGAAAACGGGACTGAAACAACTATGAAAAAAGGGACTACACTCGTTCTGAAATACAGAGTGCTTGTTCATTCAGGAGATACTAAACAGGCAAAGATAGCAGAGGCATTTGAGAGATTTAAAAACGAGAAATAGCCTGAACTATTTTACTCTGTGTCTTCTCTGTGTAACTTTTTCGTACCTTAATTACCCCTAACCTGAGTGGATGTTGAAAATTCGAAATCCATTAACCTCAAAGGGGCCAGATTGAAGGGGTGGCTTCAAGCAAAGATCGCAAAGAATTAACATACATTATTTAACTTTGCGTCCTTTGCGCCGACTTTGATACAATTTACTATGTTCCTGCCTTACTCTTATTATAACATTTTCTACAAAGAGGTTCATACAGATTTTTTTCGCCAAGAAGCACTACCTGTTCCTCTTCCGATTTTCTGAAAGAATACTGAGCCAGATTACCACAACGCATACATATTGCATGAACTTTTGTTACATACTCAGCTATCGCAAGCAGGGCCGGCATTGGACCGAATGGTTTCCCCATAAAGTCCATATCGAGACCTGCAACCACTATTCTGATGCCATCGTCGGCAAGTTTATTACAAACTTCAACAATGGACGAATCAAAAAACTGAGCCTCATCAATACCAACAACGTCGACATCTCCGACAAAAAGCAAAATAGCTGAAGCATTGTCAACAGGAGTTGAAATAATTGATTTATCGTCGTGCGATACAACCCTGGTCTCTGAATAGCGCTTATCCAATGATGGTTTGAAGATCTCAACCTTCAGCCCTGCAAACGACGCTCTCCTGAGTCTTCTGATCAACTCTTCTGTTTTTCCTGAGAACATCGATCCGGTTATGACCTCAATTGATCCCCGTTTTTCAGTGAGTCGTATAGAATTTTCAAGAAAGTCCATCTGCAATTATTGTGTGCTACAAAAGTAAAATTTAGTAAAATCTTTCAATCTTTTTTGAAGTAAACTTTACTTCTGCAAAATAAGGAAAATGGTTTGTTTTTTATTGCTTTCCGTCGAGATACTTTGTTCATCGCTTTCACCATGGATCACAAAATTCATTTGCTATTCTATTTCAATCGATTTCCCTGTAAGTTTAATTGTTTTGAATAAGGTATTCTTATCAGGCAAAGAACCACCAACCTCAATCTCGAAAATTCCAGGCTCAACTATTTGTCTGGAATCACCTTTGATAATTGAGAAATCTTCGGCTTTCAGAGTAAAGGTTACCGTTTTTTGTTCTCCTTTTTTCAGGAAAACTCTTTGAAATCCTTTTAAAGATGTAATTGGAACTTTCAGATCTGAGGCTTTATCAGAAACATAGATCTGAACAACCTCTTCTCCGTCAGATTTACCGGTATTTTTCACATTAACGGTTACATTCAGAGAAGTTTGAGTTGAAGAGACGTCATCAGTAAGTAAATCACTGTATTTAAAAGTTGTATAACTTAATCCATAGCCAAACGAATAAAGTGGTCTTTTAGTAAAGTAACGATAGGTTCTTCCCTCCATATCGTAGTTTTTAAAATCTGGCAAATCATCTATCGATTTATAAAAAGTAACAGGAAGCCTGCCTGAGGGATTGAAATCACCAAATAAAAGCTTTGCGATAGCAGTACCAGTTGCCTCGCCTGGATAGAATGCCTGAACAATAGCTGGCAGGTTTTCATTTTCCCAGTTAAGCGCAACAGCGCTGCCACTGAAATTTACATAAACAATTGGCTTGCCAGTTTTATAAAGATCTTTTAGCAAATCTTCCTGAATTTTCGGAAGATTCAGATTCGTACGGTCGCCATGAGAAAAACCATCGGTTTCAATTTTCATTTCCTCACCTTCAAGATTGGATGAAATTCCCCCACAGAAAATAATAAGATCAGCATTTCCTGCAGCTTCAATAGCTTCTTTTCTGTAGTCTCGTGAAATATCAACCCATGTCAGGATTGCAAACTGCTGTTGATGATTGTTTGACCACCAGAATGGGGCAACTTTTAAAACAGCTTCAATCTTATACTCCTTTCCCGTTTCAAACCTTATATCATTATCTGACAGAGATTTATCATTTATTTTTACCTGGACATTTCCACCAAAAAAATAGTTACCTGATTTTTGAGGAATAAGTATACCTGTCCATCTTACTCCAAATGACTCATCAACAAGCTGATTAACTGGCGATTTTTCCCAATAAAAATCAATCGAGTCATCAATCCTGACAATTTTAGGAGAACCTGCTAATGAAGTATCCTGAAAATATTCAGCCTTTAGCCCTTTCGTACGCTTTCCATTTTCATAATGAAAGTAATTTTCTTTGTTAATAACCTCATAATCAGTAAAAACACCTGGTACCAGAGGACAGCCAGGCGAATAAAATACGTTTTTTATTCCCAGTCTGTTCTGTAACCCTTTTAAAGGTGAAACGGGTGTGATTGGCTCACCGTTATAATTTCCGATTAAAATCGAAGGATTGTTGGCATTGGGTCCTATAAGCGCCACCTTTTTTACATTTTTAAGCGGAAGAATACCATTGTTTTTTAATAGTACGAGTGATTTTTCTGCGGCTTCAAGCGACAGCGCCAAATGTTCCTGAGAACCAACCACCGACATTGGAATTTTAGAATATGCAACCTGTTCGTCAGGGTCGAACATTCCAAGCATAAAACGGGCTCTGAATAACCTTTTGACGGAAACGTCGATATCCTTTTCATTTACCATCCCTTTGCTTATTGCTTCTTCAAGATGGTCTTCAACAAATGCTTTGCTCATCTCACAATTAAGGTCAGTTCCTGTCGACAGCGACCATCCCAGTGCTTGTGAGGGGGTTGCTACTATGTGGTGACTGTTTTCGGTATAAAAATCACTTATTGCTCCACAGTCTGATACTATATAACCCTTGAATCCAAATTGATTTCTGAGAATATTGCTCAGCAAAATATCGGAACCACAACATGGTTTATCACGAAACCGGTTATAGGCACACATGATTGATTGTACATTAGCTTCCTTTATTGCAGCCTTGAAAGCCGGGAGATAAGTATCATACAGATCACGATTGTTAATAAACACATTATCAACGTGTCTGCTATACTCTGGTCCACTGTGAACAGCATAGTGTTTTGCTGTAGCAATTACTTTAAAATACTTTGGATCATCTCCCTGCAAACCCTTTATATAATTTACTGCCATCCTTCCTGTCAGGTAAGGATCTTCGCCATACGTTTCCTGACCCCTTCCCCAACGTGGATCACGGAATATATTTATATTAGGTGTCCAGAATGTGAGTCCCATATAAATGCTCCGTGCATTATTTCTGACAAAATAGTGGTGTTTTGCCCTGGCTTCATCTGAAACAGCATTGCCAATTCGAAACATTAGGTTTTTATCAAATGTTGCTGCCAAACCTATAGCCTGCGGAAATACCGTTGCTTTGCCTGCCCTTGCAACACCATGAAGGCACTCATTCCACCAGTTGTATGCAGGAACATTCAGTCTGTCAATTGCAGGCGCCTGGTTAAAGAGCTGCAATACTTTTTCCTGCAACGTCATCCTTGATACTAAATCATCAACTCTTTCGTTAACCGGAAGGCTTGTGTCAAGAAATGGATAAAGAGGTTTTTGCTGACTAAGACCTGTAATGTTTACTGAAAATAACCCGATTAGTAATAGAAAACTGACTCTTTTATTCACCTTATATTAGTTTATTAGTTAAATATTTTAAAATCCATATTTCCACTGACAATTTTTGAAACACTATGGAGAGGTGAAGCAAATTTATAAAAATGCTCAACTTAATTGTTACAATATTGGACATAGCTGAGAAAATAAACCTCAAATAAAGTTTATTATCTTTGTCAAAGCGGTTTGTAAACTAACATTTAGATGTATGGATTTCAATTCAACCATTGACATAATAATTAAAGATCTCGATGAAGCACGTGCAATTATTGATGATCTTAAAAACTACGAGGGGGTACCCGTTCTCCAGGTTGAGCTGGCGAAATCGAAATGCAAAAGTGCAGGAGAGATTATAGCCCTTCTTAAGACCATGGGTGATATTGTACCTCCTGCTAAAGAATTTCACGTTCAGACGAAACCTCAATCTAAGCCTTCTCAACCTCAACTTAAACCTCAACCTAAACCTCAACCGAAGGGACACATGGTTGAAGAGAAGAAGATTCCCATAATAGCCGATAATTTTGCCAGCCCTGCTAACACCTTCAATGACCAGTTAGTAAGTCTGAGTACTGATAAGGATATTACAGGTATTATTAAAACAAAGCAAATTACCAATTTATCGGAAGCAATCGGGGTGAATGAAAAATTCATGTTTATCAGGGAAGTTTTCAATGGTAATAAAGATGCTTATTTACAGGCTATCGCGCGTCTCGACAGTGCAGATAGTATAACTGATGCCAGAGCTGTTATAATGAGCTATACCGGAGATAGCAATGAAAATGAGTCGGTTACGCAACTTCTTGACCTGGTAAAACGCAAACTCTCGAAAGATGAGTAAACTTTTTCTTGTCCCTACCCCTATTGGAAATCTAAAGGACATTACTTTCAGGGCACTCGAAATCCTTGGAAGTGTAGATTTGATATTAGCTGAAGATACACGTACAGCGAAGAAACTTCTGAATCATTATAATATCAAAACGCCTCTCCAGTCGCATCACATGTATAACGAACACAAGAGTGTTGAATCGGTCTGTTCAAAGATCCTTTCAGGTGTTACAATAGCACTTATTTCAGATGCGGGTACTCCGGGAATTTCAGATCCCGGTTTTCTGCTTGTCCGTTCATGTGTTGAAAAAGAGATCCCGGTTGAAACTCTTCCCGGACCAACAGCACTTATACCGGCACTGGTAAATTCGGGGTTACCCTGTGACAGATTCTGTTTTGAGGGTTTTCTTCCTCCTAAAAAAGGGAGAAATAAACGAATGACCGGATTGTCAGAAGAGACTCGAACAATGGTTTTTTATGAATCTCCATATCGTCTGGTAAAGACATTGGAAGAACTTGCCGTTCATTTTGGTTCCGAAAGGGAAGCTTCCGTATCGAGGGAATTGAGTAAGATGTTTGAGGAGAATATCAGGGGTACTTTAACATTTCTATCAGAGTATTATACCAATAAGCCTCCAAAAGGGGAGATTGTTATAATAGTTGCAGGGAAAAAAGATTAAAAGTAACATTCCGACAACTTAAACGTTATTCTGAAAATCCAGAGTTTTTATGAGACAATTTTTCCATATTTTTCTGATCCTTATATCAATATCTTCAATTTCGTCAGCACAGATACTTAAAGGGAAAATTACAAACCAGGCAGGTGAGCCTATTCAATATTCAACTGTATATTTTCAGGAACTCAGGCAGGGCACTACCTCCAATACCAAAGGAGACTATGAAATTAAACTTCCGGCCGGGAAATATGAAGTGACCTACCAGAGTCTTGGCTATTCTCCTGTTTTTGAAACCATTACACTGGCTGATAAGAAGACAGTGACAAAGAATATCATTTTACCTGTCCAGTATTATCAAATCCCGGAAGTAAGGATTAGCGCTTCAGGTGAAGACCCTGCATATATAATAATGCGGAAAGTTGTAGGACTGGCGCCATATTACCTGAATAATATAAGCTATTATAAAGCAGAGGTTTATCTCAAAGGAAACCTCGTTATTAACAAGATCCCCAAGCTTCTGCAGAAATCAATGAAAATTGAAACAAGGAATGAATCTGGCAAACAATCCAGTACAACAATGAAAGCCGGTGATTCATTTTTAATGGAATCATTCAATGAGATCGAATTTACTGCACCCGATAAATATTTTCAGAAAGTAATATCTATCAACAGTACCTTTCCGGAACAAGGAAATGACATATCGCCAATGGATTTCATTGAGGCTAGTTTTTACCAGCCAGTTCTGGCCAACATGGCTATTTCCCCTTTGTCGCCCCAGTCTTTTTCAAATTACAATTTCAAATATCTTGGGGCCTCGCTTCAGGGAAATTTTACAATCGATAAAATACAAGTCATTCCCAAACGGAAAAGTCAACAGTTGTTTGAGGGGACAATTTATATAATTGAAGATCTCTGGTGCCTTCACAGTGTTGATCTTGTAAATGACAACCTGGTTGGCAGGGTAAGAGTGCAACAGCTGTATATCCCTGTACAGGATGATATCTGGATGCCGGTAAGTCATAAATTTGAGATCAATGTCGGAATAATGGGATTCAAAGCTGATGCGGGTTACGGAGGCTCAGTAAAATACATTGAGGTAAAACCTAACCTTGCTCTTCAAAAACCAAAAACTATTTCTACTGATTATGGAGGAAGAAAACCAACTGCAGTTACTAAACCCGATTCGATTGTATCAAAATCGAAAAAGCAAATTGACAAGATCCTTGAAAAAGATCAGTTATCCAACCGTGATATGGTGAAACTGGCTAAACTGATGGAGAATGAATCAGAGAAAACCAATAAAGACAGCAGTAAAAAAAGCCTTGAGATAATAGACCGGACAACACATAAGATTGAAAAGGATGCAAATAAAAGAGACAGCGCTTATTGGGCTTCCATAAGACCTGTCCCACTATCGGATATTGAAATAAAGTCTCTGAAAATGAGAGACAGCACAAAAGCAGTATCATCTCTCAGAGAGTCAAAGAGCGATACAACAAAATCAGTGACACCAAAAAGTAAAAATAAATTCATAACTATTGTAAAAGAGATCAGTTCAGGCCATACATGGTCAGATACCACAGGATTACGATTTACCAACGGAGGACTAATTGCTACTAAAAATCTTCGATTTAATACCGTTGATGGTTTTGTTTACGGAGTGAATTTCAGTTTCTCAAAATCATGGAAAAACAGTAACGCTTTTTCCATTTCCCCCGAGATACGCTGGGCGTTCAGCAGGGAGCAATTGATGTGGAGACTGAATACAAATTACAGATTCAACGGAATGAAACAGCAACAGTTATTTATGCGGGCGGGTATGATAAGTAAGGATATTGGCACCGGGGGCAGCATCAATACTTTCATTAATACATTCACTTCTCTCCTATTGAAGAAAAACTATCTTAAGTTATATGAATCAAGATATCTGACTATCGGTTTCAGGACTGAAATAGTAAACGGAATGACACTGGAGATAAGTTCGGGTTATGAGGACAGAAGAGTTCTTCAGAACAATACAAATTTTTCTCTGATAAAATATTCGAAACCATACTCTGACAACATTCCTTTAAACACTTACCTGGCTTCAGGGTCAAATCCGATAAATGCTCTTCGCGACCAGAGACATGGTGATTTTACTTCACGTATCACCTATACACCTTACCAGCATTACAAAATAACTAAAGGTGTTAAAACTCCCAGAGGTTCTGAGTGGCCTACTTTCAATGTAACCTGGCAACATGGGATAAATGAATTCGTTGAAATGACAAATAAGCTTCAGAACTATGATATGGTTAAGGTTGAAGCGTCAAAAAGCAAGAGCATCGGTGCATTCAGCGATTTCCGATGGAGAGTGAAGGCCGGGGGATTTCTTGATAACAGGAATCTGACTTATTACGACTTCTTCCATTTCAATTCTCAGCCCCTTCCTTTACTTCTCGATAATTATTCGGATGCTTTCATGATTCCATCATTTTATTCACTCAGCACCCCAGAAGCTTTTGGCGAAATACATTTGAAATACACCACCCCATATCTACTTATCAAACTGCTTCCTGTAATAAGTAATACGCTAATACGTGAAAATCTCAGTTTTTCATATCTCGCATCTCGTTATCATAAGAGTTATACTGAAATTGGTTACAGTCTGAGTGAAATCTTTTTCCTGGGGGAGTTTGGAGTATATGTCGGGTTTGATGATCTGAAATACAGAAGTGTTGGTGTAAAGGCTGTACTGCGCTTTAACTAACTTCTTCAGGCAAACGGAGGTTCATCATGGATATCTGATTCATTATCGAACCCTCCGCCCAGTTTCCTGAGGTTATCATGATTCATCTTTGAACCGAGTGTGATACTTTGCGATCCATCCCTGATATCAGATCCTTCATCAAGATCAAAATCATCGAGATCCAGAAACTGAGCTTTCTCCTCTCGGAAACGTAGCTTAACGTCATCTGTTGGACCATTACGGTTCTTTGCCAGAATGATTTCAGCTATCCCTTTTGTTGAAGACCCGTCTTCGAAAGCCGGAATCCCAAATTTCTCCTGGCGATGAATAAACAATACCATATCAGCATCCTGTTCTATTGCTCCCGATTCGCGAAGGTCAGAAAGAAGAGGACGTTTTGAACCACCTCTCATTTCTACAGAACGGTTTAGCTGCGAAAGAGCAATTATAGGAATATTGAGCTCCTTAGCAATACTCTTAAGTGATCTGGAAATATTACTGACTTCCTGTTCGCGGCTTCCGGCATTTTCCGGTCCCGACATAAGCTGTAGGTAGTCGACAATAACAATATCGAGTTTGTGCTGAGCTGTAAGACGGCGGCATTTTGCCCTTAGTTCAAATATTGAAATTGCAGGAGTGTCATCTATAAATATTGGAGCCTGAACAAGTTTCTTAATCCTCATATCGAGCTGCTTCCACTCCTCTTCGTTAAGACGGCCATTTTTAATTTTATCACCCGGGATGTCAGTCTCAGCTACAATCAATCTGTTAACCAGCTGAATCGACGACATCTCACATGAAAAAATAGCAACACTTTTTCCATGATCAATAGCCATGTTTCTAGCCATTGACAGGGCAAATGCCGTTTTTCCCATTGAAGGCCGGGCAGCAATAATTATGAGCTCCGATTTCTGCCATCCGGAAGTAAGTCTGTCGAGTTTTGTGAATCCGGAAGGTGTTCCAACAAGGGCATCTTCTCTTTTACCCGCTTCTTCAATTTCGCGTATAGCCTCCTTAATAACTACATTGATAGGGGCAACTTCTCTTTTAATGTTTCCTTCTGCGATCTGAAAAAGTGCATTTTCAGAATAATCCAAAAGTTCCGTAACATCATAAGTGTCGTCGAACGACCTTGTCTGAATCTCTGTTGAAACCCTTATTAGTTCGCGCTGAATATGCTTCTGTGCCACAATTCTGGCATGATAATCGACATTGGCAGCTGAAACAACTTTTGCAGTGAGCTGTGTAAGATAAACCGGCCCTCCTACACTGTCTAGTTCCTGGTGCGATCTCAGTTCTTCTGTTACAGTGTATAAGTCAACCGGAAACTCTCTTGCTGAGAGATCAGAGATAGCTTTGAATATTTTCTGATGAGCTTCCCTGTAAAAACTTTCCGGTTTGAGAATATCCAGAATTGTAATCACTGCTTCCTTCTCAAGCATAACTGCTCCAAGAACTGCTTCCTCCATATCGTTGGCCTGAGGTGGTACCTTACCAAAATCAGGCAAAGCTGTAATAGCAGGTCTTGTGCTGTTTCTTTGTTTTGCCATTTATATTATACTATTGATTTATTGATACTTATAGGCATTTTAAAATTGGTACCCATACATTTTCAAAGGTATAATAACGATACTTAATAACTTTAAAAGTCAAAGTTTTTGTTACAAACAACTTATGTTTAAAACTTGTTGAAAAGCTAAAAAACTGATAAATGGCTATAAATTCAATTTCAAGTGGTATTTTTACGAAAAGCAAGTATTAGAAGTCTTTGATGAGACCAAAATTGATTTTCAAGCTATTTGTCATCTTGCATAAGTTGTTTTAGATTCTAATCTTACATTAAAAATGGTGTCAGATGATTGTTTTCCCGAAAGCAAAGATAAACCTTGGGTTACGCATAACAGGCAACCGTTCTGATGGTTATCACGATATAGAAACTGTATTCTATTCTGTCGCACTTAGCGATGCTCTCGAATATATTGTCTCACCTGAGAAGACTGATAAGGATATTCTCATTGTAACAGGAATAAATCCAGGTGGTAATCAGGACGACAACCTGGTTATTAAAACTGTAAAAAGAATTCGCAAGAACCATCCTCTTCCTTTTTTAAAAATTCATCTGCACAAAGTTATCCCGATTGGTGCCGGTTTAGGTGGAGGTTCATCAGATGCAGCTAATATGCTACGAATAATCAATCGCTGTTTCAGCCTTTCAATTGAAGAACAGGAGTTAAAAGATATTGCTCTTGAACTGGGAAGCGATTGTCCGTTTTTTATAAATAGCATACCTACTTATGCAACAGGAAGAGGCGAGATTTTAGAATCAGTCAGAGATGTACTGTCTGGATATTACATGGTTCTGCTAAATCCCGGAGTTGGTATCAATACTACGGATGCATACCAGAACTGTCATCCTGAAAAGCCTACTGTCAAACTCAATAATCTTATTGAACGACCGGTAACTGAATGGAAAAAACTGATTGTAAATGATTTTGAAGAATTTGCTTTTAAAAAGCATCCTGTCATTTCAACAATAAAAAAGGAATTGTACGATGCCGGGGCTTTATTCAGCCTGATGTCGGGAAGCGGATCGAGTGTTTACGGAGTATTTCAGGAAAAACCTGAACTACCCCGCAATCTCAATAATTTTGTGATATGGGAGGGCCTATTCTAGTTCAAGAAGGACAGTCCCCTTCGAAACTTTATCTCCCAACTTAACCGCAATGGATTTTACTTTACCATCCATGTTGGCTTTAAGCTTATTTTTCATCTTCATGGCATCAAGGATCATCAGGATTTCGCCTTTTTTTACAATCTGACCGGGTTTAATATTTATATCGAAAACAGTTCCGGGAATAAAACTTAAAATTACCTTCGGATCTGCCGGTTTATAAGTTTTCCGGTTCTCAAATTTAGTGCTTATGCGAGTCTGGTAAAGACTTGTATTTATATTTAGGTATCCCAGTATATCTTTTTTCGTCATGATAATAGTGTAATGTATTAAATCATTGCTTTTTAAGCCTTCCCCCCTGGCGGAAGGCCTGGAAGGGGGTTTTAGAATGGAGGTAACCCATGCTTTTTCTTAGGCATTGGAACATCCTTATTTTCAGAAACTTCAATTGAATGCAACAGGAATTTTCTGGTTTCTGATGGTTCAATAACAGCATCGACATATCCTCTTGATGCAGCAACATAAGGATTTGCGAACTTGGCTTTATACTCTTCCACCTTTTGTTTTCTCATCGCATCAGGATCGGCAGCTGACATAATTTCTTTTCTGAAAATGATGTTAGCGGCACCTTCAGGTCCCATAACAGCAATCTCGGCAGAAGGCCATGCAAAGACGAAATCTGCACGCAGATGCCGTGAGCTCATGGCAATATAACCACCTCCATATGCTTTTCTTAAGATAACAGTCAATTTTGGAACAGTTGCTTCACTATAAGCATACAGAACTTTGGCTCCATGCCTGATAACACCTGCATGTTCCTGGTCTACTCCCGGAAGATATCCTGGGAGGTCAACTAAGGTAATAATAGGTATGTTGAAAGCATCGCAGTACCTGATAAACCTTGCAGCCTTATCTGATGAGTCGACATCAAGAACACCAGCCATTTCGAGTGGCTGATTTGCGACGAATCCAGTTGTTCGCCCACCCATACGGCCAAATCCAATCACAAGATTTTTTGCATATAACTCCATGATCTCAAAGAAATCGGAATTATCAACAATAGCCCTGATCACATCTTTTACATCATACGGTAGTGTGGGATCAGCGGGAACAATCTTATTAATATCAAATTCAGGTTTGGGTTCACCCGGTTCGAAAGCTCTTGCTTTCTGACTATTATTCCATGGGATGAATGTGATCAGTTTCTTAATCTGGTCGAAACATTCCTCTTCACTCATTGCAAAAAAATGAGCATTTCCGGTAACTTCGCTGTGCACCCTGGCTCCTCCCAGATCTTCCATTGAGATCTCTTCCCCGAGTACAGTTTTGATTACTTCAGGTCCTGTAATGAACATTTTCGATATCTGATCAACAACAAAGACAAAGTCGGTGAGTGCCGGTGAATAAACAGCTCCTCCTGCACATGGACCAAGAATTACCGAGATTTGAGGAATAACTCCACTCGATATTGTATTACGAAAGAAAATTTCACCATACCCTGCCAGTGAGTTCACTCCTTCCTGTATCCTTGCTCCTCCTGAATCGTTAATACCAATCAGAGGCATTCTCATCTTCAGAGCATGATCCATAATCTTTGTAATCTTTCTTGAATGCATCAACCCAAGAGATCCTCCGGCTACCGTAAAATCCTGAGCGAAAATAGCTACAGGAGCTCCATAGATTGTTCCTGAACCAATAATAACCCCATCGCTTGGAAGTGACTTTTTATCCATATCAAAGTCGCGGGCATCATGCTCAACAAACATATCATATTCGTTAAATGAGTTTTCGTCGAGAAGCGACGTAATTCGCTCACGGGCTGTACGTTTACCCATAGCTTTCTGTTTTTCAATTGCCTGTTCCCCTCCGCCAAGCAGTACCTTCACTCGCTTTTCCTGTAACTCCTTTATCTTTTTATTAAGTGGCATATAGTTAGTTTTAACTAATTTGTTTTGTTATTTTATTAACAGTTATTTTTCATGGTACAATTTTAAGGAAATAGTACGACTTGCAAACTATTTCGGCGCCAATTTATAAAGCACCATTGCAATAACTGAATATATAATGTTTGGAATCCACATTGCCAGCATTGGGCTAAGGTTTCCCTTGAGTGAAAATTGCGAGGCAAATTGCAGAAAAAGAATATATGAAAAGCTTAGTATCAATCCTATACCAATATTCATCCCTATTCCTCCTCTTACTTTTCTCGAAGACAATGAGACTCCGATAAGTGTCAGGATAAAAACAGCAAACGGATTGGCAAATCGCCTGTGCTTTTCAATAAGGAAAAGCTTTAGTTCATCAGAACCCTGAAGCTGAAGCAGTTTTATATAGTCATCTAACTCACGGTAAGTCATTGTACCAACTAATCCGGGGTCAGTAGCAAAACTTTCCGGCTTTACATTAAGTGTAGTGTCTATTTGCTTCCCTTTTGTGAATACCTCGTTATCACCATTTATTTCGCGGATGTAATAATTAAGGGCACTCCACTTGTTTAATGTTGTATCGTACAAAACTGAAGATGCAGAAAGTTTCGACTCAAGCCTGCCACTATCACTGAATTTTTCAATTGTGAAGTTCTGCCCTCTTCGGTTCAAAGGATTAAATGAACCCATATATACATAGGTATTTTTATCGACATATCTGTGAATACTCTCAACAGTGACATTCTTTTTGCTTGAGGGATGGTAATAAGTATCTTCAAAATCCAACCTTTTCAGATTTGCTTTGGGGATGACGAAGTTCGTCAGCAGAAACGTGAATATTGCAATAACCACAGCAGATAGAAAATAAGGATACATCATTCTCTTAAAGCTCATACCACTGTTCAGAATGGCAATAATTTCAGTATTTACAGCCATTTTGGAGGTGAAGAATATAACTGCTATAAAAACAAAAAGAGGAGCAAAAAGTGTTGCAAAATATGGGATAAAATTAAAATAGTAACTAAAAATAATTTCATAAACAGGTGCATGCCTCTCCATGAAATTATCAATCTTCTCCGCAAAATCAAATACTACTGCAATAGTCAGTATCAGTGCCAGACTAAAGAAGAATGTACCAAGAAACTTCCTGATTATATATTTATCAATAATTTTAATTTTCAGAGAATCTATAAACGCTCCGAAAGTTTTTTTACCATTGAGTCTTTCCATACTTTGAAATTACCCTCTTCAATTTTTTTTCTAGCTTCTCCAACCAGTTTCAGATAAAATGCCAGGTTATGTATGCTTGCTATCTGGGCTCCAAGATTTTCGCCTGACATAATAAGATGCCTAAGATAAGCTTTTGAATAGAATAAACTGACTGCTGAAGGACCTTCCGGGTCAATAGGACTGAAATCGTCAATCCATTTTCTGTTCCTCATATTCAAGGTCCCTTCACTCGTAAACAACATACCGTTTCTCCCGTTCCTCGTAGGCATAACACAATCGAACATATCAATACCCCGTTCAATAGCTTCGAGGAGGTTGACAGGCGTTCCGACACCCATTAAATATCGGGGTTTATCAATTGGCAGAATTTCATTGACAATCTCAATAATCCGGTACATCTCTTCGGCCGGTTCTCCTACCGACAACCCGCCGATTGCATTTCCGGCCATCCCTGTTGAAGCTATTTTTTCAGCCGAAAATTTTCTCA
The DNA here is from genome assembly GCA_025350595.1 of Bacteroidota bacterium. Lineage (GTDB taxonomy): Bacteria > Bacteroidota > Bacteroidia > Bacteroidales > VadinHA17 > LD21. The sequence goes on from JANXXP010000270.1 coordinate 14,384, forward strand.
GATCATCAAACACTCCTCCCTGAACAATTGGGAACAGAAATTGCTCATTGCCCCATAAAGGATCAGTTTCCTTAAATCTTACAACTGCTCTGTCGAGCCAGTGATGAGTCAAAGCCACTGATTTTTTTGCATAAACATATTCGCAGGGCCATGGTGCGCACTCGTCGAAGACCATCATTATGTCTCCTCCTATAATCCGTTGAATATCAACAGTATTCTCAGGAGTGAAAATGTGTTTCGAGCCGTCAATATGCGATTTGAATATTGCCCCTTCCTGGGTAAGCTTTCTGTTACCGGTAAGTGAAAAGACCTGATATCCACCACTGTCGGTAAGGATTGGACGTTCCCATGACATGAATTTATGAAGACCTCTCGCCGCTTTAAGAATTTCTGTTCCAGGGCGCAGATAAAGATGGTATGTATTTCCAAGAATTATTCTGGCATCGATATCCGCCAAAAGATCCCTCTGCAGAATGCCTTTAACGGTGCCTCCTGTACCAACCGGCATAAAAATCGGAGTAGGAATATCCCCATGAGGTGTCTTCAGTGTACCAGTGCGTGCCTTCGATTCCTTATCCCTGCTCTCAATCTTAAACATATAATTCAAACTTGTTTTTCGTAGCACAAAGGTAATTTTTCCATGGTGGGTTAGAAAATTATCTGGAATTATTGTTGAAATTTATTTTTTGTCATACCAATTATCTTATTAATATTGCTGACATAAATGGAGGTCAGATGTGGTACGATGATAATCTATATCTTTTAGTAGTTTTTTTAATCTTTGCTTTTAGCACAGTCATTCAGTTATTTTATTACCTTTTCTTTTATCTGTCTGTATATCTGCATAAACCAGCAGCTGTCGATAATTCAACTCAACCTGTTTCAATAATTATATGTGCCAGAAATGAGGCAGAGAATTTAAAGACCTTTTTACCCGCAGTTCTGGAACAGGATTATCCCGATTATGAGGTTATTGTTGTGAACGACTGTTCTGAAGATAATTCCTATGATGTACTTGGAACTTTTAGTTTACAATATCCAAACCTTAAAATATCATCTATAAACAAGGATTCCAAGTTTTCACATAATAAGAAGTTTGCCCAATTCATTGGAATAAAAGCTGCAAAGAACGAAATCCTTCTGTTTACAGATGCTGATTGCCATCCCGAATCGGATAAATGGATTCAGAGTATGGCTTCACATTTTGATGATAAAACTTCTTTTGTTCTAGGCTATGGTGGATACCTTAATGAAAAAGGGTTATTAAATAAATACATCCGCTATGATAGCATGACCATCGCAATGCAGTATTTGGGTATGGCAATCCGTGGTGTTCCGTATATGGGTGTAGGACGAAACCTTGCTTACAGACGATCTGTTTTTTTTGATAACAAAGGATATGGAGCTCATAATCATATTATTTCAGGCGATGATGATCTTTTCGTTAATACAAATGCTACCAAAAGAAACACAATCGTTGAGTTTCGTGAAGGGGCCCATACCAGGTCGGTTCCTCTTTCAGGAATAAACGAATGGTTTACACAAAAGAAAAGGCATCTGACAACGGCCCCTTTTTATAAACTCAGAGATAAGCTGATTTTAATTACAGAGACAGCATCAAGAATGATATTCTATATAACACTCATAGTACTTCTTTCTTTCATATTCCTATGGCCTTACGTTCTTGCAGTATTTGGATTAAGACTTTTAATACAAATTATAGTTTTTACCCTTGTCCAGAAAAAATTGAATGAGAAAGGGTTAACAATATATTCATTGTTTTTTGATATCTTTTCGCCGGTTATAAATGCATTGGTATTTTTTAGTAACCAGCTTGACAGACCAGGTAAAAACAGATGGAAGTAACACACGATCTATCGGATAAGGCTAAGGGCGATCTGCTTCTTGTTGAGGAGGCCAGGAAAGGCAATGAAAAAGCCTTTGCCAGTCTTATGAACCGCTACCGTGATTCAATCTACTTTTTACTGCTTAAAATGGTTAACAATGTATCAGACGCTGAAGATCTTACAATCGAAGCTTTTGGAAAGGCCTTCAGAAATCTTGACTCATACACACCCAAATTCGCATTCAGCACCTGGCTCTTCAAAATCGCTACCAATAATTGTGTCGACTTCATCAGAAAGAAACAGTTCTCTCCAACTTCTTTCGATAACTTACAGGATAATCTTGATATCCTTACAGTAAACATTCAATCGGACATGCCTGATCCGGAAGAGTCATTAATTAATCATCAAAAGATTACTGCCCTTAAAAATGTTGTAAGCCAGTTAAAACCAGGATACAGGAAACTCATAGAACTTCGTTATTACAAGGAATATTCCTATGAAGAGATCTCATCAGAACTTAATCTTCCTGTTGGAACCGTAAAAGCACAATTATTCAGGGCGAAAACGCTGCTGCATAATATACTGATCAAAACAGATACAAGATAGTGACTGAATCAATTTTTAACTATTTCCCTCTTCTGACAAAGGTTCAAAGAGAACAATTGTCACAATTAAAAGATATCTACGACAGATGGAACGCAATGATCAACGTGATTTCCAGAAAGGATATGGATAATTTTTATATTCATCATGTATTGCATTCTTTGTCAATAGCAAAAGTCATCAGCTTCTCAGCTGACACAAAGATTCTTGATGTTGGTACAGGAGGTGGTTTTCCGGGCATACCTTTAGCGATTCTCTTTCCCGATTCTGAATTCACCCTTCTTGATTTTTTTTTCGATTGAGTCAAGAAGGGTG
>JANXXP010000325.1 GCA_025350595.1 Bacteroidota bacterium
CCCTTGACTATTTATGCCTCAGGAAAAGAAATCAGGTTAAACCCTGCAACATTCTTTAACACCATTAAGCTTGATGTCGAAAATGCTCAGATTAAGGTTGATCCTGCGTACTATGTGGGCTCACTAAACATGACCGGAAAATAAAAGACAAAAGATAAAAGTAAAAAGATGAAAGTGAAGTCAATCCATCAATTAGCCTGTTTCCTTTTGTCTTGTGACTTTTGTCTTTTGTCTTATTCTTCGAAATTTCAGATACTCACCATCATTATTGGATACTATGGTTTTATAAGAACCGGTTTACCAAATCCAATCTTTTCAAGTGGTTTTAGCTGAGTTGAAGCATCACCCACAATTACATAATACATTTTATCCGGTAAAATATACTTGTTTGTAATTGCCTTATGTTCATCGATTGTCATATTCTTAATTACGGTTTCTTCCTTTTTAATATAATCATCAGGAAGTTCGTATTTAGACATTGTTGATAACATTTGTACCAGCGATCCATTTGTCTCGAACCGGAGGGCATTGGAAAGAATCATACAGTTTTTAATGAATTGTAGATCCTTTTCGTCAATTCCATTACGGTATTTCTCCATCTGGTCCTTTATTATTTTAACCGATTCAAAAGTTGCATCTGATCTGACACTGGTAGAAGCAACAAAAGGAGCTTTGGATTTCATTTCCTGGAAATAGCTGGAAGCGCCGTAGGTAAATCCTTTCTCTTCCCGAAGGATCTGGTTAATAATACTGGTAAATGCACCACCGAGTCTGTAGTTCACGAATTCTGCCTTAATATAGTCAGGATCTGTTCTCTGTAGAGCCAGGTATCCCGTATAAATCACAGACTGGCGCGACCCAGGAATATCAACAAAATAGATTTGTGACTTTTCCGGGTTCGCAGGAACAGCGAATGAATTCACTTTGACATCTTTTGCCTTCCATCCTTCCTCCAGCGGTTTCAGAGCATTCAGAACCTGTTCTTCAGATACATTTCCTGCAACCAGTATTCGCGTTAACCCTGGTGAAAAATTCTTTTCATAATAGCTCTTTAAATCTGAGATAGTTATTTTATCTATTGATTCTTTTGTCCCCCTGATATTATAACCAAAAATATTCTCAGTTCCGTAAAGCAACTTGTTGAATAACAGACTGGCCACACTTCTGGGTTGTGCCTCTGACTGTATTATGTTGTTCTTTGTTCTGGTTTGTGCCATGGAAAACTCTGCTGAATCCCAGCGCGGTTCGAGAATGATCTCTTTCAAAAGAGTAGCTGTTTTGTTAAAATTTCTTGAAAGGGAACTTGCGCTTATTGATAATTCTTCGCGACCGGCATACATATTGATATTTGATCCTATTAACTCCGTTTGTTCTTCCAGCTCTTCGGGTGTTAAATTTTTAGTTCCCTGAGGCAGTACATTTGCTACCATGTTTGCGACTCCGGGCATATCGATCTTGTCCTGAAGAACTCCACCGTCAATTACCAGACTTAACTCAACCAGAGGCAGCTCCTTATTCTGTATCCCATATACCCTGATGCCATTTGTCAGAGTGGCTTTCCATACTTGTGGAACACTAACTCCCGGAGCTTTTTCTGTCGGAGGTTCTACAGTTCTGTCTAAAGATGATGGTGATTTTACGATTTTTTCATCTCCTGTTCCGGTAATCTCAACCTGGCTGGCTTCTTTAATATTCTCTTCTTTTACACCTGCAGGTATGGAAGCTTCTGCTATCATATCGGTCTTTCCCTTTGGAACAAAACTTGTAACAATATGAGGCTTATCCTTAATATATTTGTCGTAAGCCATTTTTACATCATTAAGAGTAACGGCTTTAATGTTATCAATATCTTTTTGAATGTACCCGGGATCATTGAGGAATGTGTTATAGAAAGCAAGCTGGAAAGATTTGCCCAAAACGCTGGTGATTCCTTCGTAAAAACTCTTTTCACTTGAAGCCTTGACTCTCTCAATATCCTTTTCTGTTATTCCGTCTTTTTCAAATCGGTTAAAAGCTTCAATTACAGCCTCCTCAATCTCCTTGAGTGATTTTCCTTCGTTGGCTCTGACAGTAATTGTAAACTCACCTGCCAGTTCACTGGAATTATTGTAAGCTGTGGTTCTTGATGTAAGTTTCTTTTCCTTTACCAGGACCTTGTAAAGAGGTGCTTTTTTACCATCTGCCAGAATTTTTGCCAGAAAATCGAGCGCATAAGCATCTTTCTGATATGACTGAGGTGCAGGCCAAACAAGAGTAATCTCCGGGACATTAGCGAAATTGTCTTCATGATAAAGTTTTTTTGTCTTATCAAGAACTGGTATAAGAGCCTGACGAGTAGCAACTTCCCCGTGTGATTTTATTTCTCCAAAATATTTGTTTATCATTATTTTAACGGAATCTGAATTAAAATCGCCGGCAAGTACCAGTGTTGCATTATTTGGTCCGTAAAAATGTGCGTAATAGGCTTTTACATCAGCAAGCGAGGCGTTTTTGAGATCTGCCATTTCACCTATAACTTCCCAGTTATATGGATGGTCAGATGGATACAGATTCTTATCTATAACATACTCGGTGAATCCATAAGGAGAATTATCCTCTCCCTGCCTTTTTTCATTTGAAACCACATTCTGTTGAACAGCAAGTGTATGCTGGGTGATGGAGTTAATGAAAAATCCCATTCTGTCTGATTCGAGCCATAGAACTTTTTCAAGTGCATTCTTGGGGAACATTTCATAATAAGTTGTAATATCACGGGTGGTAAACCCGTTATTAGTTCCTCCTACACCTTCTATAATTTTGTCAAAAGTGCCATTCGGAACATTCTCAGAACCTCCAAAAAGCAGATGTTCAAAAAGATGAGCAAACCCGGTTTTTCCGGGGATCTCCCTGCTTGAACCTACATGATACATGATTGCATATGAGATCATGGGATCTGAATGATCGGTGTGGAGGATGACCTGCAACCCGTTAGGCATAACATATTTCTCAAAGCTTATATTCAGCTTGTCAGCTTCAGGAGCTTTATCGCAGGCTGCACTGAAAAGAATGATTAGGAGAAAGCTGAAAATTTTGGTTAAAGTACGGATCTTGTTCATTTATATAGTTTTATGATTAAGAAACTTTTGTTAAACAGGAATGTTGAGTAAATTTAATTTTATGAATACATGATCTCTTATATCAAATTTAAAACTTTTTTTTTGTTTCAGTTATCTTTCCTTTTAAATATAAGGGACAATTTTGTGAATATTTCCTCAATAAAAATAATCATGGCTAGCATGAAAAAGAAGGTAGTTATAATCTTATTTTTGGCTTATACAGCTGCAATATCCGGACAGGAAATATCTGATGGATATAAAAAAATTTCGAGAG